>CAYRFV010000152.1:0-13053 GCA_964423545.1 uncultured Anaerolineales bacterium | reverse complement strand
TCGGCATCGAGTGGAAGGCGCTGACCAAGCAGATCAGCGCGGCCATCGCGGTCATCCGCGAGCGCGGACGGTCTGGCGCGACGACATGAGCCGTGTTGTTGACAGCGTGGCGCGTTTGCGGTATGCTTTTTGGTGTCCAACGGCATGAAGCTGCTTGGACTTGGTTGAGGTTGGTATCAGGTCATGAAGACTACTGCCCCTGACATGAGGTCTGGGCGCGGCGGTCTTTTTTCTTTGTTGGAGGTCATCCCATGTGCGAAGCGACTGTACTGGTCACGGCGGCCGACGGCGAGCACGTGCTGATGCGCGACGTCATGCAGGTGCGACCGGAAGGGGATCTGCTGCTGTTTGCATCCCTCTTGGGCGAGCAGAAGCTGGTGCGTGGGCGCATTGACAGGATTGACCTGCTCAAGCACCGCATCTACGTGACGTCGCTGCCGGAGCCAGGAGCGCCAGGATAACGTTTTCATGCCTGGCGCTTCCAAAAGCGCCAGGCAGGTGATGACGAACAACCGCACACATCTGATTCGAGGCCATGAAGGTCATGCCCGGCTTGAAGCCGCATGTTCCTGCATGGCCTTTCTTGTTTTCAAGCACCGGAGGTGAGGGATGTCCTTAACCGACATCGCGAAGCTGCGCGTGCTGCTGCCGCACTGGTCAGAGTATGACCTGTCCCACGCCAATGACCGTGACCTTTTTCTTTGCCTGACGGAGGTGATCATGTCCATGACCGACATCGCAGCCGAACATCTGGCTGCGGCGGTCGAGAAGCTGGCAGGCGTGAACTGCGATCTGGAGACCTTGCTGGCGCAGCTGGGCGGACCGCTGGCAGCTGGGGCACACAGCCATCATCACGATGCGCATGACCACCATCCTCATGACGGATGATGGGGTGTCAGGACAGCATACTGGCGATGTTCTTGCGCTTTATGACCTGACCCGCCAGCGGCTGCGCGACGCGCTGGCCGGCCAACTGCCCGCAGGGGCCGACCTGGAGAATACGATTACAGCCTACGCCTACTGGGTGTGCAGCATCGTGCAGCAGCGCGGCACGGATTGGGAGGCGACGCTGCATGAGTATATCGGCTACGCGTTGCGCGACGCCGCGCGTGAAACCGAGGCCGAGCAGGCCGAATTCGCGCTCTTGCGCGCCACTCTGCGCCAGGTGGGTGCAGGCCACTGGTTGCTGGATGTGGGCGCGGGGTGGGGACGCATGGCGCCGCTGTACGACGACGCAGCGCTGACCCCGGTCTACGTTGAGCCGACAGACCTGGGCGCACGCCTGATGCACCGAGATGGCCTGCGACCTGTGGCGGCCGCCAAGGGCGAGAGGTTGCCGTTCAGGGCTGGGATGTTCGACGCGGCGCTGATCGGCTGGGTGCTGCATCATCATTCGGCGGAGCTGGACGCCGGCCGCGTGGTGGCGGAAGCCGCGCGCGTGCTGGCGCCCGGCGGCTGGCTTTTCTCCGTCGAGCCGCTCCGGCCCAGCTTCGACATGGCGCGCTGGCGGGAGCTGCTCGCGCAAGCTGGCATCGCGGTTGACGAAGCGCACGAGTTCTACCGGATGCCGAACAGCCGGGGGGACGAAGAGCGCTACACGCTGGTGATCGGGCAGAAGCCACACGGACTGCTGTAGGAACCAATCATGGTTGCACAGAACTTTCTTGATCTGCTGAACGCGCACCTGGCGCGCTATCCTCTGATTGCGAGTAATGATCTGATCGATGAGGCGCCGCATGCTTGATTTCGAAACCAGTCAGGCGACCGATCCGCTGGCTGTCTTGCAACTACGCCGCCAGGTCTCGGAGCTGGCGCACGGCTACCGCGTATCGCAGGTCTTGATCACCTGCGTTGATCTGGGCGTCTTCGAGGCGATTGCGGCGGGCGCAGCCACCGAGGCAGAAATCACTGCGGCCATCGCATGCGACGCGCGCGGGACGGGCCTGCTGCTGAACACCGCGGCCAGCCTGGGCCTGCTCCAAAAACGCGACGGCCGCTTCGCCAACAGCCCGCTGGCCGGGACATGCCTGACGCGCGGCGGCGCGGGCGCCATGGCCGGCAGCTTGCGGCTGGAGGCCGCGTTCTATCGCCGCTGGGCCCGCCTGGCCGATGCGGTGCGCACCGGTCGTCGACCGGAGGAGGATCGCCGCGACGAGGAGGCCGGCGATTGGGCCCACAACTTCGTTTATGGCCTGTATGACATGGCGCGGCCGGTCGCGCCTTTCATCGCAGAGGCGCTGGCGCTGCCGGACGATCGGCCGCTGCGTGTGATCGATGTGGGCGGCTGTCACGCCGCCTATAGCCTGGCGCTGGCCCGCCGCCACCCGCGCCTCACCGCAGTGGTATTCGAACTGCCCGCGGTCGTGCCGCACGCGCGCGAGCTCATCGCGCAGGCCGGGCTGGCGGAGCGCGTGACGGTGCAGGAGGGGGACTTCCAGCGCGAAGGGTTGGGCGCGGGATATGACGTGGCGTTGGTCTTCGGCGTGCTCAACGGCGAGCCGCCGGCGGGCCGGCCCGCGCTGATCCGCAAGGTCTACGACTGCCTTAACCCCGGCGGCCGGATCGTGCTGCGCGACTTCGTGCTGGACGACGACCGGGCTGGTCCGCCCGAAGCCGCCATCTTCGCCCTGCAAATGCTGCTGGCGACGGAGTCCGGCGGCCTCGACACGCGCGGCGACTGGGCGTCGTGGCTCGCTGCGGCCGGCTTCGCGCCGCCGCAGACGGTCGCGTCGCCGGATGGCGTCGGCGGCACGCTGACGGTGGCTTACAAACCGACTTGACGATTCAGGAGGAGCATACTCGTGAAAACCATCGAAGAAGCCACGCGTTTCCACGGCCACTTCTGCCCCGGGCTGATGATCGGCTACCGCGCGGCGCAGATCGCGCTGCGGGAGTTAGGCATCGAGCGGGCTGAAGATGAGGAGTTGGTCGCCATCTGCGAGAACGACGCCTGCGGCGTGGATGCTGTGCAGGTGCTCACGGGCTGCACCGCGGGCAAGGGCAACCTGATCCTGCGCGATTGGGGCAAGCAGGTGTTCACGTTCGGCCGCCGGTCGGATGGGAAGATGCTGCGCGTTGCGCTTCGCTACGTCGCCACCGCGCCCGACCCGACCAGATCACCCGAAGAACGCCGCCAGGCTGCGCTGGAACGTATGCAGACAGCGACCGACGATGAGCTCTACGACATCCGCTGGGTGGATGCGCCGCTGCCCGAGCGGGCGCGCATCTTCAAGAGCGTGCCGTGCAGCCAGTGCGGTGAAGGCGTCATGGAAGCCCGCGCCCATCTGCGCGATGGCCAGCCGATCTGCCCGGAATGCTATGGGCCGGCGTATGGTCGCGGCTGGTGATCGAACCCGCTTGTACCACACATCTCGGAAAGGAAGAACCACCATGAAGCATCGCATCACTCGGACGTTGTCAGCGTTACTGGCGCTGCTGGCGCTGCTCGGCCTGGCCGTCGCCTGCCAACCGGCGGCGCCTGTCGCTCCACCAGCCGCAGCTCCGCCAACGGCCGCGCCAACCATTGCACCCACTACCGCGCCCGCTGCGGTGGCGCCGACTACTGCGCCAACTGCGACAACCCGGGCTGTGACGACCACTGCCGCGCCGGCCGCCAAGCAGGGCGGCACGCTGGTCGTCGCCGCCGGCACTGATCCCGGCGCCCTGAATCCGGCCATCAGCACCTCGGGGGCGCTCCATTTCGTGGCCGGTTCGCTTTACAACGGCCTGGTCGCGTTGGACAAGGATTTCAAGCCGATGCCCGACCTGGCTGATAGCTGGACAGTCTCAGACGATGGCAAGACGTACACCTTCAAGCTGCACCCCGGCGTCAAGTGGCACGATGGCAAGCCGTTCACGTCCGCCGACGTGAAGTTCACCTTCGAGCAACTCTTGCTCAAGTTCCACGCCCGCACCAAGACCGGGCTCGAACCCGTGCTGGACGGAATTGACACGCCGGACGACCTGACCGTGGTCTTCCGCTTCAAGACGCCGTATTCTCCCCTGTTGCAGCAGCTCAACGTCATCGAGGCGCCGATCTTGCCCAAACACCTGTACGAGGGCAGCGACCCGCAGAACAACCCCGCCAACCTCAAACCGGTCGGCACGGGGCCATTCAAGTTCGTGGAGTACAAAAAGGGCCAGCAGGTCACGATGGAGCGCAACCCGGACTACTTCAAGCCCGGACTGCCGCGCTTCGACAAGCTGATCTTCTCCATCATCCCGGAGACCGCCACGGTGATGGCCGCGTTCGAGCGTGGGGAAGTGGACTATGTCAGCGTGCCGGGCGCGGAGGTGGAGCGCGTGAGCAAGCTGCCCGGTATCACCGTGGGCCGCAGCCCGGCTGGCGCAGGCGGCTCGTTCTGCATCCAGACGGTGATCCCGAACCTGGAGCGCAAACCGCTGGACAAGCTGGAGGTGCGCCAGGCGCTGAACCTGGCGATTGATCGCGAGCGCATGGTCAAGCAGGTGCTCTTCGGCCAGGGCCGCGCGGCGCGCGGGCCGCTGGCGACGACGCTGTGGGCGTTCGACCCCAGCCTGCCCGCGTTCGCCTATGATCCGGCCAACGCCAACCAACTGCTCGACGCGGCTGGGCTGCCCAAGGGCGCCGACGGCACGCGCTTCAAGCTCACCGCCGTGTTCCCGAACACCGTGGCGAAGATGGCCGAGGTGTTGAAGGAGAACCTTGCTCAGGTCGGCGTCAACCTGGACTTGAGGATCGTGGACTTCAACGAGGCCAACCAGACGGTCTTCGTCAAGCGCGACTTCGACCTGGGTTACGCTTCCTACTGCAACGGCCCCGACCCGGAGATCGGCGTGCGGCGGGCCTTCGACTCAACCAACATCAAGCCGGTGCTCTTCTCCAACGGCGCGGCCTATCGCAATCCCAAGGCCGATGAATTGTTCAGCCGCGGCGTGGCCGAGGTGGATCGCGAAAAGCGCAAGGCGATCTACGCTGAGCTGCAAAAGCTGCTGGTGGGCGACCTGCCATACTTCTGGCTCTACGAGTCAGAAGGGGCCTATGCTCACCCTGCTCAGATTCACGATGTGCGGCCGTGGACGAGCAGCCTGGCCGAGTACGCCTGGTCGGACAAGCCGCGCTAGATGGCGACCTACCTGGCGCGCCGGCTGGCGCAACTAGCGCCGGTGCTGCTGCTGATCCTGGCGATCAACTTCGCGCTGATCAACCTGGCACCGGGCGATCCGGTGACCCTCCTGGCGGGCGATAGCGGCAACGAAGCCTACTACGCCGAGATGCGCGCCAGGTTCGGGTTGGATCGCCCGGCGCCGGAACGCTTTGCGCGCTACGTCCTGAACGTGCTGCGGGGGGATTTCGGCTATTCCTACGCGTATGGGCAGCCGGTGTTGGCCGTCATCCTCGAGCGCGTGCCCGCCACGCTGCTGCTGATGCTGACCGCGCAGGCCATCGCGATCACCGGCGGGCTGGTGCTCGGCGTGATCGCGGGCAGCCGACCGGCGGGCCGCCTCGGCCTGGCCATCCGCACCGGCGCGGCGCTGGGGTATGCCCTGCCGGTGTTCTGGATCGGCCAGCTCCTGATCCTGGTCTTCGCCTATCACCTGGGCTGG
Organism: uncultured Anaerolineales bacterium; assembly: GCA_964423545.1. Classification (GTDB taxonomy): domain Bacteria; phylum Chloroflexota; class Anaerolineae; order CG2-30-64-16; family CG2-30-64-16; genus JALOOE01. The sequence continues at coordinate 7,467 of CAYRFV010000152.1, read as the reverse complement.
TTCCCCGTCTACGGCATGGAATCGCTGCGCGGCGGCTTCACCGGCTGGCGGCGCATCCTGGACATCGCGCATCATCTCGTGCTACCGGCGGTCTCGTTGGCGCTGGTTGAGATGGGGCTGCTCGTGCGGCTGACCGACACGACGCTGCGCGAACTGAGCGCGGAGGATTTCGCACGCACGGCGCGCGCGAAGGGGTTGGCGGAACGGGTGATCGTGCGCCGCCACATCCTGCGCAACGCGCTGTTGCCGATCGTCACAGTGATCGGCGCGCAACTGGGCGCGCTCCTGACGGGCGCGGTGCTGGTCGAGATCGTCTTCGCCTGGCCTGGCCTGGGCCGCCTGCTCTACGAGGCCACGCTGGCGCGCGACTATTCGCTGTTGATGGCGATGTTCCTCGTCGTGGCGCTGGGGGTCGTGCTGGGCAACCTGGCGACGGATCTGGCATACACGCGCATTGATCCGCGCGTGCGCCTCGATCGGCCGGCTTCCTCATGATGTCCTGGCTATCGACAGCCTTGACCCACGCACGCGGTTGGCTGGCGCGCTACCGGCGGCAGCCCGGCGCAACGGCCGGGCTTGCCCTGGCGCTGGCCGTCCTGGTCACGGCGGTCTTCGCCCCTCAGATCGCACCCTTCCCGCCCAAGCTGACGGCGGGCGCCGCGCTACAGCCCCCTTCCGCGCTGCATCTCTTCGGGACCGATGACCTGGGCCGCGACACCTTCAGCAACGTGATATACGGCGCGCGTGTGGCGCTAGTCGTTGGCTTGACGACTGCGCTGACCGCGGCGGTCATCGGCACGCTGGTGGGGCTGGTCGCCGGCTACGCTGGCGGCCGCTGGGATGACCTCCTGATGCGCCTGACTGAGACCTTTCAACTGCTGCCGCGCTTCTTCCTGGCGCTGCTGCTGGTCTCGCTGCTGGGCAGCGACATTGTCTGGATCGCGCTGTTGCTGGGCCTGACCTTCTGGCCTGCAACGGCGCGGCTGCTGCGCTCTCAGGTATTGAGCGTGCGTAGCCGCGAGCACGTGGTTGCCGCACGGGCCGTCGGCGTACACGAGCGGGCAATCATGTTGCGGCACGTCTTGCCCCTGGCGTTTGCCCCAGTGATCATCAGCGCGGCGCGCATGGTCGCCGGCGCTATCCTGACGGAAGCCAGCCTGAGCTTCCTGGGGCTGGGCGATCCGACGCTGGTGAGCTGGGGCCAGCTCCTGAGCAACGCACAGCGCTTCATTCGCACGGCGTGGTGGCTCTTCGTCTTCCCCGGCGCGGCGCTGGCGCTGACCGTGCTGGCGACCACGCTGGTGGCGGATGGGCTGGTGGCCGCCCTGCGGCCTTCATCCGCACGACGGTGACATCGAACGAGGGCAAGGAAATCCTAACGCGCGCGGCCATCTATCGCCGCCTGCGTGACCACCCTTTCCGCATCTACTACGGCCCGGCCGACGACCCGCTGGCCAACTTCTACATCCCCGCGCTGTCGGCCAGCGTGCGCTACGACCGCAGCGCGGGCTTTTTCAGCTCGTCCGCGCTGGCGGTCGCGGCGGCTGGCGTCGCGAGATTGATACAGAATGGCGGCCACATGCGGCTGCTGGTCGGGGCCGCGCTAGATGAGGGGGATGTCGAGGCGATCCGCAAGGGTCACGATCTGCAAGCACGCGTCACAGCGCGGCTGCTGGAGCGCTTCCCGGATCCCCACGATGCGCTGCTGCGCGAACGGTTGGAAGTGCTGGCCTGGATGGTGGCCGAAGGGACGCTCGAAATCCGGGTAGTGCTGCCGCGCGACATCCACGGCGTGCCGATGCCCGCCAGCCAGACCCAAGACTACTATCACCCCAAGTCCGGCGTCTTCACCGACGCGCACGGAGATCGCATCGCCTTCTCGGGCAGCGTCAACGAGTCGGAGACGGCCTGGCGCAAGAACTACGAGACCTTCTCCGTTTACTTCTCCTGGGATGCTACTCAGGCTTATCTGGCCCAGGTAGCCGTGAACTTTGAACGGCTGTGGCAGGGTCAAGAGCCAGACTGGGTTGCCCTCAGTATCCCACAAGCCGTGCGCGACCGCCTGCTCGTCTTTCGACCATCCCACGCCCCGGAGCGGGACCCGCTGGAGCACCGGGAGTCTCCCCCGAGTGCCAGGGATCCCAACTTGCGGTACTTCGGTGGGAGCTCACAGGCTGAACGCATCCTTTTCCAGTTCGTGCGCGATGCCCCGCATCTGCCGGGCGCGGCCGGGTTAGGCGCAGCCACCGCAGCCATCACGGCCTGGCCGCACCAGACGCGCGTCGCGGACGACATTCTGGCCGAGTTTCCGGGCCGGGCCATGCTGTGCGATGAGGTCGGCCTGGGGAAGACCATCGAGGCCGGCCTGGTGATCCGCCAGCTCCTGATCTCGGGCCGGGTCAAGCGCTGCCTGATCCTGGCCCCCAAGTCGGTCCTCAACCAGTGGCAGGAAGAGCTCTACGAGAAATTCGCTCTGGAAATGCCGCGCTACGAGGATGGCAAGCTTCTGGATGCCCAAGACCGGCCGCTGCCGCTGGCCAACGGTGCGAACCTGTGGGACGCGTGCGATATGCTGCTGGCCAGCAGCCAGCTCGCCAAGCGCGGCGACCGACGCAAAGAGGTGCTGGCGGCCCGGCCCTGGGATCTGTTGGTGGTGGACGAGGCGCATCACGCGCGGCGCAAGGACTTTCTGCAGCCGGTTTCCCGGCCCAACCGATTGTTGGGACTACTCAACGATCTGAAGGCGGCCGACAAGTACGCCGGCCTGCTGCTGCTCACCGCGACTCCCATGCAGATCAATCCGCTGGAAGTGTGGGACCTGCTCACGGTGCTGGGCATGGGCGGCCGCTGGGGCGCGGACGAGGGCGCGTTCCTGCGCTTCTTCAGCGAGATGCGCAAGCCGTTCGGTCAGGCCGATTGGAATTTCATCTTCGACATGGTGGACGACTATCTGGCGGCCGGCGGCGAGTTGGATCCCGTGTTCCGCGAGCAGGTTGCGGCCGACCTCGGGCCGGTCAAGTGGGCGACCCGCGAGGAATTGCCGCGACGACACGGCGAGCGCGGCACGCTCCTGAACCAGCTTGGACCGAAAGCCCGGCCGCACGTGATCGAGATGGCGCGACGGCACACACCCCTGAGCCGGGCAATCTACCGCAACACCCGCGATCTGCTGCGCAGGTACCGCGAAAAGGGCATCCTGAAGGAGTCCGTGCCGACCCGCCGTCCGGATATCGTACGCGTGCCGATGCGCCCTGACGAAGAAGCGCTGTACAACCGCATCGAGGAGTACATCACCCAGTTCTATCAGAAGTACGAGAACGAGCGTCGCGGGCTGGGCTTCGTGATGACCGTCTACCGGCGCCGGCTCACTAGCAGCTTCTGGGCCATCCGGTGCAGCCTGGAGCGCCGCCTGAAGTTTCTGCAAGGCGTGGTTGGGACCGATGCGCTTTTCACCGATGATGACACCGCTGCTGGCCGAAGTCCTTCACGGCCTGCCCGCACCCGAAGCGGGGTCTCTCAACATCGCAGGTCTGGCGCGCTGTGTGGCCTCCGGCGCCCTCGATTTGCGCAACTGGTATGTTCGCCCGCACCCTGGAGCCCCTATCGCGCCGATCGCCAGTCTCGCCGCTCTGATGGATCACCTGAAATCCAGAGCGCAAGCCGACGCCTCTGATCCCTCCCTGCTCGCCGAAGCACAAAGCCGTTTTGACCTTGAGCTTGCACAGATAGCAGTGCATCAAGCGGCTATCGTCCGCAGGCGACGAACCGCTCACTATCTGGCCGTCCGCGCCAGGGCTCAGCTGCTGCTGCTGCGCGCTGCGCTGGTCGAAGTGGCGCTGGGCCGGAGTCCCACCCTGTTTGACGACAAAGTCTACTCAGCGAAGTTCAATGAACACGCCGTGTTGGGTCTGCAGCGACATGGATTCCCCTGGGGGGCGCTGCTGAAACTAGCGCATCAACCTGGACTGGCCCCCGACCCGAATGACGACTTCTTCTTGGGGATTGCGGGCGAGAAACGCGAGACTCTCTCCGAACGGCTGAACCAGCTGACGGGCGAAGCTCGGCAGTTGGTGAAGATGCTGTGCGCCGCTTCAGCGGCCGCGCGTGGTGGCTGAGCTGCTTTGGGCGGCCGATCACCTATGGCAGCGCGGTGCTCGCTCACCCCTTGGCGGCAGCGCACCGGCCGCTGCTCTGCTGCCTGGCTCGAGACGCGTTGGGGCTGGAGGTGTGGTCCTGCGCACGGCAGTATCACTCCCTCCCCATCTCCAAGCCGCCTGGCCCCCGATCCGCGATGCGGTTAAGGCCGGCCACCGTCACCTCACCGCCGGAGCGCCGCTCCGGGCCGACCCGCAGCCGGCCGATTCCTGCCTCATGCCTGCGCCTACCCGCGCACGATCAGGGGCAGGTAGATCGTCCCGTGGCCGGCCACTCCCAGCACGGCCCAGGTCGAGAAGCGGTCTGGCGTGGCCGTCACCGTACGCGCCGCTGCGTTCACCCGGCTCGTCGGCTCCCGCAGCCAGGCCGCGCCGTCCCAGCGGTAGAGCGCCAGGGTGGACGGGATCGCGCCGCCCGCCATCAGATCCAGGTAGCTGTACGTGATCGTCACCGTGTAGGGCCTGGCCGGCTGCACCGGCTCGTTGGCCCCGTTCACCGCGGCCACGCCGTAGCAGTGACGGATGCCGGTCAGCGGGGCCGCCGCGGCCGCCGCAGCCTCATCCAGCGGCGTGTGCGTTACGGTCGCGGTTCCAGCCGGGGTCAGGCCGCGCTGCGCGTCGAACGCGCCAGGCGGGAACACGTATTCGACGCCGTCGCCGGGCGAGGAGAGTGCACCGCCCGCACCGGAGATGCTGCTGGAGGTGGGGGGCGGCACGCACTTGCGGCCGGAGGTCCGCAACGTGCCGTTCCTGGCGATTTGCTCGAGCCAGGCCTGGAAGTAGTCATCCCCCGGCTCGCAGAGCTGGGTGTCGCTGAAGTCGAAGTCATCCAGCCTGTTCAGGCGGGACAGCGTATCGGGCAGGTTGCCGCTCAGGGGATTGCCGTGCACCCAGAGCTGCAAGAGGCGACTGAGATCGCCCAGCTCGCCGGGGAGGCCCTCGCTCAACCGGTTGTGATCCAGCCGCAGCACGTACAGGTTGGAGAGGCTGCCGAGCGCGGCTGGGATCTTGCCGGTCAGCCGGTTCGCGCCGAGCGAGAGTTCACCGAGCTCACGCAGATTGGCGAGCTCCGGCGGGATGGGCCCGGTGAGCCGGTTGTTGGTGAGATTGAGCTGGTCTATGCGGCTCATGGCGCCGACCGCGGCCGGGATGTCGCCGCTCAATTGATTGTCGTGCAGGAAGAGCTTCTGCAGTCCGGTGAGCTTGCCGAGCTGCGGCGGCATGCCGCCCTGCAGGCAGTTGTGGCTGATATCGAGGAGCCAGAGCGCGGTCAGGTCGCCCAACGCGGCCGGCAGGCTCGTGAGGCAGTTGTTGCTCAGGTCGAGGTAGCCGAGTCCGGCGAGATTGCCCAGCTCCGGCGGGATGGGACCGGTCAGCGCGTTGCCGCTGAGGTGCAGCGATTGCAGGTTGTGCAGATTGCCCAATGCCCTCGGGATGCCGCCGCTCAGCGCGTTGTCGTGCAGCGCCAGCTCGCGCAGGCTGGCGAGATTGCCGAGCTCCGGCGGGATGGGGCCCGTCAGATGGTTGACCGCCAGGCTGAGCTTCTGCAGTTGGCTGAGGTTGCCCAACGATGCGGGGATGGGGCCAGTGAGCTGATCGTCGTGCAGCCGAAGCTCGACCAGGCTGGTGGCATTCCCGAGCTCCGGGGGGATGGTCCCGCTGATCTGGTTCCTGGCGATGCCCAGCACCATGATTTCCGGCAGGTCGGTCAGCGGCACGGGGATGCCCGCGATCAACGCGTTTCCGTCCAGGTTCAGCTTCTGCAGCTTCTTGAGCTTGCCGAGCTCAGGCGGAATGGCGCCATCGATCTGGTTGTCCGAAAGATCGAGCTCCGTCAGGCTCTTGGCGTCGCCCAGCTGCGGCGGCAGCGGCCCTGAGAGGCGATTGCCGGATGCCTTCAGGCTCTGCAGAAGCTGCATCTGCCCGACAGCGGGCAGGAGACGGCCCTCCAGGCGGTTGCGGCTCCAGTCCGCATGCGTCAGCCGAAGGCCGACCGACTGGCCGGGGGCCGCGGCCGCGTCGGCGGCCGCGGCGGTTGCCGACTGAGTGAGGCCCGGGACCACGCCGGTCAACTGGTTGTCCGCGAGGCCGAGCCGCGCCAGTTTCGGCAGCTCCATCACCGGCCGCGGGATTTCTCCGCTCAACACATTGCGCGAGAGGTCCAGTGTCTCCAGGCTCGCCAGGTTGCCCAGCTCGCCTGGAATCTCCTGGGCCAACCGGTTGCCGGCCAGGTTGAGCGTGGTCAGATTGGCCAGCCTGCCCAGCTCGGCTGGGACCGACCCGCTCAGCCCCGAACTGTCATCCTGGTGATTGCCCTGCAGCTCCAGCAGCCTCAGGTTGGCCAGGTTGCCCAACTCCGGTGGGATGGCGCCTGACAGGCGGTTGTTGGAGAGGTCGAGGTACTGCAGGCTCTCGAGGCCGCCCAACTCAGCCGGAATCCCCCCGGTCAACTGGTTATCACTGGCGCAGAGATAGATGAGCCGGTCCAGATTGCCCAGTTCGGGCGGGACCTGCCCGGTGAGCGCGTTGGCGTAGACGTCGAGCACCTGCAGGGCGGGCAGGTTCCCCAGCTGCGGCGGAAGGGCGCCCTCCAGGTCGTTGTTCCCCAGCCAGAGGTGCTGCAGCTTCGACCACTGATTGGCTGCCGGGGCGGGAATCAGCCCGGTGAGCTGGTTGTCCTCGATGCGCAGCTGCTGCAGCTCGGCCAGACCAGTCAGCTCCGGGGGAATGGAGCCCGTCAGACGGTTCTCGTGCAGGTTCAGGCTCGTCAGCGCGGGCAGGCTGCCCAACGTGGCCGGCAGCGGCCCCTCCAGCAGGTTGTTGTTCAGATGGAGACCGTGAAGCTTCTGGAGCTGCCCCACGCTGGCCGGCGCCGCCCCGGAGAGCTGGTTGCCGGCAAGGCTTATCACGCCAGCGTTGGTCAGGTTGCCGATGCTCACCGGGATGGGGCCGCTGATCCGGTTGTCGTTCAGATAGAGCTCGCTGAGATTGGTCAGGCTGCCGAAGCCCGGCAGCGGCCCCTCGAGCTGGTTGTGGCCGAGATGGAGCTGCACGAGGCTGGTGCGGGCCAGAAGCTCGGCGGGAATCGGGCCGGACAGCAGGTTATGGTCCAGCCACAGCCCCTCCAGCGTGGCAATCCCACCGAGCGCAGGGGGGATCGGCCCGCTGAGGTGGTTCGCGGCGAGGTTGAGGTGCTTCAGCCATGCCAGGCTGCCCAACCCGGCGGGGAGCGCGCCGGTGAGGTTGTTGCTGCGCAGGTCGAGGCTGGCGACATGGGCTATGTTGTCGCCGGCCGGCTCGCAGTGCACGCCGT
>CAYRFV010000151.1:0-13075 GCA_964423545.1 uncultured Anaerolineales bacterium | reverse complement strand
CAGCGCGTCGAGATCCTGAAAGCGCTCTATCGCGGCGCCCGGGTGCTCATTCTCGATGAACCGACCGCCGTCCTGACCCCGCAAGAAGTGCGCGGGTTGCTCGACATCTTGTGCCGACTGGCCGGGGAAGGCAAGTCGATCGTCTTCATCTCCCACAAGCTCGGCGAGGTGCTGGCTGCCAGTCACCGCATCAGCGTGCTGCGCGATGGCCGGGTGGTGGGGGTCGTCCCGACCGATCGCACCGACGAGCACGACCTTGCTTGCATGATGGTGGGGCGCGAGGTGGTGCTGCGCGTGTCCAAGGGCGAGGCGCGCGTCCAGGAGCCGCGCCTGGAGCTGCGCGGCCTCTGCGCCGACAACGATCGCGGCCTGCCGGCCCTGCGCGAGGTCGATCTCGACGTGCATGCGGGAGAGATCCTGGGGATCGCTGGGGTGGCGGGCAACGGCCAGACCGAGCTCGAGGAGGCGATCGCCGGACTGCGCCGGCCCACGGCCGGCCAGATTCGCATCTGCGGGCAAGACACCACGCATGCCAGCCCCCGCGCAACCGGCAGCGCCGGCCTGGCCCACATCCCGTCCGATCGCTACCGCATGGGCATGCTGCGCGACTTCTCGGTCGCCGAGAACCTGGTGCTGCAGCGCGTCGGAGCGCGCCCCTTCACGCGGCGCGGCTGGCTTGACCGCCAGTCGATCGCCGCCTACGCGCGCACCGAGGTCGCCGCTTACGATGTCCGCACCCCGTCGGTCGATACGCCCGCCGGCAGCCTGTCGGGCGGCAACGCCCAGAAGATGGTGCTGGCACGCGAGTTGGCGCGCCAGCCGAAGGTGCTGCTGGCGGCGCAGCCGACGCGGGGTCTCGATGTGAGCGCGATCGAGTTTGTCCATCGCAAGCTGGTTGAACAGCGCGACGCCGGCCTGGCGGTGCTCCTGATCTCCACCGAACTGGACGAGATCCTCGCCCTGAGCGACCGCATCGCCGTGATGTACGAGGGTCGGATCGTCGGCGTGGTTCCAGCCGGAGAGGCGGACATCAACCGGATCGGCCTGATGATGGCGGGGTCCCGGCGCGAGCGGCGCGACCCCGAAGCGCGCGGGTCGCAGGGCGAGGGGGCGCGGCCGTGACTGCTGCTTCGACCGAAACACAGCCGCCTCCGCGCTCCCGGCGGCTGCCTGGCTGGACGACGGCGTTGGTCGCGCCGCTCGCCGGCGTGCTGGCCGGCCTCGCCGTCGGCGCGCTGCTGATCCTGATTGCAGGCGCCGATCCGGTGGCCGCCTACGCGGTGATGCTCAAGGGCGCGTTCGGCGGCCCGCGGCAGATCGAAGAAACGCTGCTGAAAACGGCGCCGCTGCTGCTGATCGGGCTGGGCCTCACCGCAGCCTTCCGCGCGCGTGTCTGGAACATCGGCGGCGAGGGACAGTATTACATCGGCGCGCTGTTCGGTGGGACGATTGCACTGACCTTTCCGGGCTGGCCCCGGCCGCTGCTCATTGCGGCGATGTTGCTCGGCGGCGCGATCGGTGGCATCCTATGGGCCGCGCTTGCCGGGCTGCTGAAGGTGCGCCGCGGTATGAGCGAGATCATCTCGACCCTCATGCTGAACTACATCGCCATCCTGCTCGTGCAGTATGTGGCGCGGGGCCCACTGCAGCAGCCGGGCGGCTATCTGCCGGAGAGCGCCCAGTTCGTGCAGGCCGCGCGCATGCCGATTCTTTTGGGGAACCGGATCCACCTGGGCGTCTTCCTGGCGCTCCTCTTTATCCCGATCGTTTACGCGCTCCTCTGGTCCACGCCGCTGGGCTTCCGGCTCAGGGCCGTCGGCTCACGGGCCAGCGTCGCGCGTTATGCGGGCATCAACGTGGAGCGGATTATTCTGTTCGCCCTCACATTCAGCGGCGCGCTCGCCGGTCTCGCCGGCATCATCGAAGTGAGCACCCTCCACACCCGGCTGAAGGGTGACATCTCCGGCGGATACGGTTTCAGCGGCATTCTGGTGGCGCTGTTGGGCCGGATGCACCCGGTGGGTGTAGCCATCGCATCGCTCTTCTTCGCCGCCTTGACCATCGGCGCGCAGACGATGCACGTGGTCTACGGCCTGCCCGACGCGCTGGCGAGCGCGATTCAGGCGATCGTGGTGCTCTGCGTTCTGGCCGCCGACGCGCTGGCGCACCGGAGGTGAGGCTGTGGACTGGGGCCTGATTCTGAACTGGGCGTTCGTCGTGGCGTTGGCGACCGCCGCCATCCGGCTTGCGGTGCCGATCCTGCTGGCGACGCTGGGCGAGATCATTACCGAGCGATCCGGCGTCCTCAACCTCGGGCTGGAAGGGGTGATGGTCATCGGCGGGGTGACCGGGTTCATGGCTGCCTATGCCCTGCAGTCCGGGCCGCTGGCCGGTGTGAGCGCGTGGCTGGGGCTGGCCGCCGGGATGGCGGCCGGGATGCTGATGGGCCTGATCCTGGCCGGGTTGAGCGTGACGCTGCGCGCCGACCAGGTGATCGTCGGCGTGACGCTGGTGGTGTTCGGCCAGGGGATCGCCAACTACCTCTACCGGCAGGCGTTCAGCTCGCTGACCGCGCGCACCAACGGGCTGCCCCCGTTGCAGCTCCCCGTCCTGAGCTCGATCCCGGTGCTGGGGCCCATCCTGTTCAGCCACGACGCGACGGTCTATCTGACCGCGCTCCTGGTGCTCGTGGTCTGGTTCCTGCTCTTCCGCACCACCTGGGGCTTGCAGATCCGTTCGATGGGTGAGAACCCCGCGGCGGGAGAGACGTCCGGGCTGAGCGTGAACCGGACGCGCACCGCGGCGATCCTGCTGGGCGCGGCGCTGGCCGGTCTCGGCGGCGCGGTGCTGACGGTCGTGCAGCTGCGCATGTTCCGCGAGGGGATCATGGGCGGCCGCGGCTGGATTGCCGTCGCGCTCGTGATCTTCGCCCGCTGGCAGCCCAGTCGGGCGCTCGTCGGTGCGCTCTTGTTCGGCCTGGCGGACTCGGTCCAGTACCGCATCCAGGCCTTGAGCCAGATCGGCCGCGGCTCGGGCGCCATCCCCTATGAGTTCCTGCTGATGTTGCCCTACGTTCTGACCCTGGTGGTGCTTTGGTTCCGCACGGGCCGCGGGGCGGCCCCTGAGGCGCTGGGCCGGCCATACACCAAGGGAGAAACGTGAGCAGCGACCGCTGCCACATCTCGGCGATTCGGAAGGATGCAACGCAATGGAGACGATCCTGTACACGGATGGCGCCCAGGTCAAGATCCGCCCCGGCGGCCCCGTGGTGGTCATCGGTGAGAAGATCAACCCGACTGGCCGCAAGAAGCTCGCCGCGGCGTTGGAAGCGGGCAGCCTGGAACCGTTGGTCGAGCTGGCGACAATGCAGGCGGCGTGGGGCGCCGACGTGCTCGATGTGAACGTCGGCGCACCGGGCGTTGACGAGACGGTGCTGCTGCCCGCCGCAGTCAAGCTGGTCAGCTCGGTCGTCAAGACGCCGCTGTGCCTCGACAGCGCCAACCCTGAGGCGTTGGCCGCCGCGCTGCCCGTGGCGCCCGGCAAGCCGCTGGTGAACTCGGTGAACGGCGAAGAAAAGTCGCTTCAGCGGGTGCTGCCGCTGGTGAAGGAGCGCGGCGCTGCCGTGATCGGCCTGACGATGGATGACAACGGCATCCCCGCGACGGCCCAGGCGCGCCTGGCGCTGGCAGGCAGGATCATCGACCGTGCGACCGCGATAGGCATCCCGCTCGAAGACGTCGTGATCGATCCGCTTGTGCTGACGGTCGGCGCCGACAGCCACGCCGCCGCCGTGACGCTGGAGACGATCCAACTGGTGCGCGACCGCTTCGGCGCCAACATCAACCTGGGCGCCAGCAACGTCTCGTTCGGTCTGCCCGACCGGCACACGATCAACCAGGCTTTTCTGGCGCTGGCGATCGGCATGGGCGCCACCTGCGTGATCACCGATCCGCTCAAGCTGACCGCGACGATCCGGGCGGCCGATCTGCTGTTAGGCCGCGATGGCTACGCCAGACGCTGGGTGTCCTACTTCCGCCAGCATCCGCCGGAGGCCCGGTAGACGATGCCTGTGTTGCGTGACTGGCAGCTCGAGCTCGACGCCGATAAGGTGCTGTGGGGCCAGGGCGCCGATCCCGCGGTCATCCGCGTCCGGCGGCCGAAACTGGTGGCCGCAGCCGAGGCGGTGATCGAGGCGGGCCGCCCACGGCTCTCGCCGGCGGTGCTCTACCGCCGCATCCCCGTCGTCGGACTGCGCCACGAGCAGCTGCAGTTGGCAGGTGGAGGCGTGCTCTTCGGCTCGCTGATCGCGCACCACCTTGCGGCGGCCAGCGAAGTGATCGTCGCCGTGTGCACGGTGGGGGACGGCCTGGCGCACACCATCTCCGACCTGATGCAGTCCGATCCGGTGCAGGCGCTCGCCTTCGAAGGACTCGCGGCCGCGGCCGCCGAGGCGCTGGCGGAGGCTGCCTGTCGTCGCTTCGAGGCGCTGGCGGCGGTCGAAGGGCTCCGGGCCAGCATTCCGCTGAACCCCGGCATGGTCGGCTGGCCCCTGGAGATGGGGCAGCGGCAGATCTTCTCCTTAGTGGACGCCGGCGAGATCGGCGTCTCGCTGGAGCCGGGCAGCTACCTGATGCGGCCGCTGAAGTCCCTCTCGCTGGTGGTCGGCCTGGGCCGCGAGATTGAGCGCAGCGGCCTGAGCTGCGACTACTGCTCCATGCGCGACACCTGTCGCCATAAGGATCCCGATGGCCGAGAGCCCCGCTGAGAGGAGTTTCCGGATCGACCTGGAGCCGGTCGGCCGCCGGGTGGAGCTCGCGGCCGGGCAGACGCTGCTCGACGCGGCGCGCGCGGCCGGCATCGAGATGGTGGCGGTGTGCGGAGGCGAGGGGTGGTGTCACACCTGCCTGGTGCGACCCATGGCCGGTCGCGTTGCCGCAGCCACGGCCACGGAAGAGGACGCGCTGGGTCCCGAGCTGTTGCGCGCCGGCTTCCGCCTGGCCTGCCAGGCGCTCCCCCTGAGCGATGTCAAGGTCGAGATTCCTCCCGACTCCCTCGCCACGCAGCAGCGCTTGCAGCTGGAGGGGGAGGCGGCCGAGCACGCCGTCGCGCCGCTCGTGGAGGGCATTGACATAACTGTCGCTCCGGCCACGCTGGAGGATCTGCGGGCCGACGCCACGCGGCTGCAGGACGCCGTGGAGGCGCTTGACGGCACGCGGCCGGCGTTCGGGCACGCGGTGCTGCGCGGGCTGTCGGCGCAGCTGCGCGCGCAGGGCTGGTCGGCGCGGCTGGGGGTGCGCCGCGAGCGACGCACGGCAGCGGCTGTGTCAGCGGCTGGAGCTGCAGGCGCGATGCTCGGAGGCGAGGTCGTGGCGGTCGCCCCGTCCGGCGCGGCGCTGTTCGGCCTGGCGGTGGATCTCGGCACCACCAAGATCGCGGCCTACCTGGTGGAGCTGGCCACGGGCCGCACCCTGGCCAGGGCCGGCGCCGTCAATCCGCAGGTGGCCTACGGCGAGGATGTGGTCAGCCGGATCAGCTACGCGATAGAGCACGCCGATGGCCGCGAAACCCTGCGGACGCGCGTCGTGGACACCCTCAACGACCTCGTGTCCGAGCTGTGCGCCGAGGCCGGCCGCGCCGATCCAGCGGCCGCAGCGGCCAGGGAGCGCATCGTCGATGCCGTGATCGTCGGCAACACGGCGATGCACCACCTGTTTGCCGGCCTGCCGGTGGACCAGCTCGGCCGGGCCCCGTACATCCCGGCCGTGAGCGAGCCGTTGGACATCCCGGCGCGCGACCTCGGCCTGGAAGTGGCGGCCGGCGCGTACGTGCACCTGCCGGCGAACATTGCGGGCTACGTCGGCGCCGACCATGTCGCCATGGCCCTCGCCGCGGGGGTTTGGGAGACGCAGCGCACCGTGATCGCCGTCGACATCGGAACCAACACCGAGGTCACCCTGGCGTGCGGGGGCCGGATCTGGAGCTGCTCGTGCGCGTCCGGGCCGGCGTTCGAGGGCGCACACATCCGCGACGGGATGCGGGCGGCGCCCGGCGCCATCGAGCGCGTGCAGCTTGCGGTGAACGGCCGGCCCCGGCTCAAAGTCATCGGCGATGCGCCGCCGGTGGGAATCTGCGGCTCGGGCATCATGGACGCGATCAGCGAGCTGCTGCGCATCGGCGCAATCGACCGCAAGGGGGTCTTCCGCACTGGCCATCCCCGGGTCGGCGGCGAAGGCGGGACGGCGCACTATCTCCTGGCCGGCGAGGAGGCCACCGGCCACGGACGCGCCATCGTCGTGACCCGCAAGGACATCAATGAGATCCAGCTGGCCAAGGCCGCCATCCGCGTCGGAGTCGAGGTGCTGCTGCACGAGGCCGGGATCGCCGCGGGCCAGATCGATGAATTCATCGTGGCGGGCGCGTTCGGCGCGTACCTGGACCTTGCCAGCACCGTGCGCACGGGGATGTTTCCTGAGCTGCCGCTGGTGCGCTTCCGCCAGGTCGGCAACGCGGCCGGCGCGGGCGCCAGGCAGCTGCTGGTGTCGGCCGAGCGCCGCGCGTTCGCCGGCCGCCGCGCCCGTGACGTAGCCTACGTGGAGCTGACCATTCACCCCGAGTTCGCACGCCAGTACATGCGGCGCCTCTACTTCTGACGCCTCCTTCGCTTCCTTCCACTATCTCCGGACGAGCGGCAGATAGGTCTTGCGGGACCCGTCCTCGTAGTATGCTTCGAGCGCGACATCATCCACGAAGGCGCCGTAACTCACGTCGGCATAGTCCGAGGTGAAGCGAAACAGCAGATACACCTTCGGCTGCCCGCAGAGCGGAATCGTCCAGCGGTCTTTACTGAAGGACTCCTCGCACCAGCCCCCGCAGGCCGACACCGCGTTGCCATAGATCGGCACGAGATGCCAGAGCGTGCCGCCGTCGATCGAGTAGCCGACCCCGAGGACGTCGTTTCTGCCCAGCCAGGACCAATGCGCGAAGTTGACCCTGACGTCGGTGCATCCGGTCAGGTCGAAGGGGCCGTACGACAGCGTGGTCGCCACCCCGGTCACGTACATTTCGGAGCAAGGAATCAGCGATCCGAGGGTCCCGCCGCCGCCGCCCCACATGCTGTAGCTGCCGCGGTGCGGGTTGCAGTTGCGTTGGCCCCAGAGATAGGGGTCGCCGGTCCGGCCGATGTGCCAGCCTGGGGACGGGAACGCGCCCTCGAAATCCTCCGACATCAGGCGCACCCAGCCGCTTGCTGGCGGCGTGGGGGCCGCGCCGGCGGCGTTGGCCGTCGCCAGCGTTGTCACGGAGAGCAGGATTACCAGCGCGAGTCGAGGTGTCATCCAGTGGTTCACCGCAAGGCTCCTTCGTGGCAAGGTGCGTCAACCGATGGCGGCAGCGCTGCAAGCTCAGCGCAACGGGGGGCGGAGGGCCTGGCATCTGGCAGCTGCTCGCAGCAGGGCCCGCGCGCAACGGGCATGAGTGAACTATAGCACAAGCTTCACGGATCAGGAAAACGCGCATCCATGCGCGCCTCCGCCTGCACCACGCACCGATGGTAGGACCGCTCGACCTCTGCCAGCCAACCCGCGGGGCGGCTGACCAGACGCGGGTCGAGTCCACGCGGGACCTCATACAGATAGCGCGCCCAGCGCACGGCCCACCAGACGAGCATGATCGTGGTGTAGGTGCGGGCGCGCAAGATCAGGGTCGGATCGTTCCGGCGCTCGACATAACCGGCCGCGAACTGGTCCCAGCGCGAGCCTGGCACGCCCTCGTACGCGGGGTGGACGGCGAGCTCGCCGAGCTCGAACGCCGGGTCGCCCCAGCCGCTGTTCTCCCAGTCCACCGAGGCCAGGCCAACGCCTCGCCGCACGAAGTTGCGCCAGTTGCCGTCCACCCGCACCAGGGTGCGCGGCGGCTCCGGCCAGCAAGGCGGCGCCCAGTCGTCGAAGCGCGCCAGCAGGTCTCGCAGCGGCCCCGGCTGCGCCTCGGCCGGCAGTCTGGCCGCGTGACGGCACACCAGCGCCTTGCCCGCCTCGCCGCTGGAAACGTTGACGACACCCGCTGCCAGGACCACCGCGGTCCGGTCCGGGGTGACGGAATGGATGGCGCAGTAGTGGTCCAACAGGGCGGTCCACTCGGAATCGCGCTGTGGCGGAGTGCTGAGCGTCTCTCCCGCGATCCAGCTCTGAACCACCACCGGCAGAGTGCACCGCTCGCGGTCGAGCCAGATCGGTTCGGGTGCAATGCGGAGACCGGCCTGTTGGAGTGCGCTGAGTGCGGCGAACTCGCGGCCCGCGCGGTCGCGCTCGTCGCGCAGTGTGAACTTCACGGCGTAGTCGTCGCCGCGACGGGTGGCGCGGTACACCAGGTTGTTGGCGCCGCCCGCTGTCGGCGTGATCTGCCAGCCGCGCCAGCGCTCGTCTGCTGCAGGGCGGGTGCGATCGAGGTGTTGAATCAGGTTGGGGAGCATCGGCTGGCCAGGGCTCATCGGCGCTGGCGGTTGAGGGCCATCCCGACGCCGATCAGCCAGATGGGATGAACCACCACGGCGACAGCGCCCACGGCCAGCGCTAAGGGGATCCCGGGCAAGTCTAGCAAGCCCGCTGCTGCGGCCAGCAATGCCCCGCCGCCGGCGACGATGCCTAGGTGCGCCAGTGTCCTGGGCAGAACCTGCGTGCGTAGGGCGACCCAGCCGGCCGTCAGGAACCACGGACCGAGGGCGATGAACCTCAGGGCCAGGCTGGGATCGAGGGTGCTCGTGCCGATGGCCTCGATGGCTGCGCGCGCGGACGCATCCAGTGATGGATAGCTGGCGGCCAGGCGTCTGATCTGGTAGAGGTCCGCGAGGTTGGTCACCGCGAGGATCGCGTAACCGACGACGGCCAGGGTGCTTGTCCAGCGCACCAGGCCGGGATCGGCAGCGTGCAAGCGATCTGCCAGTCCCAACACGCCGGCGATTGCCAGAAAGGCGGCCACCGCTGCGCCGCCGTTGACCGCAGTCCACAGCGGCCCGGCGGCAGGGCTTGTCTGCAGGTAATTGCTGATGGAAGCCACCGAGCTCCAATCGAAGCGGCCCACCTGGGACGCGTAGAACGCGACGCCGCTCGCCAGAAAGATGGCGCCGGCCGCCAGCGAGCAGATGCCGCCCACCCGAGCCATGTCATCACCCGCCGACCTCGGACCGTTCATCGAAACCTCCCGTCATCACGCACACGGTGCTGTTCTTGACCCTCGAAAGCCTGATGACGCGTCTGGCGCGGGCCAAGCATGAGAATCGCCTGGATCGGGCCTTGCAGCAGCTCAGCTGTCACAAGCTGCCGATCGTCGATGGAATCGGCAAGGTGAAGTGCCGCGCCGGGATCCTGGGCCGCCCTAAGTCTGCCGTTGAGCCTGTTTTCGATGATTGCGCTGCCACCCTTTGTGCGGCAGGTAGGCCTGGTTTCGATGAACAAGCGGCCTCGATTCCTTAGACAAGAACACCGCATCGTGGATCGGACCAAAGCGGAAGGCAAGTAGCCAGGTCGGGCTGCGCGTGGCCGAATTCTGGGTCAGCAGGCTCCGATCGCTGATCTTGCGCAGCGCAACTCCGGCATACGAGGATGGCCGGACTCAGTTCCCCTTGCTGTCAGCCACCTTGATATTCGGGAACAGATCCTGCTTGAAGCTGTCCTTCAGCGTGGCGTCGAACGCGCTGCCGGGATCTTTGTCGTACCGCACAGTGGCTTCAATATTGATGGTGAACTCGGCCGGGTTCTGGCTGTTCAACGGCTTGAGCAGGCTGTTGAACAACTGCGGCAATTGGCCGATGGTGATAGCTCCTATAACCTGGATCACGCGGCCTTGCTTGGGCGGCTCGGCGCCGGCTGTCGGCAGGACGAAGAAGCCGGCAGTGTTCTCCTCGATTTGAGCCGGCAGCTCGGCCAGGCTCTTTCCGTCAATGCTCAGGCTGTAGACCATATGTTGGCTCTTGACAGCTTCAGCAATGGCCGTCCGAACCGATGTTGGATCCACTTTGCCGTTATGAAGTCCGGTGACCTGGTCCACCAGGAGACCCACCTCCACTGGCTTTCCTCGTTCGGCATACGGCTCCAGTAGAGGCCGGACGTCCGCAGCGGTCACAGGCACAGGACTGTCGAGCAAGCGGCGGTGCAGTTCCTCCTTCATGACCAGCCAGCGCTGGCCCTGGAGGAGCACGTTGGGGGGCATCTCCTCCTTGAAGAACAGGTTGATGTAGCTGTCTCGTTGGTTGCGGTCGGCCTTCTCGTCGGCAAGCTGTCCCAGGGCAAAGGTGCCGAGCCGCTGACCGGCCTTGAGCGTTTCCTTCAATACACCCCGGCTTGCCAACATAGGCAGCGCAACCTGCCGGCAAAACCGCTGCCACAACTGGTCTTCCGTGACCCAAAGCTCCGTCTCCGGCCACAGATCGCGCCCGTAACGCTCAAGCATGTGTTCGGGGCCTAGCTCTTGCAGGATTTGGTCGACGCCTTTGCTCGTCAGGCGGTCCCACACGCGCTGAACGATGGTCTGGCCGGCGACGTAGATCCCCAGCTTTGTCAGCGACACGTCCAGTTTCGAGCCGCCGCCATTGGTTGCAGGGATCGCTGTCGGCACACCGGCCCAACTGAACGCGCTGGGGATCGCTTTATACACAGCGCCCTTGCCATCTATCAGCTTCTGCTTGACGATCTCCTGTTGCGCGCCGCCGATGCGCTCCCACTCACCAGCATCGTCCTGGATTTTCCGCCAGCTCAGGTATTCGCGTGCCTGATCCTGCGCCTGGCGCATCCCCTCCTCGTCGGCCAGACAGAAAACCAGGGAGTTCAAGTTGATGCGCGCCCCCGCGCCACGGAATTCCACCACGGCCAGCAGCGCTTGTTTTGCCTTGTCGCCGAGCTTCTCTTGCCTCACAAGATAGTCAGTCCCCAACACCACAAGCTTGAGATCCTCGGATTCCGGGATGGCCTCAGAGCTCTTGGGCATGAAGTCGAACCAGGCGAAGCCGGTGTTGCCGACCTGTCCCAGGAAGCGATCCTTGACCTCTTTGCGGATGAAAGCGTCGGCCTCGTCAGAGCCTTGCAGGTTGGCGCGATGGGTCTGCTGTAAGCTAACGACGTTGGGTTCTTTGCGAAACTGGTCTGTAGCTTCGGTGTAGTAGAGGTAGTGCAACCGGTCGTGCAAGCGCTTCAGCGAGTCTTCACGCTGCGCCGCCAGCAGATCGGGACGCGTGCAAGCCAGCAGCAATTCATCGGATCGTGCATGTGGCTTCTCCCCGCCGCTCAGGCTGTAGAGAAGGATCGTCGTGGCCATGCCTTCTGCCAGGCGGGGCCAGCCCGGCGTGGGATATTCCAGGTCCAGCGCTTGCGCCTTGGACGGCTGGTCCTTCGTCGTGCCGGCGATGTCGGTGCCCAGGACAGACTCCCAGGCCGGATCGCCGGACACCTCGCGCGTCATCGCACGCAGGTTCACCTCGGACAACGGCACATCCATGGGATGAATGAGGACGCGCGTGTCGCCGTTCCTGTCTTTCCACAGGGTGGCCAGCACGTAGGCGAGAAAACGCAGCGTGCCGCGCGTGAGCTGGAACTTCGCCCTGGCGCCCCAACGGGTGTAAAGGATGTCTACCAACTCCGGATGAAAGGGATAGCTGCGTTCGAGCCGGCGTTGGTACTCATCTCCCAGCACCGAGGAAGGCAAGCCGGGCGCGTCGATGTAGAGCTCGCGGTAGGCCTGGCTCGCGCGGGCTGCCGCCTTCTCATCTACGTTTTCAAACAGCCGCCGCCGCACGATATCATGCACTTCGGTCCGTTCCACCGGCGTGTGTTTGGTGTCTTCACGGGCCACCTGCTGATTCAAGTGATCAAGCCAATGCATCGCGTCGCTGCTGAGCTGCTCCAGGCTGCTGGCGGTCAGCGATACCACCATCATGTTGCGCGGCGCGGTGCGGACCGCGTCGGTCATCTCGCGCAGGAATGCAACCGTGTTGTCGGCCAGATTGCCCGAAGCGCCGACGAGTTGGGAGACCTTGTCCACATAGTGCAGCGTTTCGTCCAGGAGGATCACCGCCGGGCCATAAACCTCCAAGAGTTTGGTCAGGTCGGCAACGCCCGGTGAGACCAGCTTCTCGTCATTGGCAGCGACTGCCGCGTAGGCCGGAGCGCCGCCGAGCTGATAAGCCATCTCCCCCCACAGGGTCTTGATGTGCAACCCTTCCTCGGTGTTGCGTCCCAGGGGGTTGATGTCCACGCCCGACATCACGATGACTCGACAGGCTGGGGGGCGGGACAGGCCGGCGGCTTCCACCAGATCGCGCACCTGGTCAACTTTGAGCGAATCGTCCGGGTGTTCCAGGAGGTGGTAGATGGCGAGCTCGGTGTGCGTTTTGCCGCCGCCGAAACTGGTCTGCAGCGTGGCGACCGGATTCGCAGCCGCGATGCCCGCCACATGCCGCAGCAGTTTGGTCAGCAGGCTGCGCAGGCCCTCTGTGAGGTAGGTCTTGCGAAAGAAGACCTCGGCCTTGGAATATTCGTCCGGCGCCGTCCCGCGCACCGCCCCTTCAAGGCTGGCAGCGAACAGGCTCTCGTCAATGCGCCCGGTGCACACATCGGCGTGAGGGGTGACAGCTTGCCACCAGGGTATCGGGTTCATAAGCATCCTCCATGTGATAGGGGCGCGGCGTCAGAGCAGCGGCAATTGCAGGTCTTCGGTCGGCTTTGGATTCCGCGGTGCGACCCGTTTGTTGGTGGCCGGCAGGCTCTTCCACGCGCCCAACAGGCCCATCAACAGCTTGCGCTCCTCCGTGCCTTCGTCGTTGAGCTCGGCGAGCGCCTGCGCGACCTGCCGGGCCGCGCCGTTCAGCGCGGTGAGAAGCTCGATGAGCTCGTCGCGACGGTTCTCTTTCCAGAGCATGCAGGCGCAGTGCAGCGCGTCCACGAGCGAACCGCGGCCCATCTGGACACGCCGCAGGACGCCTTCCAGCAGGTCGGGGCGTTCATCAGGCCCGAGCAGCACCATGCGCTGGGGGTCTGGCCGCGCCAACAGGCCGGCGCGTTCCAGCTCGCGCAGCTCCACGCCGGTGGCC
>CAYRFV010000150.1:1150-13169 GCA_964423545.1 uncultured Anaerolineales bacterium | reverse complement strand
ATTTGAGGCCGATTTCTACGATTCGGCCTCTGGTTGCACAAAACTTACGCTAGAGAGCGACCTGGAGACCGAGGAACCGTGTGGTCTGCGGTAGTGAGGATTTCTTATCCAGAGACCTCACGGGTACTCATTTCGACTACCCTTGAGGTCTAAGTCGGGGAGAGAGGATTTGAACCTCCGACCTCACGGACCCGAACCGTGCGCGCTAACCGAGCTGCGCTACTCCCCGAGCAGCTGTCGATTATAGCTCATCCAGCCCGGATTGCCAAATCCTGGCGTTCCGTAGTAGAATCTCCTCGACGCCGTCGCCATACCTCGCCATGCGGAGGTTCCCATGAGCCTGCAGATCGGCATCGTCGGCCTGCCTAATGCCGGCAAGTCGACCCTCTTCAATGCCCTCACCCTTGCCGGCGCCGCGACCGCCCCCTATCCCTTTACCACCATCGAGCCCAACATCGGCATCGCGCCGGTGCCCGACGAGCGGCTGGACCGCTTGGCCAGCCTGGTGAAGCCGGAGAAGGTCACCGCCGCCACCGTAGAGTTCGTGGATATCGCGGGCCTGGTGCGAGGCGCAAGCCAGGGCGCGGGCCTGGGCAACCAGTTCCTCGGCCACATTCGCAACGTGGATGCCGTGGCGCTGGTGCTGCGGGCCTTCGAGGATCCCGACATTCCCACCGCCGGCGACCAGGTCGACCCGCTCGCCGACCTGGAGACGCTCGACCTCGAGCTGATCCTGGCCGATCTGGGCACCGTCGATCGACGCATCGAGAAGGTTCATGGTCAGGCCAAGGCGCATCCGCGCGATTTCGCCGACCAGTTGAGCTGGCTCGACCGGCTGCACAGTCATTTGAATGCCGGTCAGCCGGCCCGCAGCTTTGCCGAAGCCCCGCATCATCCCGATTGGCGCACCGACTTCAATCTGCTGACCGCTAAGCCGCGTCTGTATGTCATCAATGTGTCGGAGGATCACCTGCCCGATGGCGGCGCGCTCGCAGCGCCCTTGCTCGCGCGCGCGGCGCACGAAGAGGTGCCATGCCTGGTGCTCTGCGCCGCATGTGAAGCGGAGCTGGCGACGTGGGCGGCAGATGAAGCCGCCGCCTACCGCGGCGACCTCGGACTGGCCGAGCCGGGCCTGCACCGCTTGATCCGCGCCAGCTATCGCCTGCTCGATCTGATCACCTTTTTCACGATCACGGGCGGTAAGGAGACGCGCGCCTGGACGCTCAAGGCGGGATCCACAGCCTACGAGGCCGCCGGGCTGATCCACAGTGACATCCAGCGTGGCTTCATCCGCGCCGAGGTCACCCCTCACGCGGCCCTGGTCGCTGAGGGCGGGCTGGCGGGCGCGCGCGCGGCGGGCCACGTGCGCCTGGAGGGCCGCGAGTACATCGTCAAGGATGGCGATGTGATTCACTTCCGCTTCAGCGGTTGAGACAAACCGCGGAGGATGGACCACTGACCAGGGCGGCGCATCCACCGTCCATCGTCCATTTGCCAACAACCCCGACCTGTGATATAACCTTCTCACCGTGCGAGGGCTCACCGCCCTCGTTCTTTTCGCCCCCGGCATGCTGCGCCCCGCGCATCGTCCGGCGGCAATCCCGCCTCCCGAGGAGACGGGTTATTTCCGAGGAAAGGAGGTATCGGCGCGGTATGCCTGAGAACGCGCACGACTACGAACTGGTAGTCATTGTTGTCCCACAGCTGGACGAACAGGGTGTTGCGGCGGTGATCGAGCGCTACTCCAACTGGATTTCGGCCGCCGGCGGCACAGTCGGCAGCACGAACGTCTGGGGCCGCCGGACACTGGCGTATGCCATCAAGAAGCAGACTGATGGCGTCTACGCACAGCTTAACTTCCAGTTGCCGCCAAACAAGAGCCGCGAGCTGGAACGCAACCTGCGGATCGACGAGCAGGTCATTCGACACTTGCTCGTGCGTCCCGACGAGGGGTGAAGCATCCCGAGAGGAGGGGCGGTGTCAAGGGGTCTGAACAAGGTCTTGATCATCGGCAATCTGAGCCGTGATCCTGACATGCGCTACACGCCCAGCGGTAAGCCCGTGACCTCATTCAGCGTGGCAGTGAGCCGCGGCTGGACCACCAGCAGCGGCGAGCGACGCGAGGCTACGGAGTGGTTCAACGTCGTCGCCTGGGGCAACCTGGCCGAGGTGTGCAACCAGTATCTGCACCGGGGATCACGGGTCTACGTCGAGGGCCGGCTGCAGACGCGCAGTTGGGACGACACCGAGGGCCAACGCCATTCGCGCACCGAGGTGGTGGCCAGCGAGATGGTGATATTGGACAACCGGGGCGGTGGGGAACCCGATGAGATGGACTTCGATGAAGAGCTAGGTTTCTAGCTGTGATGGAGTAATACGACGATGGCAGAAGAAAGACAATTCAACGCGCCGGCGGGCGAGCGCAGTGAGCGCGGAGAGCGCAGCGAGCGCCGCGGCCCGGGCGGGCCGCGCGGCCGGTTCCAGCGGCGACGCTTCTGTGCGTTCTGTGTCGAGAAGATCGAGAAGATCGACTACAAGGACGTCAACACCCTGCGCCGCTTCATCTCGGATCAGGGCCAGATCGACTCGCGACGCCGCACCGGCACCTGCGCCCGCCATCAGCGGCGGCTGACGCTGGCCGTCAAACGCGCTCGCATCCTGGCGCTGCTGCCGTACACGGCGGGACACGTGCGGCAACGCGTGAGCTGAGCCGACCCGAGGTAGCGCATGGCCAAGTCGAAGCAACCGCAGACTCGCGAGCTGACCCGGAAGCAGACGGCGCACCGGCGCCGCGACGAGGAGCGCAGCCGCGTGCTGCTGATCGGGTTGGGCATCGTGGCCGCTATCCTTGTGCTGATCATCGCCGTGGGAGTGGTGCAGGAGCTGGTGATCAAGCCGCGCCAGCCGATCGCCACCGTGAACGGCGCCAGCATCGCGTCCAACGAGTACAGCAAACGGGTGCGATTCGCCTGGTTCCAGGAGGCGAACAACCAGACCAGCGGGCAACGCAACGACCCACAGTCGATCAGCCTCGATGTGCTCGATCAAATGATCGATGAGCAGTTGCTGCGGGAACAA
Organism: uncultured Anaerolineales bacterium; assembly: GCA_964423545.1. Taxonomy (GTDB): domain Bacteria; phylum Chloroflexota; class Anaerolineae; order CG2-30-64-16; family CG2-30-64-16; genus JALOOE01. The sequence continues at coordinate 10,091 of CAYRFV010000150.1, read as the reverse complement.
GCGCAACTGAAAGGGATCACCGTCAGTCCGGCGGAGATCGATGAAACACTGGAGCAGTCGTTCGGCTACCGGCGCAATACACCGACGCCGACACCGACGCCACAGGTTTCGCCCACGCCTTCGCCTACGTTGACGCCCGGCGGTCCAGCGACCGCGACGCCGCTGCCGACGCGTACGCCGGTCAGCCTGGATGCCTATCGGACCGCGTTCACCGAATACGTGGGGCAACTGAAAACCGCGGCCGGCATGACGGAAGCCGATCTGAAGGCGCTCGTCGAGGTGGATCTGCTGCGCAACAAGCTCTATGAGGATGTGACGAAAGACGTCCCGACCACCGAAGAACAGGTGCGCGCGCGGCACATCCTGGTGCGCATCCTGGAGGCGCCGCCCACTCCCACCGCAGCGCCGGCAGGCCAACCGACGCCGACGCCGATTCCCAACGCTAGCCCCACCCCGGCGCCGCGCGATGAAGCGCAGGCGCTGGCCCGCATCATCGAGGTGCAGCAGAAGCTAGGCGGCGGTGGGGACTTCGCCAAGCTGGCGCAGGAGTATTCAGACGATCCGGGCAGCGCCGCTCAAGGAGGCGAGCTGGGGTGGTTCGGCCGCGGCAGCATGGTGCCGGAGTTTGAGGAAGCCACGTTCAAGCTCGAACCAGGGCAGACCAGCGGTCTCATCAAGACCACTTACGGTTACCACCTGGTGCAGGTTCTGGAGAAGGATCCGGCCCGGCCGATGGACGAGTTCACTGCGCAGCAGAAGAAGTATGAAGCGTTCACGCAGTGGCTCACCAACCTGCGCATCAGCGCGCAGACGACGCGCAACTGGTCCCTGGACAGGCTGCCGCCCACGCCGGGCGCCCCGCTGCGCTAGACGGAGCCTGCTCGTGAAGCGTGATCCGTGGCGATCGCTGTTCCAAGGCGGCGCCGCCGGAGTTCGCGCTTCACGCTATCCCACCTGTCTCCGCACCTCGATCACGTTCGGCACCCGCTCGATCTTGGCCAGCACGCGTCCCACCTGCTCGGCGTCGCGCACTTCCAGCGTCGCCGTGATCAGCGCCAGGCTGTCCTGGCGCGCCGTGACCGCGGACGCGTCCTGCATGCTGATGTTTTCCCGTTCGAGAATGTCCGTGATATCGCGCAGGAGGCCCGCACGGTCGTACGCGTGCACTCGGATCTTGACGCGCGCCAGCGCCTTCGGCGCCACCCCCCAGTCCACCTTGATCAGACGCTGCTCCTTGGTCGAGGAATCCAGGTTCAGCACGTTGGGGCAGTCGGTGCGGTGGATCGTCACGCCGCTGCTGCGGGTCACGAAGCCGATGATCTCATCGCCCCGCATCGGGCTGCAGCAGCGGCCGATGGTCGTGAGCATGTTCCCCACGCCCTGAACGGTCACGCCGTCGCCTGCAACCGCCGGCTTCTGCGGCGCTTCCTTCTGGCCCAGCGATTCGCTGACCGACTTGGGCGGCTCGACGACTCGCGTGAGTTGGAGCACCTTGCCCGCGATGTCGGCAGCGGTGATCTCCCCGAAGCCGATATCCTCTAACAGCGCGTCGACCGATGACCGGCCGAACAGCTCGGCCACCTCTTCGAAGGTCAGAGTGACGCTGAGCTGTTCGAGCTGGCGCTGGAGACTCTCCCGGCCCGCAGCGATGCTGGCCCCGCGATCCTGCTGCCGGAACCACTGGCGGATCTTGGTGCGGGCGCGCGCGGTTTTGACGTACCCCAGATAGGGGTTCAGCCAATCGCGACTGGGTCCGCCCCGCTTGACGGTGAGGATCTCGACCTGCTCGCCGCTCCGCAGTTGGTAGTCCAGCCCCACGAGCTTGCCGTTGACCTTGGCGCCGCGACAGCGATGGCCGATCTCAGAGTGAATCTGGTACGCGAAGTCCACCGGTGTGGCGCCCGCGGGCAGGTCGATCACCTCGCCCTTCGGCGTGATGACGTAGACCCGATCCTGGAGCAGCTCCTCTTTGACCGCCTCCATGAACTCCTGGCCGTCCGGCGTCTCCTGAAGCTGCAGCTCGAACACCGAGCGCAGGGCGGCGATCTTCTGGTCATACTCTTCATCGGGCCGCGTCTGCGACTTGTAGCGCCAGTGGGCCGCGATGCCCATCTCGGCCACGCGGTCCATCTCGGGGGTGCGAATCTGCACTTCGAGGGTCTGGCCGTCGGGGAGAAAGACGGCGGTGTGCAGCGACCGGTACTGGTTCTCCTTCGGATTGGCGATGTAGTCGTCGAACTCCTTCGGCACCGGCCGCCAGAGGTTGTGCACGACCCCCAGGGCTGCATAGCAACTGGCAATGTCCGGCACGATCAGCCGCACCCCCTGGCGATCATAGATCTGCTCGACCAGCTTGACGCCCTTGCGCACCATCTTGCGGTAGATGCTGTAGATGTGCTTGGGGCGGCCCTTGATGGTGGCCTGGATGCCGTTCTTGCTGAGCTCGTCGCGCAGGGCGTCGCTCAGGCGCGTGATGAGCGCCTCCCGCTCTTCGTGGCGCTGCGCCAGCGCTTCGACAATGCTGGCATAGATCTCCGGGCTGAGGTGTTTGAAGGCCAGGTCCTCGAGTTCCAGCTTGATGCCGTAGATGCCCAGTCGGTCCGCCAGGGGGGCATAGATATCGAGCGTTTCGCGCGCGATGCGCCGCTGCGCCTCCTCGGGCATGAACTGCAGCGTGCGCATATTGTGCAGCCGGTCGGCCAGCTTGATCAGCACCACGCGCACGTCCTTGACCATCGCCAAGAACATCTTGCGCAGGCTTTCGACGCCGGCGTCACGGCGGCTTAGCGGCAAAGATTCCATGGCCGCCTTATCCTGCGCCACCTTGAACTTCGTGACCCCATCGACGAGCAGGCCTACCTCCGGCCCGAACTCGGCTTCCAGGACCGACACCGGGACCACGGTGTCCTCCGCGACATCGTGCAACAGTGCGGCCGCTACGGTCGCGGCATCCAGGCGCAGATCGGCCAGAATGCCCGCCACCTCCTCCGGGTGCGTCATGTAGGGCTCGCCGGATTTCCGCTTCTGGTCGCCGTGCTCGGTCGCGGCCCGATCGTAGGCGCGATGCACGAACTCCACGTCCGCGGGCGTGTAGGTTTTCGGCAGACGATCCTGAAAGGCGGCCCAGCTCATGGTCACCCTTTGCGCGCTGCGCCTGGGGGCTCCAGACAAGGAACGCCAGCTCGTCGCTGGCGCCGTTGCATGTCGTTGCCCGTACGTTGTCCTGCCCGGAATTATCGCGCAGAGTGGCCCGCTGCACAACTCCGGCGCGCGGCGCAACTCCGGCGCGCGGCACAGTAGGGCCGCGACCCGAACCGCGCTGCCGGACGACCGCGCAACCGCAACGGACGACTGCCTGTGGGGCTGCATCAGCCGCGCCGTGACTGGCCGCGCCGTGCGCGGCCAGTTGCGTTTGGCGTTATCGCGCCAGGCGTGCTATGATAGGGGCCATGCAGACGGCTTCAACCATCTGCCGCGCGCCCCCATAGCTCAGTGGATAGAGCGTCTGACTTCGGATCAGAAGGCCGCGGGTTCGAATCCTGCTGGGGGTGCTAGACAGAGCTAAAAGGCCCCTTTTTTGGCCCTATTTTCAAACTTCAACATGGTGTGCCAAAAACATCCACTCGGCCAGCATCTGTCGATCCCTCATTCCTGCACCGCAATGATCGGATTTCCCGCCTGGCTGTGATTCAGTCAGATCGCTTCTCTTTACCCGCTAAGCTCGCTCTCCTCTATCCCGCCGCGGGGTCTCTCACCTCTACAGGGGCCAAACGCGACGGTGACCCGCCGCGTCTGTGCCCCTGATGATACCACGTCCCTGCCTTTTCTGGCAGCCCATAAAGCCAGGGCCAGACCCGCCGCGCACCGCCTTTTCATGCCTTGCGTCAAGCTCAAGTCAACCGCCCTGGCAGCTTCTCGGACAAAATGGCGGTCAGCAGATTGAGAACCGCGTCGTCCACCAGCGGTTCTCCGGGGCCAGTGCAGTCGATGCCGGAGGCCGGCGTCGACTCGTCAAGCGTACACTCGAAGGCCTCAGTTTGACCCGACCGGAGCGCAGCCCCGCACTTACCGCATGGAATCGGTCGGACGAAGAGGATGGTGCGAACATGCCCGTCAGTTGCATCCCGCAGGAGTTTCGGTGATCCCATCATAGCACTTCTGTTCGGATCAACCGAGCGAAAGAACGCTGCCATGTTCGCTGGACTTGGCTGTGAATCGCCGCGCGTGGTAAAATCGAGTGCCTTGATCTACTTTGACGTGGTGGAACTAGCGGGTCCGGCTGTGCCTCCCGGGCCCATCAAACGCGATCCCTTCCGGCGTGGCATGCATGACCAAAACGCTCGCTGGCCCTCAATGGCCTGAACCTGTCCGCGTCCTATCTGAAGCAACTTCCGAGTACGGCTTCATCACCGTTGAGGCGGTTGGCCTGGACTCTGGCCGGCATTACTCGACGGTGCTGTGGCCTAAGGAGATGCCTGTCGCGGCCACATCCTGGCGCCCGGACTTCAGCGCGGATGCCGATGTGTGGCGTCTGCTGATTGAAGCCGAACGGTTGAAGCTCGCCTACTCGTGCGATCCCCTTGTAGCCACCAACAACTGCCTGGTGGACCTGCTCCCCCATCAACTGGAAGCGGTCTATGATGTCATGCTTCCGCAACCCACCATCCGCCACCTCTTGGCGCACGACGCAGGAGCCGGCAAGACCATCATCTGCGGTCTGCTCCATAAGGAGCTGCGGCTGCGCCAGCCCGATCTACGCACGCTTATCGTGGCGCCTGCCGGCCTGGTGACCCAATGGAAACGCGAGATGGCCGCAAAGTTCGGGGAGCGCTTCGAGGAGGTTGACAGTCAGGTCTTGAAGGGGGATAACGCCGCCTGGTTGCGGAACTCCAACGTTGTGACCTCGGTAGCCTTCGCCCGCCAGCCGCACATCCGGGCGACCCTGGCAGCCGTACCGTGGGACCTGGTCATCGTGGACGAGGCTCACCACATGGCCGGCTACGAAGACCGGGCCACGCAAGCCTACCAGTTGGGCCAAATCCTGGCTGCTCAGACGCGGCACCTGGTTTTGGCAACGGCAACACCGCACAAGGGTGACCCGGTTAACTTCACCAGGCTGCTCCAACTCCTCGATCCGGACATCCACGACGCGCAAGTGGTCCAGTCCGGCGGACAGAGCGAGAACCCGCTGATGTGGCGGCGCATGAAAGAAGAGATGGTGGGCTTCGATGGGCAGAAACTCTTCAAGCCCCGTGTCGTCGAGTCGCGGTGGAGCAGCATTACTGAGCGGCCGCTAGAGGCGGAGTTGTACAACCAGCTCACCGACTACGTGTCCAAGACGTACAAGGCCGCGGAGAAGCTGTCGGCGCAAGAGCGGGTCAACGTCGAGTTCGCGATGACCATTCTCCAGCGGCGGATGGCGTCCAGTCTGGCGGCGTTGATCATTTCCCTCAAACGCCGGCGCGAGTTGGTCCTCGCAGGAGCAGCAGAAGGGAGTCCGATCGGTTCACCGGATGAGGATGCGCCGGAAGCAGATCGCTGGGAAGCCGAGAAAGCCGCCCTGGGCATCACCCCTGCCAAGACCAAGGAGGCGCGAGCCAAAGAAGCCAAACGGCTGGCCGAGCTGATCAGCCTTGCCAGCGAAGTGCAGGCGGAAGGGCCGGAACTCAAGCTGCGCAAGCTCAAGCAGATCATGGAAGAGACCGGTATTCGTCCGGATGGCAGAGAAAAGCTGTTGGTATTCACTGAGTTCAAAGACACGCTGGACTTCCTGCGCGCCGAGTTCGTGAAGCAGGGCTTCCGCGTAACCCAGATTGAAGGTTCGATGGCGCAGGACGCCCGTATTCGCGCCGAATGGGAGTTCGAGCACAGGGCGCAAGTCATGGTCGCCACTGAGGCGGCCGGCGAGGGCATCAACCTGCAGTTCTGCGCCAATATGGTCAATTATGACCTGCCCTGGGTACCCACGCGCCTGGAGCAGCGCATGGGCCGCATCCATCGCTACGGGCAGAAACGCGTCGCTCACATCTACAACCTGGCCATCGCGGATACGCGCGAAGGCGTCGTGCTGACGGGGCTGATTGACCGCCTCAAGAACATGGAAAAGGACCTTGGCGATCAGGTCTTCGACGTGGTCAGCACCCTGGTCGCCGATGTGGACCTGAAAAAGCTGATGGCAAAAGTCGCGTTGGCAGCCCCAGATGCGGCGTCCGGGCAGAAGGCGCTCGCGGAGCTGATTGCCGCCACCGCAAAAGGGGCGCCACGCGTCAAGGGCTGGCACAAACCGGCAAAGCACTTGGACCCCGTAAGATACGAGCCGCTCCGCGAACGTTCCCGACAATCGCGCCTGACCCCCGAATATGCCCAGCACTTCGCAGTGGATGTGCTGACCGAGCGTAGCGAACGACCGCAAGCGGCAGACGGGAAGGATACGGACCCGGGCGACGCGGCCGTCATCCGCCTTGAACTCCAGGGCCAAAACCTGGCTCGGCGCTTGGGGTTGCGAGCCGGTGAGCTCGCGCTGTTATCCTTCCGTCCGGATGCTATCGAAGCCGGGGCCGGCATTCATTATGTCGGCCTTGGCAGTCCATTCCTGGACGGGCTGCTTCGCTTTGTGGCCGATGAGTGGCGCGGGCAACTGCCGAAAGGTTCGGTGTTTCTGGACCCGGAGCTTCCTCCCGGTCAGGCCTATCTGCTATGGTTCGTCTTGGCATCCACCCAGGACGGGTGCGGCGATCCGGTGGCCAGCAACATCTTTGCAGTGCGGCAAACGGCCGAGGCCAATACGGCCGCGCCTGCCTATGCGCTGGGCGCGCTCATCCCGGTTTTTGGTGGTCATGCGGTGCCGGCTTCGCTCTTGGCCCTCAGCATGGACCCCAAGCCTGTTCTGAACTGGAGCCTGGCCCGGCAGCAGTTGGCATGGGTGAACCAGACGCGCTTAGGCCGGCAGGACACCGTCACGATGCGCCGCGAGCCGATGTTGGCCGATGCTCGACGCGCCCTGGCCGAGGCGCAGGAAGCCTACGACATTGCGGTCTTTGGCATCGGCGAGGATCCTGAACAAGAGAATAAGGCGAACGAGCGGCTCGCGGCCGCCAGAACCAGGCTCCGGATGCTGGCAGACCGCTTCACACATGAGGAGACATGCTCTCTCGTCTGGCCGGCAGTGCTGGGGGTGGCGGCGGTCCTGCCGGTCGAAGGAGCACCCGACCAGGATATTGTGGACATGAAAGGGAAGATCGAAGATGCAGCGATGGCTTACGCTGAGTTGTATGAACAGAAGCATCTCCGGGCAGTGAAGAATGTCACCGGCGAGCACAAGCAATACCCTTATGATCTGTATAGCATGGGCCCGGGCGGGCCGCGCTGCATCGAAGTGAAAGGGACGACGACCGGCCAGATCTTGTTGGGCCGCAATGAGCGCATTGCTGCGCAGCACCTTCGCGGCGGTTATTACCTTTACATCGTCTCTGATCCGCTTGGGAAGCCGACGCTCAACATCGTACGCGACTCGGCTTCCCGGATGCAACCTGACGCCGAATTGCATGGCGACGTGAAGTATGTCTACACCGAAAGCACCTGGCGCGCGGTCAGCGATGAGGAGGTCTCATTGTGAGCGAGACACCGCGTAAGCGCCTGATCGAGGAGATCCTGCCCCTGGCAGACATCAACGCCGAAAGCTCCAAGTCGGTCAGCATCGGCGACATCCGCACGCTGCACACCTGGTATGCGCGGCAGCCGCTGGCCGCGTGCCGCGCCGCGACCTTCGCGGCGCTGGTGGACGCGCCGGACACGGAGAAAGAGCGCGATGAGCTGATGGCGCTGATCCGACGCGGCATCCTGAACACGGCGCCCCAAAAAGACTCAGCCGCCATTCAGGAGATGCGCGAGCGCATCCTGAAGCGCTACGACGGCCGAGCGCCGGCCGTGCTCGACCCGTTCGCGGGCGGCGGCTCCCTGGCGCTGGAGGCGCTGCGGCTCGGCTGCGACGCCACCGCGATGGACCTGAACCCCGTGGCGCTTTTGACCATGCTGGGCGTGCTCGACTACCCGCAGCGGTTCGCCGATACCCTCTTCCCCCTGCCGCCCGTGTCAGGAGACGAGATGCAGCTCCTGGAGAGCCGGCGCGAGGGCAAGCTGGTGGAAGCCGTCCGCGAGTGGGGCCGCTGGGTGCTGGAGCAGGTCAGGCCTGAATTACAGCGCTTCTACCCGGCCGAACCGGACGGCGGCAGTGTGGTAGCATATCTTTGGGCCAAGACCGTCCGCTGCACCAACCCTGCCTGCGGCGCTGAGATTCCATTGGTAGGGCAACGGTGGCTGAGCCGGCGCGCCGGCAAAACCCCGGTCTTCTACCGTCTTGTGCCTCAGTCCAACCGGACGTTGGAGGTACAGATCGTGGAAGGCAAGCCACGCAGTGAGAACCCTTCCGATGGCACAACTTCGCGGGGCACGGCGCGATGTCTCCATTGCCCACAGACTCTCTCGCCGAACGAAGTGAAAGCTCAATTCGAGACGGGCCGCGATGGACGCATGATGCTGGTCGTCATCAGCAGCAAGCCAAACGAGTCAGGCGTTTCTTTCCGACCTGCAACCGAAGCCGATCGGAAGGCATTCGCTGAAGCGCAAGAGGCGCTACAAGAGGCTGACGCGAAGCACGATGACCCGTTCCTGAGTTTGGTCCCAGACGAGGAAATGCCACCGCCCCGAGCGTATGGGATATACCCCCAAATCTATGGCGTTCGAACCTGGGGGCAGATGTTTACCCCACGCCAAAGCCTAGCTTTGACAGCCTTTATCCGGGGGATTCGCTCTGCCAATCGAAACATGATCACCCAAGGAGCTAGTCCGGCCGCGGCAGCGGGAGTATCACTCTTTCTGGCATACACCCTCAGCCGCGTAGTACTTCGCAGCTCTGAAGCGAGCAGGTGGGATAATACAGGGA
>CAYRFV010000150.1:0-1140 GCA_964423545.1 uncultured Anaerolineales bacterium | reverse complement strand
CCACGGGTGGTCATCGCATTGCGATGGTTTGGGACTACCCCGAAGTAAACCCGATAGGCACAGGCAGTGGAAGCTGGCTCGGAACAAATGAGTGGGCCTTACCCGCTCTTGAGCGTCTGATCGGTGTTGGAAGACCCATTCGCGTGCAGTGGGCCAATGCCGCCGACTTGGAGTTCTCCGAGTCCAGCTTTGATGCTGTACTGACCGACCCCCCTTACTACGACAGCGTTCCCTATAGTTACCTGGCAGATATGCAGTATGTCTGGCTACGACGAGCCTTGCAGGACATCCTGCCCGAGTACTTCCCCGCGTCGTTGACTCCTAAAAACGCCGAGATTACTCAAGATCGCGCTCGGCATGACTCAGATGTTGCCGCCAAGACATTCTTTGAAGAGAAGATGCGACAGGCATTGAGCGAAGTCCGTCGGGTGCTCAAGCCTGATGGCATCGCGATGGTTATGTACGCGCATACGGCCACCAGCGCTTGGGAAACTCTCGTCAGCGCCCTTATTGGTGCTGGTCTCCAAGTGACTGCCTCTTGGCCGGTGGAAACACAGAACTCTGCTAAGGCTGTATGGCTTGGTGGCACGGTGCTGACCTCCAACATCATGCTGGTCTGCCGCAAACGCCTGGGCGCCAGCATCGGCTACCTGGACAAGGTCCTGCCCGAGATGCGCGAGGAGGTGCGCCGCGCGCTCGCCCGCTTCTGGGCCGCCGGCATCGGCGGCGCGGACTTCTTCGTCAGCGCCATCGGGCCGGCCCTCTCCGTCTTCTCCCGCTACGGCGAAGTGCGCTACGGCTCCGGCCAGCCGGTCTCGGTCGGCAACTTCCTGACGCTGGTGCGTCAAGCCGTGGTGGAGCACGCGCTGGAAGAAGCGCTGAAGGGCGTGGACGCGGGCGACGTGGACCGGGAAACCCAGTTCGCCCTGCTCTGGCGCTGGACCTACAAGCACAAAGAAGTGGAGACGGGCGCGGCCCAGTTGTTGGACAAGGCCACCGGCTATCGCGACGCGGGCTTCGGCCTGGACATCGTCGATTGGATCATGGAGCCCGGCAGCGACGAGGCCTACCGCGACCGGCTCCATCCCGAGTTGGTCTACCACGCCGACAATCTGTACCACGGCAAGGGAAAGAAGCGAT
>CAYRFV010000149.1:0-13185 GCA_964423545.1 uncultured Anaerolineales bacterium | reverse complement strand
CAGGAATCTGGCGCATCGGGATGTGCAGGCTGCCTGGGATGCGCACCTGCCGCCACTCGTGCTCCTCACGGCAGTCGAGCAGGACCGTGCCTGCGCCGCGCTGTCGCTCCGCGATCAACTCGACTGCCGTCATCTCTGGGACCCTGATTGCCTCAGGTTCAGGCTCTGACGCCGGAGACGTACGCTGCGGCTGAGCCGGCGTCGCCGCGCTGCCGCCGAACGCCCGCTTGAGGGTGTCGAGCAAGCCCATCTCAGGTCTCATCGCCAAAGAACGCCAGCACGCCCCGGTAAATCGCCAGTGAGATCTGGCCGCGCCGGCAGCTGTAGGCAGGACATCCCTTGCTGAAGACGCCCGAACCCGGCTCCGTGTAGATGGGCGTGATCAGCAGCGCGGCTTCGGCAGGATTCGAGAGGAATGCCGGTTCGACGAGCGCCGCGGGCATCGAGCTGCGCCTGAGCACCCCGGCGCCGAACCGGCGGACGCCGAAGTCGGTGAACGCCGTTGGGACCGGGGCGGTTTTCAGCAGTGTGGGGAAGAGGGATTCGTGGATGGCTTCCGCCAACCGCACATCCTCCGGCGCCGATCGCTTGCCGTAGAAGGTCAGGGCGCCGTTCGGTTCCGCCTCTTTGAAGCTGTTGGTATGAACCGAAACGAGGATCGTCGCGCCGGCCTGATTGCAGAACGCCGCCCGATCCCGTTCCGTCATGGCCGTGTCGCCGGTGCGAGTCATCACGACTTGGGCGCCAGCGGTCTCCAACAACGAGCGCAGGGCATAGGCCTCGTCCAGGTTGATATCGCTCTCGCTTAAGTCATAGGCCGCGAAGTAGGCGCCAGAATCGACGCCGCCGTGTCCGGCGTCGACGCAGATCAGCTTGCCGGTGAGCGGTCCGGCGGCATGCGCCGGAATCACGGCGACGAGGATCGCAAGGGTCGCGAGCATGGCCGCAAGGGTTCGATGGGTTCGATTCTTCAACTTCTCTTCCTGGTGGTTCTTGCTTTCTGGCGACTGGCTGGTCATCGTCGCGGCACGAGGATAACATAACTTGTGCGAGGCGGCAAACGTCGCCAGAGAAACATCGCCCGACGAAGGGCGTTCGCCAGACGTCGCCGGTTTGACAGACGGCATGCAACCTGCTACATTCCCGCAAGGAAAGAACCGGCTGCATCACAAACCAGCGGAGGTGGATCGCCATGAGGCTGCCTTCGTGGCCCCTTGTCCCCCGACCGTCGACGATCGCATTCGTGCGCGAAGCGCAGCGTACGCCGCACTTCGGCCTGTTCGCCTGGCTGCACGGCTATGTCTATGCGCGTTGGCCCTATCTGTACATCGGCATCGGCACCGGCGAGCATCGGTTGGCGAAGGCGTTCGTGCGCGCCCGACGAATGTGGCTGCGCGCGATGCCGCCTCGCGAGCGCCGCACGTCCACGACCAGCTTCGCCGAATCGTCCGCCCGGTCGGAGTCGACGTTCGCGGACACGTATCACGGCAAGGTTGTCACCCTGGATGCTGCCACCCAGCTCGTTTCGGTGCAGCGCGATATCTGTCTGACCGATCTGGAGCGCGTGATCCCGTATGCCCTGGCGCGCGATATCGTGCTGAAGCACCCCGACCATATTGTCGCATTGGAATGTCCCTGCCGGGCCGCGCGGCCGAATCCCTGTCTGCCCCTCGATGTCTGCCTGATCGTCGGCGAACCCTTCGCCAGCTTTGTGACCGAGCATCATCCGGCGCGCTCCCGGTGGGTGACATCCAGTGAGGCGTTCGCGATTCTGTGCGCCGAGCACGAGCGCGGCCATGTGCATCACGCTTTCTTCAAGGATGCGATGCTCGGACGCTTCTATGCCATCTGCAACTGCTGTTCGTGCTGCTGCGGCGCGATGCAGGCTCAGCGCCATGGCGTCAAGATGCTGGCTTCTTCGGGATATGTCGCGCAGATAGACGAGGACCGATGCATTGGCTGCGGCGCATGCCGGGAGCGGTGTCAGTTTGGGGCTATCACGGTGAACGAGCGCGCCTCCGTGGATGCAGGAGCGTGCATGGGCTGCGGCGTGTGTGCTTCTGCATGTCCGCAGGACGCTATGACTCTCGTCCGCGATGAGAAGCGAGGCGTCCCCCTGGAGCTTAATGAATTGATGCGGCTCGCCATGGAAGCTGAAGACCGGACGCTGGAGCGGGCCCGAGCATGAGCATGCCTCCATCCGATCGAGATGCGGCGGCTCCGACCAGGCCCCACGTGCCCAGGACGCGGCTCGACCCGACGACTTTGCCGCCACCTATCCTGACTTCGGAAGCCGGGTCATTCGCACACGACACCCTCAAAGTGCGAGTGCCGGCCATTCTGCGCGAGACGATGGCGCTGAACGCGCTCCCGCCCGCAGCGCACGCAGCCCTGGAGGCGCTCCATGCTGAGCTTGTGGGCGGAGCGATCCGCGCTCTTGCCGAGGATGCGCCCGATGCGGCTTTCTGGCATGAGGTCTGCGCGCCCTATCTGGGCCGGACCTGGCTCGATGCGCCCTGGTATTGGGCGGAAGCCTATTTCTATCGTCGTGTGCTGGAGGCGACGGGCTACTTCCAACCCGGGCTCTGGCATGGGCGCGACCCATATCAACCTAAGAAGCGCACGGAATGGCTGCCGATGGCCGCGCCGCGCGCAGTCAATGCCCTGCTGGAGCACCTCCCTGCCGATCCGTGGCTCCGCTTCGAACAGCTCCTCCATGCCTCTCTCTGGGGCAACCGCACCGACTTGAGCTACATGGTGGCAGCCCACCTGGGCGGCGCCACAGAGACGCAGGCCGAGCGCAAGAACTTGTTGGTGGACGATACTGCAGCGGTCTGGTGTGATCTGACGAGCCGCCGAGTTCATCGCCTGGCGATTGTGGCAGACAATGCCGGCACGGAGCTGCTGACCGATCTCGCGTTGGCGGACTTTCTGCTGGGCGTCGGCGCCGCCGCCGAAATCGTTCTGCACCTCAAGCCGCAGCCCTTCTTCGTGTCGGACGCCATGCCGCAAGATGTGTTGGACGGATTGGCTGCGTTGCCGGCCGGTGGGGCGCATGCCGGCGACCTCGCCGGACGACTCGCGGACGCGCTGGCGCGCGGCGCCATGAAACTGGCCACGCACTGGGCTTACACCACCAGCCTGTTCTACTACCAGATGCCCGAGGACCTCGCTGACTCCCTGGCTGCGGTCGACCTGGTCCTGGTCAAGGGAGACGCCAACTACCGCCGGCTGCTGGGTGATGCACACTGGCCGCCCACCACACGGTTTACGCAGGCGGTCAGCTATTACCCGGCGCCTCTGGTTGCGTTGAGGACTCTCAAATCTGAGCTCGTGGTTGGGCTGGAAGCGGGGGAAGCTGAACGGCTGGCTGCCGCAGATCGCGATTGGCTTGTGAATGGCAAGCGAGGTGTGATCCAGGCTCGATTGGCTCGGGCGACGTGATGTGCCGGGCTCTTTGCGGCAGACGTCCTGTGCCGGATTCCTGGCCTGTGCGGCTATTGGCTGAAGGGGGGAATGCATGAGATCGGACTGGTCTGGACGGCGCACGATCATTACGATGCTCGGCATCGCGGCGGCCGGATTTGTCGTTGGCGTCGGCGCGCTCTTCTATTTGTGGATGGTGTTGCGCCTGCTCGGCTTCGCACCTGACTTCTGGGCCATGACCGAGGCGCTTGCCACGGCAGTCGCCGCCGCCGCGGTGCTCGGCGGCGGCGTGCTGGCCTATCGCGAGCTGGTCGAAGCGGGCAGCAGCCGGCACATGGCAGTGGCCGATCGACTCTTTGAAGAACTCAACTCCCATGAGAGCGTTGCCGCGCGGCGTTGGGTCTTCCAGAAGCTCCCGGAGGACCCGGCACTGGGCCTGGCTTCACTGCCAGATGAGGGACGGGACGCCATCAAACACGTGCTGAACTCGCTCGACAGGGTTGCGTTCCTGACCCAGGCCGGCTGGATCCCCGAAGAGCTCATCATGCCGTGGATGAACCCGATGGTCGTCAAGACCTGGCTCAAGCTGGGTCCATATGTTGAGTACGAAAGCCGGCGCCGCCGCGAGCCGGACTATTACGCCCGAGTGCGCGTGCTGGCCGAGCGATGCCTCGCCTGGCGCTCGGAGCGGTTGCCCGAAGCGCAGATTACCTGGGTCGAGGACGCGCTGTAGCACTCAGCCCACTGATGATTCCCAGCGTGAGCATGAAGACGAACGCCAGGTCGGTGAGCCTCCACCCGGTGTCGACCAGGCCGTGAGCGAAGAAACTCACCATGCTCGCCATCAGGCCCAACACCAGCGCCTGGTTGTCGACCTCCCGTGCCAACGCCCGATAGAGGCGGCGACCAGTCAGAAAGAACGCCACCAGAATCCAGGCCATCGCAGCCACGCCGGCGATGCCGAGACTGAGCCAGGTGTCGAGCAGCAGGTTGTGCGGGTGGTATACCACCGGTTCGTGTCCCGCCTCACGGAGCATGTAGCGCGGATACTGCCGCATGAAGTTGCTCAGACCTACGCCCAGCAGCACATGGTCGGCGAGCATGCGCAAGGCGCCTCTCCACAGCAGGATGCGCGCCAGGTTGGTGCCGCCTTCGAGCGTCAGCAGCGACGCAATGCGGGGCGTGCGGAGGATCGGCGCCAGCGCCAGCAGCGCCGCCGCCGTTGCTGCCACCGCCGCAGCCCTGACCCATCCGCCTCGCACGATGCCGATGAAGACGAGCGCAGACGGCAGCCCCAGAAGCCACGCGCCGCGCGAGTAGGTCAGGTAGAGGCATGAAAGCAGCGGCAGGAGCGCCAGTCCATGGGCGATCCGCCGCCAGCGCGTCGCTCCGAAGGCAGCAAGGCACAGGGATACCGGGACGATGCGCCCGATGTAGAGGCTCACATGGTTCGGAGAATCGTAGATGCCCAGAATGCGTCGCACTCCCTGCACTGCCTCGACATAATCCGTGAAGAAGTACTGATACAGGCCGATGAGCGCAACAACGGTGGCCCCGGCCGCCCATGCATCGACCAGACACAGCAGTTCTGCTCGGTCGCCCTGCTCAGCCTCCGACGGCGCGACGGCTGTCGGCGAGAGCTCGGAATGCCGCCGCGGCCGGGCGAGGCAGCGCACCATCAGGTACAGCAGTGCGGGTTCGATCACCAGGATGCGCAGCTCCCATCGGGCCGCATCGACGTCCTCTGCCGAAATCAGTGAGGCAAGCGCTGCTGCCACGAACCAGATGACGCCCAGGTCGATGGCGTTGGCAGCTCTGCTGGCGCGCCAGTTGACCTGCGCCGGCCGGCGCAGGCGCGATGCTCCCCACGCGACGAAGCAGACGAGGGTCAGCATCTCTACGGTCGAGACGATGTCGGCGCCGATTCGCTTATAGACGAATGCGAAGGGGAGGGTGAAGGCGATCAGCAGCAGGCCGAGCTCAGGACGCAGCCAGAAGAGGATTCCGAGAAGCAGGATGGCTGCCCCGAGCAGCCAGGTCGACTCGGACAATACCATGACAAGGAGCGGGATAGCGAGGATGGCAAGCTGTCGCCAGATCGCCGCCTCGCGATAATACCCTGCGAGGCGGCGAGCGACGTCTGACAGCGTATTGCGCACGCCCGGCAAGTCCGCGGCCATTTCAGATCAGGCGTACGACTCGCGCAGCGAGCGGATGCGCAGCGCCGCGCGTGCCCGGCGCAGATCCCATCCTTCCGGCAGCAGGCATGTTACGATGGCCGTGCGACCGGCGGGCACATCGAAGTAGTTGTCACTGAAGATCGCGTCGGCGCCTTCAAGCTCCAGCTCGACAAAGCGTGCGAGCGATGTGGCCGATACCGAGATGGTGAGCTGTGTGCCTTTGCGCGTGGTCTCCGCTGTCAAGCCGGGATCGATCAGCGCCAGATGCTTGTTCGGCACGAAGGTCGCGAGATTGCGCGCAACCAGCCGGTCGCCCTGCCAGAGCTCGCAGACAAAGACCATATCGCGTCGGTTGCCGCCGAGCATTCCGGGAATGCGATCGGCGACGACCGCCTCGCCGAAATCCAGCGTCTTCACGGTGACAGCCGAGAGCGGCGGGGCACTGATCGGTGCTTCTCCAGAAGCCAATGCCTCCCCGGAGAGCATCTCCAGCGTCCAACGCACGTAGCCCTGCCACACGTCATCCGTATCGTTGGTGACGTGAATGCCCATGCGTGGACCGTCATCCAGAATAGAGAGGAGCACCGGCGCGTAGAAGCGCTTTGCCATGTAGTGCAGCGCCTTCCAGCGGCCGAAGTAGTCCAGGCTGGACCAGGAAGCGACCGGCCAGCAGTCGTTGAGCTGCCAGTAGAGCGTGCCGGCTACGCGCTGCGGAAAACGCCGCCAGTGCTCCACACCATAGCGAATCCCCTCCGCCTGGAGCACCATGCTCAGGTAGACCAACGACGGAAAGTCCTTTGCCGTGCGAAAGGCATCGGTCATTTGGCCGATCATCAGCCCGTTGCCGCTGGCGTTGCGCTGGTGGTGCTCCATGATGTAGGAGGTCATGTTCCAGTCGGCCGGCAGGGCATAGGTGCGGATCGTTTTCAGCGGGGGAAGCGCCTGGAAGCCGAACTCGCTCTGGAAACGCGGGAACGTCCCGCGGTACGCAGTGAATGGCTTACGGCCATGCCAGACCTCCCAGTAGTGGCTGTCGCCCTGCTCCTCGCCGTTGACGTTGACGAACGGCGTCTCGGACGACGGCGAGCTGGGCCAGTAGGCATGGTCGGGATCCTCCTGCGCCACCCAGCCGGGCAGGGCGTCATGAAAGAACGCCGCATAGGCGTCACGCAGCTGCTTCCAATCGGACAGCAGCCGTCGATTCTTCACCTGGCGCGTGAGCGCACTCAGCGCGGGAATCTTCTCGAAGTAGGGAAGCAGTGTTTCCTCCCAATCCTGCTTGGCCCAGCCCCAACTCTCCCACCCCCACTCCATCTCGTTGTTGCCGCACCACAAGGCCAGGCAAGCGCGATGCCTGATGCGGCGGATGTTCTGCACCGCCTCGATGCGCACATTCTCGACGAAGTCCGGATCATCCATTGGGTAGATGCTGCACGAGAAGGTGAACTCCTGCCAGACCAGGATGCCGTAGCGGTCGCACAGGTCGTAGAAGCGCTCCTCCTCGTATAGGCCGCCGCCCCAGACGCGCAGCATGTTTTGATGCGAGTCTGCCGCCGCGCGGATGAGGTTCTCGAGGTGGGTATCGCTGATCCGGGTGGGGAAGGAGTCGGCTGGAATCCAGTTCGAACCCTTGGCGAAGATCGGCACGCCGTTGACGACGAATTGCCACGACTTGCCCCACTGGTCGGGCTGCTGTCGCAGCTCGAGGGTGCGCAGACCGACGTGGTAGGAGGCTGAGGAGAGGTTTGGGACTGAGGATGAGCTCCCTCCGTGTATGGGGTCCTCGGGCTTGAGCTCGACCTCAACCTGATAGAGCGGCTGGTCGCCAAAGCCGTTTGGCCACCAGAGCTGCGGTCTGCGCACTGGGATCTTGAGAGCCGCCCGCCCCGATTGGTCGACCGCAACGTGCTTTTCAGTAACGCTGCCTTTCGGCGATGTAAGGCGAGCCATGATGACCAGCGGCTCGTTTGACCATCGCTCGACCTCGACCTCGATCCCGATCCTGACCTTGCCGTCGTCGTGTTGTTGGCGCACATGCACGTCGACCAGGCGAGCCATGCTGCGGCCCTCCAGACGCAATCCCTTCCAGATGCCGATGTGCGGGAGCTGGGGCCCCCAATCCCAGCCGAACTGGCACGGCGCCTTGCGCAGGTGCGGTCCGCCGGCGATCGCCTGGGAGACGCCGTTGAGCGGACGCACCGCGTCGTGCTCACGCGCATACCTTACAGGCGATCTGAAGACAATGGCGATCTCATTCTCGCCGGGCCGGAGGAGCGCCTTGACTTCCCACTCGTATTGCCGAAACATGTTGTCGGTCTTGCCGAGCAGGCAGCCGTTCAGGCGCACCTCGGCCAGCGTATCCAATCCGTCGCTGACCAGGAAGACCTTGTCCTCAGCGACAACGCCGGGATCGATCGTGAAAGCGCGGCGGTATTCCCAGTCGCTCTCCGCGACCCATTGGACGCGTTTTTCGTTGTCTGCCACGAAGGGATCGGGAATCTGGCCGAGAGCCAGCAGATCGGTGTGGACGCCACCAGGTGCTTGGCCGGGCAGCCATGCATCATCTCCGATCTTGCGAAACTGCCACAAGCCGGTCAGAGATTGGTTGTGCATTTGGTGCGTTCCTTTCGGGGAAGCTACAGAATCGCCGGCAGTGTACCACAGCTTGCGCAGAGAGCCGCAATCGCTGCGTCATCGACGCTCATAGAGCCGCAGTTCGAGCCCGTTGAACCGGCGTTCGTCGATCTGCCTGAGATCCTGCTCAAGCGCAGTCGGAATCATCTGTTCCGGATCGGTGTACCAGCTGTGACTATAGATGAGCCAGACTCGGTCTCTGTCAGAGATCAGGTTGTGCAGTCGCGGAAGATCGCTTGCAGCCATCCTCGGTTCGAGTACGCCGCGGTCGAACAGATCGACGGGCGCGCCGTGCTCGGACACGGGTCGCTTCTGAAAGCGGAAGTAGTAGTCGAAGGGTAGCTGCGCCCAGGTCGCATTGAACAGCAGCAGATCTTCCGGTTCTGCGCGCTCTCCTACGTATGCGGCCGCCTGATCCCAGCCTTCCTTTTCGTAGGACACGAAGTAGTAGCGCAACGACAGCGAATTGACCGTGACGAGAAGGGCGACCGCGGCCAGAATAGCTGGTTTGAGTCGCAGGTGCGCGATGCCTGCCGCCAGCAGCAGATACAGCGGAATTGCCGCCCAGATCAGCGCCCTGGTATCGAAGATCGGTCGCCATAGCCCTGCCACCCATTGCCCGATCATCGGCGTCAGCAGAATCACGAGAAAAAGTTTCAGCACTGCTGCCCGCCGCCGCAAATGCCAGATGCCCAGCGCGATCAACGAGCCGAAGCCTATCCATATGCACGCTGCCTGCCACCCCTCGATCGGCAGCATCGCGCTCAGAAAGGACTTCACGGCGCCAATGACCGATAGCCAGGTCGGATAGGGCACCCAAAACTCGCGATACACAGCGGCGGATTGGATGATGAACGGGACAAGCCAGGGGAGCCATAGCACCAACACCCCAAGCTGGGCAGAGATCCAGGCCCGCGCAGAGGGCCGGTGCAGGCCGTCCAGCGCCTCCGGGTATTGTGCAGGGTTGCATGCGCCGGCTGCTTTCGCGCCATCGGTGCTCGGCTGGGCGCCGGTTGCCGGCCTCCTCCGGCCAACGCCCAACACCACGAATGCCCAGAGATTGATCGCAGCGGGGTAGAGGATCGCGGTGTTGTGGCTCCACAGAACAGCAGCGCAACAGACTATGTAGGCGAGCCAGGCCGGGTCGGTGGCGATTTCGCGCGGGGTCAATGCCGCCCTTCGGGAATCGGTGAGGATATGAGTCAGCGCCAACAGACCCAAGGAGGCGTTCAGCATCAAGAGGGAGTACATGCGCGCTTCCTGTGCGAAGCGGACATGGAACGGCGAGATCGCCACAATCAGCGCTGCCAGCAAACCGACAGCTGGGCTGACGAGTCGCCGTCCGAGCAAGGCGATCACCGGGATCGTGGCGGCGCCGAAGAGAGTGGAGAGCATGCGAATCGCGGTAGGCGCGTCGCCTGCCAGCTTCATCCAGGCATGGAGCAAGGCGTAGTACAAGGGAGGATGCTGGTCAATCCGCACGATCCAGCCGATCATCGCCGGCAGTGGCTGCCAGCCCAGCCAAACGCTAAATGCCTCATCGAGCCAGAGTCCCTTGTCGCCGATCTCCCAGACGCGCAGAAGGACGCCGACAGCAGTGATGGCGCACAGCGCGCACAGCTCCAGGGGGGCTTGAGGCAGGAAACGGGTCTTCATGCAAGCGGCTGATGCAGATGTTTGTTCTTGTGGCTCGACCTGGCGGAGAGCAAAAAGCCACCGCCGACAACCAGCGCAAATGCCGGCGGCCGCGCCAGCGCGCCAGTGGCGCGCCAGTGGCAGAGAAATCCCACGCATGAGCTGGCGGGCGGTGGTAGGCCCGCAGGTGCGATCATACGCCGCCCGCCTCGGAGAGTCAAGCCTCTCGGAGGGCGAGCGGCGGCAAGGCCACGACGCTTCCGCCAAAGACGTGGCCCTCGGATCGGTGCTTCGTGCTGGCGCACGCCGTCTGGTGTGTGCGCGACTTACGGGAAGGCGTCGAGAAGCACGTACACCTCGTTGCTGATGCCGTTGCCGATGAACGCCTCCCTGGTGATGGGGTTGACGGCGGCGCCAAACGGATGCACGCCCACCGGAATGGTCGCGATCAACGCGTTGATCTGGCCGTTGACGACGCTGACGCTGGCCGCGTCACTGTTGGTGAAGAAGACATGGCCGGTGGCGCTGTTCGCTGCCACTCCGCCGCCGCCGTTAGAACCGCCGTCCCCAATCGCAATGAACGCTTCAAGAATCAGCGCATCGCTGCTGGCTCGATACACGGCCGCCCGGCTAACGCTGTCGGAGACGGCGCATGCAACATACAGCTTGCCCAGCACGGCATCGAAGTCCGCGCCGTACGGCGAGGTGTTTCCTTCACCGCACGCCTTTGCACCGCCGCTGCTGATCAAGATGTAGGGGCTACTGCCATTCAGGACCGATATGTTGCCTGAGTCCCGCGTGGTGACGTAGATGCGATTCAGATCGGGAGCAACGGCGAGACCCCAGGCGCCAACGCCGCCCACGTCGATATCGGCTTCGATCGTGTCTGTGCCGGGATCGATGACGATGACGCGATTGCCGCTGCCCGCGCCATCGGGGTATGTGACGCCGATGATCCGGTTCGTCACCGGATTGCTCTTAAGGAAGGTCGGACGACCCGGCGCCGGCAGGGTGGTCAGTGGCGTCAGAGAGGTGGCATCGAGCACCGAGATGCTGCTGTCACCGAAGTTGGCGACATAGAGCTTTCCCTGGAGTACAGCAACGCCCCACGGCAGGGCGCCTACTGCTGCGCTGTTCACGACGGCATAAGTGCGGCCGTCGATCGCGTACACGCGGCCAGCATTGCGGCCCGTCACATAGACCCGCCTGCTGATCGGGTCGACGGCCAGGCCGTTCGGGGCCACGCTCCCGGTCTCGGTCGGCAGCGGGATGATGATCGGGTAGGCTGGCCCCGGCGTGCGGGTGGGAGTCGGCGTGTTGGTTGCACTGGGCGTCGGCGTCACCGACGTCGTGAGCGTCTCCGTCGGCGTCGGCGTCACCGACGGCGTGAGCGTTTCGGTCGGCGTCGGTGTGATCGTGGCTGTTTGAGTCGACGTCGGGGTGTTGCTCGGTGTGCTGGTCCGGGTCGCGGTTGCGGTCGTGCTCGGCGTGCTGCTCGCGGTCGGCGTCGCCGTCGGCGTCCAGGTCATCGTCGCAGTCGCCGTCCTGCTCGGGGTGCTCGTCTGGGTGGGCGTCATCGTGCGCGTACGGGTGTGAGTGGGGGTATGCGTTGGCGTTCGCGTGGCAGTCAGTGTTGGCGTCGCGGTGCGCGTGCTGGTCGGAGAGGGCGTCACGGGCGGGCGCAGATCGAACGAAAGCAGGGGCAGCCATACGCCCGACTGATGAGCGCGCACGCTGTACGCGGGGCAGACGCCCCCCCGGCCCAGGTTGAGAATCTCCGCGTAGTAGAGACCCGTGTATCTTGCCACCCAGGTGATCGAAGAGGCGCACGCTCGAAGATCGCCTGCGACGCATAGCCCTTCGTCGCCGACATCATCGTTGAACGCGATTCTCGCCCCATCCTTGTCATAGAGCGAGATGAAGGTGTCAGCGCCTGTCGTCAGGTGATCGCTTCTCACAGTGTAAGCCAGGTGCGCGCCCACCTGGATCGACATAACGTCAACATCGCGCGGCACATGAAAGGTATGGAAAACCCATTGGCCGTCGAGGGACAGCATCTTGGCCTGCAAGCGCGTGTCGTCAACTTCGTACACATCGGGATCGCATGAAAGCACGCTGTCGGGGTCACTGGCCTTGTGCTCCTGCGTCCGCGAGATTGGCGCAGCCGCCGATTCGATCGGGACCACCAGAAGGGCGATCGCGCAGAGCGCAACCGGCAGCAAGAGTGTGCGGGCGAGACTTGGTCTCATCGGCTGGCTCCTTCGGGGATTGGCGATTATTGGCCATTACATTATACCTCAGTTCCGCGCAGAATACGAATCTGGCGCAACAGGGTGAGGTGTGCTCCGCCGCGCCCAAACGTTGGGGGTTTGGGCGCGGCCGTTGCGTCTGTGGTATACTTGGCTGCAACTGATTTGCGCCAGGCAAGGCCAGACAACGAGGGGATTATGCCCAATCTACCGGATCGTGATCTGCTGGATCGTGATGCGCTGCTAGCCCGGTTTTCTCAAGCCTTCGGTCGTTCCGCCACCGTCATCGCGCGTGCACCGGGGCGGGTCAATCTGATCGGCGAGCACACCGACTACAATGACGGTTTCGTGCTTCCGGCGGCGATCGAGCGAGAGACGCACATTGCGGCAGCGCCGCGCGACGACGGTTATGTGCGGCTGGTTGCGGCCGATCTCTCGCGCCAGACGACGTTCGCTCTCTCCGACGTCCAACGCTCGTCCACGGAGGGATGGAGCAACTACGTCCGCGGTGTGGCCGCCGGTCTGCTGGATGCAGGCTATCCCGTGCGGGGGTTCGATGGCCTGATCCACGGGGATGTCCCCGTCGGTTCCGGGTTGTCTTCCTCGGCCGCCCTGGAGATGGCATCGGTGCAGGCGTTCAGCGCTGTTGGCAGCTTCTCCGTTCCGTCGACCCAAGCCGCGCGCATCGGTCAGCGCGCGGAACATCTGTTCGTCGGCGCGAACACCGGCCTCATGGATCAGCTTGCCTCGGCGCTCGGACAGCACGACCACGCCCTGCTGATTGACTGCCGCGACCTGAGCTTCCGTCCGGTGGCGCTTCCCGCGGGTGCGGCAATCCTGATTGCCGATACAGCCGTCCGGCGCCAGTTGGCTGCATCCGCTTACAATGAGCGGCGGGCTCAGTGCGAGGCCGCGGCCAGGTCGCTCGGTGTGCCCGCCTTGCGCGATGCAACCCTGAGCATGCTCGATGCCGTAGCGTTGCCTGACGTGGTGGCGCGACGAGCTCGCCATGTGATCGCCGAGAACGAGCGGACCCTGCTGGCGGCCGAAGCCATGCGGGC
>CAYRFV010000148.1:0-13192 GCA_964423545.1 uncultured Anaerolineales bacterium | reverse complement strand
CTGCTTGCCCAAAAGAGCCTTGCGGCCCAATGGGGCGCCGCGCTGGGGTCGGTCGTCGGCGGTGTGGAGAATGATCGCCGGGTCGGGCGCGCTGGGCAGGCCAAGCCGCTGCGGCTCGCCGCGATAACCGATGAACGCGGCTGCAACCTCCTCGATCGTTGCCGGGCGCTTGAGCTTGACCGAGACAGCCTCCAGATGGCCGTTGCGCACGGCCACCCGATTGCATTGTGCGCTCACGACGAAGTCGGCGGGTGCGATGGCATCCTGTGCGAAGGCGCCCAGCAGTTTTTGCGGCTCCGATTCCAATTTGCCTTCCTCGCCGCCGATGAACGGGATCACGTTGTCCAGGATGTCGAGGGCCGGCACGCCCGGGTAGCCGGCGCCGGAGAGCGCCTGCATCGAGACGATGCTGACCGCGCGCAGCCCGAACGCATCTTGTAACGGCTTGAGCGCACACACCAGGTGCGTCGTAGTGCAGTTCGGGTTGGTGACGATGAAGCCGCGCCACCCGCGCACCCGCTGCTGGATCGGGATCAGCGCCGTGTGCTCCGGGTTGACGTCCGGGATCAGCAGCGGCACATCGGCGTCCATGCGGTGCGCTGAAGCATTCGAGCAGACTGCGAAGCCGGCCGCAGCAAGCTCCGACTCCACCTGCCCGGCGGCGCTGCCCGGCAGCGCGGAGAAGAGCAGCCGCACTTCCGCAGGGATGGCGTCCGCGTCGGTGGGGATGAGCATCATCCCCTCCACTGTCGCGGGCATTCCCCCGCGCAACAGCCACTTCGCCGCGTCCGCGTACCGTTTGCCGGCCGAGCGGTCGGAGGCGGTCAATGCGCCGATCTCGAAGTAGGGGTGATCGGCCAGCAGCTGGATGAAGCGCTGCCCTACGGCGCCTGTCGCGCCCAGGATGCCGACCTTGAGTTTGGGTTGAGATGACATGTCTGTGAACCTCGCACCTTGAGATCAATCAGGGGTGATGCGGCGGCTGTTGCCAGCTGTGGGCTCCCGGCGCAGACGCCCCACGGGTGAGTTGGACCCCTTGTCACACCATGCTGCGCGCAATCGCCACGATATCCGCGTGCACCCCTGCGGCTGCGGCGTCTACGCCCGCGCCGCGACCCTGGAGCACCAGCGGCGTATCCGGATAGGTGCGCGTGTGGTAGGCAACCAGGTTATCGTTGCCTCTGAGCTGCCCCACGGCTGAGTCGGCGGGAACCGCTTGCAGGCCGACGCTCGCCTCGCCATTGCGTAGTTCGGCGACATAGCGGAGCACGCTGCCGTCCACCGCAGCCGCGGCCACGCGGTCTGCAAAGGCCGCGTCCAGCTCCGGCAGCCGCGCCAGGCATGCCTCCCGCGAGAGCGCCGCAAACTCAGCGGGCAGCAGCCCGACCACGGGCACATCGCGCAATTCCAGCCGCCAGCCCAGCGTGCGGGCGATGATCAGCGCCTTACGAGCGACATCCATTCCGCCCAGGTCGATGCGGAAATCGGGTTCGGTATAGCCGCGGCGGATCGCCTCCTGCACGAGGGCGGAGAAGGGCCGTCCTGCCTGCAGGCCGGTGCTGATGAAGCCCAGGGTGCCGCTGAGCACGCCGCGTACGAGATCGACTCGATCGGCGGCGCGCACCAGGCCGAGAGTCGCCTCGATGACCGGCACCGCCGATCCAACGGTGGTCTCGTAGCGGAACAGCCGATGCCCCGTCATGCCGTCAAACACTGCCTGTGGTCCGATCAACGGGATCTTGTTGGCGATGGCGGCGCCGTAGCCGCGGCGCAGCGCCAGCTCCAAGGCTGGGACGGTGGCATCGGATGCGGTCACGTCAGCCACGATGCTGCCGGGCGCGCCCGCCATGTCTACGATCGCGGTGAGATCGGAACGATACGCGGGTGTGGTCTTGGGGAACGGTGCACCGGCCGCCTTTGCCGCGGCGATTTCCTCCAGGTCAGCACGGCTCAAGCCCTCCTTGGCCACCGCTGCGCCGTCGATATCGCACCAACCGGCGATCGAGAACACCAGGTGCTCTCGCGCTGCGTGTTGGGGTGCGGCTTCGATCAGTTGGCGCACCAGCGCTCGGCCCACCTTGCCGGCGCCCAAGATGATGAGAGAAATCTGATCCATGGTGCCTCGCTCCCCCTATTCTGCCAGCCCGAACGCAGCGTGGATATAGCGCACTGCCGCATCGGCGTCGACCGCGGCCAGCGCCAGCGAGATATTCGCTTCGGACGAGCCCTGCGCTACAGCGATGACATTCACTCCCTGCTCGCCGAGCGCCCCGAACAGCCTGGCTGCGATGCCTGGCGTGCCACGCATCCCCTCGCCTACCACCGCCACGATGACGATGTGACGCTCGATCGTCACACCGTCGATCTCGCGGTGGCGAATCTCGCTGGCGAAGGCGTTTTCCAACGCAGCGCCGACCTTGTCGGCATCCTCCTCCGGCACGATGAAGCAGATGCTCTGCTCGGAGGAGGCCTGCGAGATCATCAGCACATTCGCGTTCTGCGCTGCAACCGCCGCAAAGGTGCGCGCCGCAATGCCCGGCACACCCATCATCCCGCGGCCGGCGACGGTGACCAGCGCCAGCCCGCGGATCACAGTCAGCGCCTTGACCTTGCCGCCGTTGACCGCCCTGGCAACGACACGGGTGCCGGGGAAGGTCGGGTTGAAGGTGTTGAGCACGATGATGGGAATGCCGCGGTCGATGCATGGGAGCATGGTTTTGGGGTGCAGCACCTTGGCCCCGAAGTAGGCCAACTCGGCGGCCTCGCTGTAACTGAGCTCCGGCAGCGAACGCGCATCCTTCACGATGCGCGGGTCGGCAGTGAGGACGCCGTCGACATCGGTCCAGATCTGCACCTCGCTGGCATCCAGCGCCGCCCCGAGGATCGCCGCCGAGTAGTCGGAGCCGCCGCGTCCGAGAACGGTAGGTGCCCCGTCGATAGTGGCCGCAACGAACCCGGTCACGACCGGCACGGTCCCGCGCTCCAGCATAGGGAGCAATCGTTCGCGTGTCTTGGCGCGAGTGGCCTCCATCTGGGGATCGCCCGACAGAAAAGTGTCGTCCGTGACGATCAGCTCTCCGGCATCCACGTATTCGGCGTGCAGCCCCCTGGCGCGAAGTGCCGCTGCCAGCAGTGTCGCCATCAGCCGCTCGCCCAGGCCGGAGATGACCGCCAGGCCGCGATCGGTCAGCTCGCCGAGGATGGCGACCGCCATACACAATCGCTCGAACTCGCGCACGCGCTCGTCGAGCAGCATCTGGAGCGCACTGAGCTCATCCAGATCAGGCACAAGCGCCTCGGAGGCGTCGCGATGCCGCGTAATCAGGGTCGCGCGGGCATCGCGATAGCGCTGCCGGTCGCCTGTTGCTGCGGCCTTGGCGGAATCGATCAGCAGATCGGTGACCCCGCGCATGGCCGATGTGACGGCGACGGTGTGTGCGTCGCGCGCCGCGTGATCCGCAATAATCGCCACCGTCTGACCGATGGCCCTGGCATCGCCAACGGAAGTGCCGCCGAACTTCAGAACTCGCATGGTAGACCTCGCAAGACCTTAAAATAAAAGAGCTCCTCGCTATGGGGCGAGAAGCTCGCGGTTCCACCCAAAATTGACGGCTACGATTCCAGGGTCTGAGGGCCCAGGCGATCGCGCCCGATCATCTTTCAGGCCGGTAACGGGGCCGACCGTAGCGCCATACTCTCCGACATGATTTGAGGCGCTCACTTCCGGGGGGTTTTCGGCGGGTTTCAGCGAGGCAGGCTCTCAGCCGGTGACCTGCCATTTCTGGCGCGTCCGCGTCGCGTACTCGTCCCGGTCAACGCTTTCAGATATCAAAGGTTGGCGAGATTATAGCCATCCTGAGCAATCTGTCAAATATGCAGCCGCGGCACGATCAGCCGTGACTTGACAAGCCGGGAAACCGTGGTAGAGTAGTGATATGGAAATTGAAAAACACTTGCAATTTTTGCCTGCCGATGGCGTCTCCGCACCGGAAGAGCTGCTCATCGCACTGATGCAAGCGGGCTACTCCAACACACGGGCGCGCCGGGCGGTGCTGGAGGCGATCTTCGAGGCGGGCGGCCAGGCCACGCCAGCAGAGCTGTTGGCGTTGGGCCGGAGGCGCCATGCTGCGCTGGGCCTGGTGACGGTGTATCGCACCTTGGAGATTCTGCTTCGGTTGGGACTGATGCGCAAGCTGCACCTCGAAGACGGATGTCACACCTATGCCGTCAGCACGGCCGGATGGCATGCCGGGGAGATGGGCGGTCCGCTGGACCGGGCGGAGCATGGGCATCACATCATCTGCCAGAGCTGTGGCCGCGCCGTCGAGTTCGCGGGATGCCAGCTCGACGACATCGTAGCGCGGGCCGAGGCGCAGACTGGGTTTCGGGTGTCGTCGCATTGGCTGGAGATGTTCGGCTCGTGCCCCGAGTGTCGCGCAACAATCCTGGCCGAGCGCGAGAACGTCTCGGATTGAACCGTCGAGCCGTGACTCAGCGCGACCAGGGTTCACTGGTCGCGCGCGAGGACGTCTCGGATTAGCGGCGGGGTGATGGATCGATCCTGTCGCTTCTGCTCGCCGGAAACTGCAAGGAGTTTTCAATTTATCCTGGGCCGCGGTCTGCGCACCTGCCCAGGCCGGCGCCAGCAACTCAGGAGGGGAGCGATGGTGACGGTGTGGCTTTGGAGAATGGTCGTAGTAGCGTCGGTTGTGGCGTTATCTGCCTGCGCGCCGGGCGGCGCGCCGCAGTTCGCGGCAGAAGGCGGCCGCCCGGTGTTGGCGGCTGAGACCTTCCTGGCCGATATCGCACAGAATGTGGCCGGTGACCGCGTGAAGGTGGAGGCCCTTATCCCGCTCGGCGTCGATCCGCACGGCTTCGAGCCGACCCCGCGCGATGTCAAGCGGGTGGCGGACAGCGCAGTGCTCATCGTCAACGGGGCTGGCTTCGAAGAGTTCCTGGCTGAGTTGCTCGAAAACGCCGGGGGCCAGCGGACCGTGATCGAGGCGGCGTCTGGGCTGGCAAGCCGCAAGCCGCAGGAACAGGAACACGCCGAGGATGAGGAGCATGGTCACGAGGGGGATCCCCACTACTGGCTCGACCCTGTCAGCGTCATCCGCTACGTCGAGAACATCCGCGACGGGCTGAGCGCAATCGATCCGGACGGCAGCCAGCTCTACGCGGCGAACTCACAGGCCTACATCGCCAGGTTGAGGGAGCTCGATCAGTGGATCGCCCAGCAGATCCAGCAGTTGCCCGCCGACCGGCGGGTGTTGGTGACCAACCATGAGAGCCTGGGCCATTTCGCAGACCGCTATGGCCTGCGGATCGTTGGCGCTATCGTGCCGAGCTTCAGTACGGGCGCGTCTCCGTCCGCGCAGCAGCTCGGGCAGTTGGTGGATGCGGTGAAGCAGGCCGGCGTCAAAGCGATCTTCCTGGAGACCGGCGCCAACCCGCAATTGGCGAATCAGCTCGCCAGCGATGCCGGGATCAAGGCAGTCACAAGCCTGTACACCCATTCGACCACCGACGCCAAAGGTCCCGCGCCAACCTACATTGACATGATGAAGTACAATGTGAGGGCGATTGTTGACGCGCTCAAGTAGAAGGACCACAGATGGATCTCGGTGAACCTGCCCGGCTGGAGTTGCAGATGGTCACCGTCGGCTATGACAGCCAACCGGTGCTGCAGGATGTAAGCTTCCAGGTGCCACACGGTGCGCGGGTGGCAGTGGTCGGACCGAACGGCGCGGGCAAGTCGACGTTGTTCAAAGCTCTGGTCGGGCTGCTGCCACTGCGTGCGGGACGCATTGTGATCCACGGACAGCCATTGGGCAGCCATCAGGATTGTGTGGCGTATGTGCCGCAACGGGAAGAGGTCGACTGGCGCTTTCCGGTCACGGTTGCCGATGTGGTGATGATGGGGCGCTACGGTCGCCTGGGGCGTCTGCGACGGCCTGGCCGTCGCGACCACGAGGTGGTCAGGCGCAGTCTGGAGCAGATGGCGATCGGCGAGCTCGGTCGCGAGGTCATCGGCGAGCTCTCGGGCGGGCAACAACAGCGCGCGTTCCTGGCGCGCGCGCTGGCGCAGGAGCCGCATATCCTGCTGATGGATGAGCCCTTCACCGGCATCGACATATCGACCCAAGAGGCGACGTTGGCTCTGCTCGACCGGCTTCAGGCGCAGGGCGTCACGGCCATGGTCTCCACGCACGACCTGAACATGGCGGCGAAATTCTTCGACCTGATCGTCCTGCTCAACCGGCGGTTGATTGCCTGCGGCCCGGCCGACGCCGTATTCACACCGGATGCCATCCGCGAAGCATTCGGTGCGCGCGTATTGTTTCTCGGCGGCGCAGCAGTGGTGGACGAATGCTGCCCGCCCGAAGCTGAAGAACTGGAGTGATGCGTGATCCAGTGGTTGTTTGAACCGCTGTCGTATGGCTTCATGCAGCGCGGCATGGCGGCCGCGTTGATGGTCGGCGTGCTGTGCGCGGTCGTCGGTTGCTACGTCGTGTTGCGCGGCATGGCGTTCCTCGGGGACGCTCTGGCCCATGCGATCCTGCCGGGCGTCGCCCTGGCCTATCTGCTCAAGGGCAACCTTCTTGTCGGCGCGCTGGTGGCGTCGGTAGTCGTGGGGTTGGGGATCGGCCTGCTCTCGCGGCAGGGCAGAATTCGTGAGGATACGGCGATCGGCATCCTGTTTGCCGCGGCCCTCGCCCTGGGCGTCGCCATGATCAGCACGGTCCAAACCTATGCGGTCGATCTGACTCACATCCTCTTCGGCAACATCCTCGGCGTCAGCCCGACCGATCTGCTGATCATCGCCGGGCTGGGTGCGATCGTGATCGTCACGATCGTCTTCCTCTACAAGGAGTTCCTGGTCGTGTCGTTCGACCGCGTGCTGGCGGCGACGCTGCGCCTGCCGGTGGAGGGGCTGCGCAATCTGATGCTGATCCTGATCGCGCTGACGATTGTCGTGTCGCTCCAGGCGGTCGGCGTAGGGCTGGTGGCTGCGATGCTGGTGACGCCTGCAGCGACCGCGTACCTGCTGACGCGACGCTTACCGCCGATGATGGTGATTGCGGCGGTCATCGGCGCGGCTTCGGGCATCGTGGGTCTCTATCTCAGCTACTACCTGAACATCGCCTCAGGCGCGGCCATTGTGTTGGTCGCCACCGGTTTCTTCGTGCTGGCTTATCTCTTCGCTCCTCGGAGAGGCCTGCTGTCGAATTGGCTGGCGGCTCGCCGCCGGCGGGCGCTGGGTGAAAGATAGGATCACAAGGTGCACCAGGGCCATGCCTTGGCCTGGCCCTGCGCGCCCGTGCGCTCCGCAAAGCACGAACGCCGAAGGGCAGCTGGAGCCTTCCTTCGACGTTCGTCTTCAACTTCGCCTGACTCCATTGGTTACAAGTTAAGCGCGAAAGACGATCGCCAAGTTCGGCAGGCCAGCTGTTTTCCCGATGATGGGAGGCATGACAGAGCCAACGACCACCCAACCTGTCAATAGAACAGTTCAGTTCCGATTTTGACACCATCGGTCCGTTATGTTATAGTAGTTCGTCGAATCGAGCGGACCGGACAGGTCCGCAGGTTTTTGTCGGGCTTGACCGATCTTCGAGCCACTCGAACCAAGGGGAGGGTCAGTATTACTACCACCGCCAAGAGCACCCGCGTCAACGAGATGATCCGCGTGCGCGAAGTGCGCGTCGTCGATGAAGAAGGGCAGCAGCTCGGTGTCCTGCCGACCTACGAAGCCCTGCGACTTGCACATGAGCGCGGTCTGGATCTGGTCGAGGTGGCTCCGAATGCTGTGCCACCGGTCTGTCGCCTGCTCGACTTCGGCAAGTTTCAGTATGAGCGCCAGAAGAAGGAGCGCGAAGCACGCAAGGCGCAGAAGATCATCGAGATCAAAGAGATCCGCCTCAAGCCTCGCACGGGCGAGCACGACCTCGACACCAAGGTGCGCCAGTCGATCGGGTTCCTTGAGGAGGGCGCCAAAGTGCGAGTGACGGTGCGGTTTCGCGGCCGAGAGATCACGCATCCCGAGATCGGTCGGGATCAGTTGGCAGAGTTCGCTCAGAAGGTCGGCGATGCTGCCGTCATCGAGCAGCAGCCGGCGATGGAAGGCCCCAACCTGTTCATGATGTTGAGCCCGAATCCCAAGAAGTAGGCGTTCGGGTCGGATAGTCGTGTCGATCAAGCGTAAGGTGCGAGGCGCGGATGGGCCACGAGTCGCTCCTTACGTTTCACTTTGTCTGGGAGGGTTAACTGTGCCGAAGATCAAGACGCACAAGGCGACCGCGAAGCGGTTCCGCCGCACCGGCGCCGGCAAGCTGGTATGCCGGCACCAGGGCCGCACCCACCTGCGCCGCAACAAGTCGCCGCGCACGCTGATCAAGTATCGCGTGACCAAAGTCATCGAAGCGCCGGCCGCCGAAAAGCACGTTTCCCAGTTGGCTCCGTATATCGACTGAGCTCAGACGGGCGAGTTGTGGCGCGCATGCGCGCCCAGTGGCCAACACGAAGTGCTGGACGTTGCGCCAGCCGCCATTGAAAGGGGAGAGATATGCCAAGGGCTAAGGGCGGAGTTGTTCTCCGCCGTCGTCACAATCGGGTTCTGAAACTCACCAAGGGCCAGCGGATGTCCCGCCATCTGCTTTGGCATCGCGCGAACGAGGCGATGCTGAAGTCGCTCTTCTATGCCTCGCGGGATCGCCGGCAGCGGAAGCGGGATATTCGCGGCTTGTGGATCGCGCGTATTAATGCGGCGGCGCGCATGAACGGCATCACCTACAGCCGGTTGATGCATGCGTTCAAGGTCGCCGATATTCGGCTGGATCGGAAGGTGCTCGCGGATCTGGCGGTGCGCGATCCGCAGGCGTTCGCTCGTATCGTCGAGGTCGCCAGGGAGGCGGCTGCCCGACCATAGGCCGACGCTGGCGCTGCGGCGCGATCGGGATCTCAGGCCTGGCCGGACGAGCTGGCCGGGTGCGCCGCTGACCCCGACAAAGCCGAGGCTTGGCACGAGAGTGGAGCGCTCCTTCACTCTCGTTTTTTGTTCGCCGCGCCTTCGCAATGCCGCGACCGCGCGAACAATGGCGCGATTGCACAAAAGTCTGAACGGGTGTATGATGTTGGCAGGCGGTCAGAACGATACGCAGGAGGTGTCCGTCGCCGGATAGGGCAGTTCATTTCGCAGGGTGCCAACGCAACCCGGTTGCGCAGGCAACCCAATAGAAAAGGGGCAAGCCCATGAATGCCAAAGTAGCTTCGCGTATCCTTGGATTTATTCTGTTCGCAATTATCGGTTGGCTTATCGGGACCATCTGGGCAGGCACGGCGCAACTCACGACGGATTCGCTCACGAAGATCCTGCCACTTTCAATCGTTGGCGGCATCATCGGCGTCGTCGTCGCCCCTTGGGTGGTGCTGCGACCGGCCGCCTGGATCCAACGCAGCGTGCACGATCTGACGCTCAGCCAGATCCTGGCCGGCACCATCGGCCTGGTGATCGGTCTGCTAATCGCCGCACTGGTCTCGATTCCCCTCTCTCGGCTTCCGTATCCCTTCGGCGATATCTTGCCGACCCTTGCCGCGCTGTTCCTGGGCTACCTGGGCATCACGGTGATGCTGTTGCGCCAACAGGATATCTTCGCCTTGTTTCGCCGGCGCAGCGAGATCCTGCCAGCAGGCGCCGGGCTCGCTGCCGGGGAAGAGACCAGCCGCCGCGACGACGTCCTGCTCCTCGATACCAGTGTGATCATCGACGGGCGCATCGCCGATATCGTGACGACGGGCTTCATTCGTTCTCCGGTGTGGGTGCCGCGCTTCGTGTTGAACGAGCTGCAATACGTCGCGGACTCGCCCGACACCCTGCGGCGCAACCGCGGCCGCCGCGGGCTGGAGATGCTCAATCGGATGCAGAAGGAGTCGTCGGTGCCGGTCAAGATTGTCGACATGGACGTGGAGAGCGCGCGGCAGGTGGATGCCAAGTTGGTGCAGCTCGCCCGCCAGTTGAACTGCCCGATCATCACCAACGACTACAACCTGAATCGGGTGGCCGGCCTGCAGGGCGTAACGGTGCTGAACATCAACGAACTGAGCAATGCCGTGAAGTCGGTCGTGTTGCCCGGTGAATCGATAATGCTGCGGGTCATCCAGGAAGGCAAAGAGATCGGCCAGGGGGTCGGCTACCTGGATGACGGCACGATGGTCGTTGTGGAGAACGGCCGCCAGTTTATCGACAGAGAGATCGAGGTCTCGGTGACGAAGGTGCTGCAAACCAATGCGGGGCGGATGATCTTCGCTGCGCCGGTGCGCTGACCTCACCTATTGCTTTGCACGAGGGTTAGCCATGTCTCTGGTTGTCTACAACACGTTGACCCGTGAGAAAGAGCCGTTTGAAACGCTCGAACCGGGCAAAGTGCGGATGTACGTCTGTGGGCCGACCGTCTACGACGAGGCGCATGTCGGGCATGCCATGTCCTCCATCGTGTTCGATTTCATCCGGCGTTACCTGATATACAAGGGCTATGAGGTGCGCCACGTGATGAACTTCACGGATGTGGATGACAAGATTATCATCCGCGCCCACAGGACCGGCGAAGATCCGGCGGTGATCGCCAGCCGCTACACCGAGAAATACCAGGCGCAGCTCGAACAGCTCCATGTGCTGCGCCCCACGGTGTTCCCGCGCGTCTCGCAGACCATCCCCGAGATCATCCAGATGGTGGCAGGGCTGCTGGAAAAGGATCACGCCTACGTGACAGCCGGCGGCGACGTCTACTTTCGCGTGCGATCCGATCCCGACTATGGCCGGCTCTCGCGGCGCCGGCTGGAGGAAGCAGTCTCCGGAACGCGCATTGCGACGAGTGACGAGAAGGAAAACGAAGGCGACTTCGCGCTTTGGAAGGCTGCAAAGCCCGGTGAGCCGAGCTGGGATAGCCCGTGGGGCAAGGGCCGGCCTGGCTGGCACATCGAGTGCTCGGCGATGAACCTGCTGCATCTGGGCGAGCAAATCGATATCCATGGCGGCGGGAACGATCTGATCTTCCCGCACCATGAGAACGAAATCGCCCAGAGCGAGTGCTTCACCGGCAAACCGTTTGCTCGCTACTGGCTCCACAACGGCATGCTTCAACTCAAGGGAGAGAAGATGTCGAAGAGCCTCGGCAACCTGATCACGATCGATGACTTCCTGGCGCAACACAGCCCGGACGTGCTCCGCGTGGTGATCGCGGGGAGCGGGTATCGCAAGCCGTTGGCGTTCAACGATGAGGTGGTGGCTGACGGTGTGCGCGCAGTGGAGCGGTTGCGGGGCGCGCTGCGGCCGGCGACGGGCAGCGTGACTTCGGGCCAGGCAGTCGATGCCCTGGCCGCACAGGCGGCGCAGGCACGCGCGGATTTCGAAGCGGCGCTGGACGATGACTTCAACACCGCAGGCGGGTTGGCCGCTCTGTTCGAGTTGGTGCGCGCCATCAACACCGCTCGGGATGCGGGAGTGGGCGGGCAGCCGTTCGCCGATGTGCAGGCGGTCTTCCGCACCCTGGTCGGTGTGCTTGGCCTGGAGCTGGACGCGCCTGAGGGCCGCGGACAGTCGATCGCGCCGTTCGTTGACCTGTTGTTGTCAGTTCGCCAGGATCTCCGCAAAGCCAGGCAGTGGGCGCTCTCGGACAGAATCCGGGATGACCTGAAGGCGCTGGGCGTGGTCGTGGAGGACTCGCCGCAAGGCAGCACGTGGCGGCTGGGGTGAGGCGCATGGCGGGCGACCGCGCAGTGCGGCCGATGGGTGTGCAGGCGCTGCATGACACTGCCTGAGCTCTTGTATGGCCGCCATGCCGTGTTGGAAGCGTTGCGTGCGGGGCGACGACCGATGCGCCGGGTGCTGCTAGACCAGGGCGTCCGCCAGCAGTCAGGCATCATCACTGAGTTGATCCTTGCAGCGCGCGAGCGGGGCTGTCCGGTCGTCGAGACCCCGCGATCGGCGTTCGACAGCGTCGGCGGCGTCAACCACCAGGGGGTGCTGGCCGAGGTTGGCCCATATTGCTACGTCGATCTGGACGCGGTGTTGGCTGTTCCCGGCGGCCCGTTCTGCCTGGTGCTGGACCACCTG
The DNA here is from genome assembly GCA_964423545.1 of uncultured Anaerolineales bacterium. Classification (GTDB taxonomy): domain Bacteria; phylum Chloroflexota; class Anaerolineae; order CG2-30-64-16; family CG2-30-64-16; genus JALOOE01. The sequence continues at coordinate 1,080 of CAYRFV010000148.1, read as the reverse complement.
CAGGACGTGCAGAACCTGGGCGCCTTGTTGCGCACCGCTGAGGCGATGGCGGTGACCGGCGTCGTCCTGCCATCGCGTCGCGCAGCCGGGATTACGCCCGCGGTGGTCAATGCTTCGTCCGGTGCAGTGGAGTATCTGCGCATTGCGCTCGTAGCGAATCTGGTGCAGGCGTTGGAGCGACTGAAGCAGGCCGGCGCCTGGATCGTCGGGTTGGATGCGTCCCCTGAGGCGACGCCGCTGACGGAAGCGGACCTGTCCGGCCCGATCGCACTGGTCGTCGGCGCCGAGGGGGCGGGCCTCAGCCGGTTGGTGCGCGAGACGTGCGATTGGCTGCTGGCGATCCCGATGAGTGGCCGGGTGTCGTCGCTGAACGCGGCGGTTGCTGGCTCCATTGCGCTGTATGCCGCGCGCCAGGCGCAGCGCCGGACGCTGGCCGGCGAGACCCGGCCATGAGGCGCGCCTGCGGCGTGACCGGCGACCTGTCAGTTGCGAGGCGGGATAGCGCTGCGGAGAGCCTGGATGCGCGCGAATCGAGCCTGATATTTGACTTTAAGCTCCGCCGCGGCTATACTGGCGATTCGCAAAGCCGACCAGGTTCTGCTTTGGCACGGCAGGGTGGCGGTGGTATAATCTGTGCTGTGCCGACGTAGCTCAATCGGTGGAGCATCGACCTTGTAAGTCGAGGGTTGCCGGTTCGATTCCGGCCGTCGGCTTGAGGGCGGGCTTTTCTAACCTGGGCAGATACCCAAGTGGCCAAAGGGGGCTGACTGTAAATCAGCTGGCGACGCCTTCGGAGGTTCGAATCCTTCTCTGCCCACACGGTGCCGTAACGTTGCCGGCATGCCCACGTAGCTCAGCCGGTAGAGCACGTTCTTGGTAAGAACGGGGTCATCGGTTCAAGTCCGATCGTGGGCTCTGTGAGTTGCAAGTGTCGCCGTCGCTTTCCTCGTCGTGTGTCGAGAAAAGGGCGGCGAATTAACGCCCCAGAAAGGACGCGCAGATGCGCGCCGCAGGAGGAAAGCATCCATGGCCAAGGCAGTGTTTGAGCGGACGAAGCCGCACGTCAACGTGGGGACGATT
>CAYRFV010000147.1:8868-13227 GCA_964423545.1 uncultured Anaerolineales bacterium | reverse complement strand
ATGTCGTCGTAGTGTGTGCGCATGGCAGCCGCTCCTACAGCGTCGCGGGCTGGCTGATCGAGCAGGGCTTTCGGGCACGGAGTCTGCGCGGCGGGGTTGCAGACTGGCAGCAGTGCGGGGGTGAAGTGGAAAGCGACCGCAAGCCTGCGAGTCGGCCCTGAGGGTTCACCCCGGGAGGAGCGCATAGCCGATGGTGCTGCCGCTGACCGCGACCGTCAGCAGCGTCCAGGCGTCTGCACGCAACCCCAGCGGGCCAGGCTGCAGAAACAGGGCGCACAACGGCATCAGCGGGAGCAGATACCACGGCAGCAGGTATTGGGTCAGCAGGGCAAACGCAACCAAGGGCCAGACGCAGCGCCGGATGGCCTGTTCGCCGCTCAGCGCCGGGCGAAGAACGAAACAGATGCTGATGGCCGCAAGCGCCACAAACAGGGGCAGGTCGCCGATCGGACCGTCCGGCACACGCAAGGCAGGCGATATCTGCCCCAGCAGAGCGTGCGGGCTGGCCGAGCCGCGTTCGGTGAAGTAGATCGGGAGATAGCCGATCACGCCCGAGCCCAGCGAAAGATACGGCAGGTAGGAGAAAACGAACACCCCGACCAGCGCAAGCGGGAACACCCATCCCGCTTGCCGCCGGCCGGCGTCATCGCGCGACCGCCAGAGCGCAGGCGCCAGGATCAGGGGCAGCAGCTTCATGGCCGTGGCGACCCCCAACCAGACGCCGCACTGCGTATCCTTGCCACGCACGCGCGCCAGCCACGCGGCGACGATGAAGAGCAGCACCAGCCCATCCACGTGCGCCGAGTGCGCTGTCTCGAAGATGACCGCCGGACACCACAGGAAGACCAGTGCGCGTCCAGCCGGCCGGCCCAAGACTTTCAGCAGCGTCATGAGGAGGATGCCTGCCGCAAGCGTCCCCGCAGTCATTGCGAGCTGAAACCAGCGGACGCTGTCGGGCCAGATCCGCCAGAGCCCCAAAAACGCGAGCTGCGCTCCCCCCGGATAGATAGTCACCGCCCACTTGCGATTGATCAACGGCCAGATGGCGTCATCGCGCAGCGAGCTCACCTCCGGCGCGCCGGGAGCATAAGCGTACGGATTCTGGCCACTCGCCTGGATGCGGCCGTCCCACACGTACCGGTACATATCATCTGACAGGAGCGGCTCCGTGAAAACCAGCAGCGCGCGGAACGCAACCGAGAAACCGACGATCAAGAGCAAGCGACGCAGCGGCGTGGGCCGATCATCTCGGACCACCAGGACGACTGCCGGCAGGTAACAGAGCAGCGCTGCCAATACGCTCAGCGCGAGTTCGGCGTGCTGCTCGCGCAGGTTGGACTGGCAGAGCGCGTACGAGTAGGGAACGAGAGAGGCCATTCCGAGCAATAGAAGCGTCGCGTCCGCGGTCCAGCGCTTCACCGCCGGCCGGGCATCCGCGCCGCCCGCCACCTCGACCGCCATGCTACATCAGCGCCTGCAGGAAGCGGGCGGTCCGGCCGCCGGGCTCACCCCGAGACTGCAGCCGGCGAATCAGCACGGCGTCGACTCCCCAGACGCGACCGGCCGCCGTCACGACGAAAATCCACTGCAGGACCATCAACATGATATAGGTCCAGTACCACTCGTGTGGAACCACCCACAGCCCTAGCAGCAGATTGAGCGCCATCAGCAGGCCCAGAACGCCTCCCAAGCGCACCAGCAGTCCGAAGATCAGGGACACCGCCAGGAACGCCTCAAGCAAGAAGACGCCCCAACCGGCCCAGCTCAGATTCGGCGCTATGATCGTGTCCACGAACCAGCCGTGAGGCGGGAAGACCGAGTAAGTCGCCATGAGGCCCGTCCAATCGCAGAGGCCGGTCGTACGCGTGGCATAGTCCACACTGACCGCGAAATCGGGTGGGCAGCCGAAGGTGGGCGGCAGCTTCCAGGCGGCCTGTGTCAGCCACAAGACGCCGATCACGATACGTGCCACGGCGAGTCCACGTCGCTCCCAGGCTTTCGATAGCAGTGGCATGTGACCCCCAGATTCAGCGATCGCGCAGGTGCGCCAGGGCGATTATACCACAGCCATCAGCCTGCCGACCTGCGCGCGATCAACAGGCGCGCCCGGCAGTTTGACAGCCTCGGCGCGTGGCGGTACTATCGCGGATCATCGGCGAAATACTGGAGACACTATGGTAGATACAGATGCAAGGCTTCCTGCTCAGCCTGCCGGAGAGCAGTCCGCACCGCCTGCCGCAATGCTTCCTGCGGCGCTTCCTTCCCAGCAACCCGCCACACCGTCGGAATCCGAGGAGCGCGTGATGGTCATCGCCGCACATCCGGATGACCCCGAGTTCGGCTGCGCCGGCACGATGGTCAAATGGGCGCAGGCCGGCAGGGCGATCACCTATGTGCTGCTGACCAGCGGCGACAAAGGGAGCCACGATCCCGAGCTGCGGCCCGGGCAGCTCGCGGCCCGGCGCGAGAGCGAACAGCGCGCCGCCGCCGAGGAGCTGGGCGTCAAGGAGGTGCTCTTCCTGCGCCATCCGGACGGCATCCTGGAGAACACGCTCGAAATGCGCCGCCAACTGGCGATGATCATCCGGCAGCACAAGCCGCACATCGTCGTCACGATCGATCCGTGGCGACACTATCAGCTCCATCCTGACCATCGCGCGGCGGGCCAAGCCGCGTTGGACGCCGTCTGGGCCGCGCGCGAGTGGTACATCTTCCCGGAGCAGTTGGTGGAAGGGAGTGAGCCATGGCGCGTGAAGGAGGTCTATCTCTTCTGGACCGATAATGCCGATTATTGGGAAGACATCACCTGCTGCATCGAGACCCGTCTGGCAGGACTCAAGCGCCATGCCAGCCAGGTCGGCGCAGACACGACCAAACTGGAGGAACGCATCCGCCAGCGTGTGAAAGACGCCGGGCAGAAGCCCGGCTACGAAGCAGCCGAGGAGTTCAAGCGGTTTCAGTTCTAGCGGTACACGATGCGTGGGCCAGGATCAGTCAGAACTCCCGGCCGTGGAGTCGACGGTCAGCCGGCGACGGCGCCTAACCGCACCCTCGCAGGCTGCGGAGCCTGCGCCCCGCGAAGCGGATGGGCCTCAGCGCGTAATAGCGTGCCACCCAGAACGCGGCCAACGCCCTCTCTGCGCTGCGCGGCCAACAGCGCCGGCCATCCCGGTAGGCTGCCGTCACCACGCCGAGGATTTGCTCCGAGGAGAGGGGGGCATCTGGCGCCAGGCGGCCATCGCCCTGTGTGACCCATCGCCCGCCGGCCCGGCGCACCAGGCGGTGGGCGATGAGTGCATCCCCGGTTGCGAACACCAGGAGTGCGCCGAGCCGCGTCCTCGCGTGCGGTCCGACGGGCAGTCGCGCCACCTCGATTTCGCACGCCTCAGGAAGCGTAGGCGACATGCTGGCGCCCCGCAGCGGCCAGCGGAAGCTTTCCCCGCGCTCCAGCGCTTCCCGCAGCAGGGGCGCCAAGTCCGCCGCGAGCGGCTGTCGTGCCGGAGGCTCGATCAACGTCCGGTCATCCGCTCTCGGAAATAGGCGACCGTCTGCGCCAGCCCCTCGGCGAGGGTGACCGCGGGCGCCCAACCCAGCTCGCGCCGCGCGCGAGTCACATCGAGGTAGGTCGTGCGCACCTCGCCGAGCTTCGCCGGACCGTGCGTTTCGGCGAGGGTGTAGCGGGTGGCCGCAGAAAGCTCCCTGAAGATGGTGTTGATATCGGTGGGCACGCCCGTGCCGACGTTGTAGACGCCAACGCCACGCTCCATCGCCGCCAGATTGGCGCGCGCCACATCGCCGACGTAGACGAAATCCCGGACCTGCAAGCCGTCGCCGTTGATCACGGCAGGCTGGCCGCGCAGCATCTTGCCCGCGAAGATGGCGACGACACCCGCCTCTCCCTCCGGGTCCTGCCGCGGCCCGTAGACGTTGCCGTACCGCAGCAGGCAATAGTCCAGTCCGTAGTTGTGATGATACGTGGCGATGTAGTATTCGCACGCCAGCTTGCTCGCCCCATACGGATCGAGCGGGCCCACGGGGCACTTTTCAGTGGCGGGCAGCTCGGCGGGATCACCGTAGACCGCGCCGCCGGTCGACGCGAACAGGAACTTGCGCACCGTGCCGCCTGCACGCGCCGCTTCAAGCAGGTTCAACGTGCCGATGATGTTGGTGGCCGCGTAGCCCGTGGGATCCACGAGGCTGCCGCGCACGTCAGCCAGCGCGGCCTGGTGGATGATGACCTGCGGCTGTTCACGGCTCACGATGTCTTGCAGCGCCTCCGCGTTGCGGATGTCCACCTGATAGAAGCGGGCCGCGGGATGCAGGTTCTCGAGGCCGGGCGGCGGCGGCTCGGGCGGGCGG
>CAYRFV010000147.1:0-8858 GCA_964423545.1 uncultured Anaerolineales bacterium | reverse complement strand
GCTTGCCCTTGAGCAAGTTGTCGACAACCGAGACGACATGGCCCTGCGCAACCAGGGCATCCACAATGTGCGAGCCGATGAAGCCGGCTCCACCGGTGACCAGGACTCTTTCGGGGCTCAAAGGGATCCTCCTTTCGGCTATTCGCCGATGATCTTCAGCAAGACACGCTTGGCGCGACCGCCGTCGAACTCGCCGTAGAAGACCTGCTCCCACGGACCGAAGTCGAGCCGACCACTCGTGACCGCGATCACCACCTCGCGTCCCATCACCTGGCGCTTGAGGTGTGCATCGCCGTTGTCCTCGCCGGTGCGGTTATGGCGATAGCGGCTGATCGGCTCGTGCGGCGCGAGCTGCTCCAACCAGTCCTCATAGTCACGGTGCAGGCCGCCCTCATCGTCGTTGATGAAAACCGAGGCGGTGATATGCATGGCATTGACAAGGCACAGGCCTTCCCGGATGCCGCTCTCTCGCAGGGCCAGTTCAACCTGCGGCGTGATGTTGATGAAGGCGCGCCGACCCGGCACGTTGAACCACAGCTCCTTGCGGTAGCTCTTCACGATGTCCTCCCTGATGTGCATCTCTCAGCATACGCAAGAAGCCGTCTGCGGTCAAACTTCGAGATACTGTCTCTGCGTCGGTTGCGCCGCACGCCGGCGCAAGTTGATGAGCGGCCGCAGCGCTTGACAACCTTCCCGATCCATGATACGATGTTAGCGTTCACATATCGCAGCTTTTCTTGCGTACACCGATCGGCGTTCGCCGGGCAAGCGGGAAAGCAGACTGTCATGGTCACGATCAGAGAAGTGGCGCTCGAAGCCGGCGTCTCGGCGCAGACCGTCTCAAGAGCCATGAGGGGCAAGGGCTACGTGGCTGCCGAGACCCGGGCGCGTGTGAACGCTGCCATCCTACGCCTGGGCTATACGCCCAACCGCGTGGCCAGCAGCATGGCCACGGGCCGCACCCTATCGATCGGGATGGTCGTTCCCGATATCTCCTATTCGTTTTTCCCCGACATCGTGCTGGGCGCTGAGACCGAGGCGCGGCGGGCAGGCTACACGCTGATCCTGTGCAACACCGCCGAGAACGATGACCGCGAGCGCCGCGCGATCGCCTTCCTCCACGAGGCCCGCGTCGATGGGGTGATCATGGCCGGCGCCCGCCTGCCCGACAGCGAGCTGCTGCTTGCGCTGGCCGCGCATCAGCACTTTGTCTCGATCAACCGACCCGTTCCACCCGAGCTGGGCGGCAGCGTGCGATCCGATCATATCCGGGGTATTGCCATGACGATGGAGCATCTGCTGCAGAGCGGCAGGCGCACCATCGCGTTCATGGCGGGCCCAGCGCACATCTATGCCGCCCAGGAGCGGCTGCGCGGCTACCTGCAGGCGGTGAAGAGCGCGGGCATGCAGGTCGACACCACCCTGGTGGCGCCCTACGCATCCAATCTGACCGAAAGCCATCGCACCCTGCTCGAGTGGATGGATGCCGGCGAGATCGATTCCGACGCGTGGCACCAGGCGCGCGCCACTCTCGGCCTGCGCGGCGCGACACGGCTGCTGCAAGACCACCCGGAGGTGGACAGCATCATCTGCTACGACGACATCATCGCGATCGGCGCGCTGCTCGCGTGCGCGCAGTTGGGTCGCCGGGTCCCTGAAGATGTGGCGATCACCGGCTGCAACGATCTGCCGGTCGCCAGCCAGGTGACGCCGCGGCTGACCACTCAGCGCATCCCGCGCTACCAGATCGGCGTCACTGCGGCCCGGCTGCTCATCGATCGGATCAACGGCTGCGCCACCTGCGGGGAGGTGGTCTTCGACCACAAGCTCATCGTGCGCGAGAGCGCACCGGCGCCCGCCCGGATGGAGCGCCTGCCAGTCTCCGAGCAGGTGTCGGTGTTGGTATAGCGGGGTGACGAAGATGGAGAGACGACTGCGCGTCGGGGTCGCCGGGTTGGGCGTGGGGCGCGGGCACGCCGAGACATTTCGCGCCCTGACCGAGAGGTTCGATCTCGTGGCCCTCTGCGATGCAGACGAAGGAAAAGCCGTGGCGCTGGCGTCCGCGCTTAACGCACCCACGGTCTGCCGCGACTTCACTCAGCTCTGCAACCTGCCGGACCTGGACGTGGTGGACATCTGCACGCCATCGCACCTCCACTTCGCCCAGACGCAGGAGGCGCTGGCCGCGGGCAAGCACGTGATCCTGGAGAAGCCGGTCGCCGGCTCGCTGCAGGAAGTCGATGCGCTTATGGCGGCCGAGGCCTCCTCAGGCAGGCGCGTGCTGCCGATCTTCCAATACCGGTTCGGCGCCGGTCTCCAGAAGCTGCGCTTTCTAGTGCAGCAGGACATTGCCGGTCAGCCTTTCGTCGCCACGACCGAGACCCATTGGCGCCGCCGCGACACGTACTATGCAGCCTGGCATGGCCGCTGGGAGCGCGAGCTGGGCGGACCGATCGTCACCCTGGCCGTCCACGCCCATGACGCGATCTACTCGGTTCTCGGGCCGGCACGCCGCGTCTTTGCCATGATGGCGACGCGCGTCAACCCGATCGAGACCGAAGACTGCGTGGCCGCAACGCTGGAGATGGCGAACGGCGCGCTGGTCACATCATCGGTCACCACCGGCTCTGCGGAGCAGATCAGCCGCATGCGCTTCTGTTTCAGCCACCTGACCGCTGAAAGCAACAGGGAGCCGTACACTCAGACCTCTGATCCGTGGACTTTCACGGGCGACTCGCCCGAGATCGACGCTCGGATCGCCGAGGCGCTGGCCGGCTTCACGCCGCTGCCGGAGCGGTTCATCGGCCAGTTCTTGAGCTACTATGATGCGCTGACGGGAGCGGCCGAACCTCCGGTCACCCTGGCCGATGCCCGCGCCTCGATCGAGCTGATCACGGCGCTCTACCATTCGGCGCAGACCGGGTTGGCGGTCGAGCTGCCGATCGGGGACGACCATCCGAAGTACGGCGGCTGGCGACCGGCGCATGGCTGAGGCCGAGATCAGGTCTCAGATTGGGCGCCGGCAAGGGGGGACTCCAGGGATGATCTCATCGCAGCATGTAGCCCGAGTGGTGGAACGATGCCGGGCATTCTACGCGGCCCGCGAGCCGGGGCATTTTCTGATCAATGCACACGTGCCGGTCGCCGCGCCGCCGATCCCGCCACTGTACGAGTTCGATCTCGATCGGCAGCTGGCGGAGTGGCTGGATGCCAACCTGGAGGCAGCGCGGCCGGGCTGGCGCGCCAAGGAGGGCCTGGATGACGATACGCTCCCGTCGATCTGCCCTCGCTTCGGCATTGCAGAACATACCGCCTGGCTGGGAACCGACGTGCGCTTGCAGGAAACCACTTGTCTGCCGACGCCGCTGGTCGAGTCGCTCGAAGATCTCAGCCGCTTACAGCTCAACCCGGAGACACCCTGGTATCGCTATATGCGCGATGGCTATTCCTATCTGCGCAGCAAGCAGAACGGCGACTATGTTCTGTCGGTGCGCGGCACCATGTCACCGATGGACATCGGCAACGCGGTGCGCGGGGACGCGCTTTTCGCCGATTTCGTGCTCGATCCGGCCGGCGCGCATCGGCTGATGGCATTTCTAGTCTCTGCGATGCGCTGGTACTATGATCAGGTGCTCGCCTGGGCTGATGAGATCGCCGGCGGCAGCATCTTCATGTATCACAGCAGTTGGATGGCGGCACGCACCATCGGGCACATGACCAACGATGCAGCGATGCTGTGCAGCCCGAAGATCTACGAAACCTACGGTTATCCCTATGAACGCCAGTTGACCGAGAGCTATGCAGGCGCGCTCTTTCACGTGCATAATCAGAAGCTCCACTTCGCGCGGAAGGTGGCTGACCTGCCGAACCTGAAGCTGCTCGAGGTAACCAACGATCCGAAGACACCGCCGGCGCTGGAGGACCTCGAACGCGTTCTGGCAGCTACGGGTAGCGCCACTGGCGGCGCCAATTTGATGCTCTATGGAACCAGCGACCAGGTGCGGACGCACATCGAGGAGCTTGAGTCGCGCAACGTCTTCCTGGACGTCACGTGCAGCGATCGATCCGACGCGGAGGACATTGTGGCATTCGTGCGGGCCCACTCCAGGCCGCTCTGATTCCCAGACACAGGAAGCAAGCGAATGAAAGGTCTCTATATCCTGGGCGCACAGCCGTACGCGTGGATCTACGGCGCGCCTGAGCGCGAGCGCATTGCGGGGCTGGTGGATATCCTCGGCCCGGCGCAGACGGCCGAATCGATCCGCGCCAACCTGGGGTTGTTGTCCGAGGCCGACATGATCTTCTCCGGCTGGGGCTGTCCACTCCTCGACAGTGAGCTGCTGGAGGCCGCACCAAGGCTGAAGATCATCTTCTACGGCGCGGGCAGCATCCGGGCGTTCACCACGGAGGCGTTCTGGGCACGCGGCATCACCATCTGCAGTGCGTGGGGGGCGAACGCCGTCCCGGTCTCGGAGTATACCCTGGCCGCGATCTTGTTTGGGCTGAAATCGGTGTGGCAGAATGCAGCCGCGGTCCGTCGCGAGCGCCGCTTCCTGCGAATGCCGTCAGCCGGCGCCTACGGCTCGACGGTCGGGCTGGTCTCGCTGGGCATGATCGGTCGCCTGGTGGCGAACCGCCTGAAGGCGTTCGAGGTCAACGTCGTGGCCTACGACCCGTTCGTCACACCGGAGCAGGGCGCGGCGCTGGGCGTGGAGATGGTGTCGCTTGACGATCTCTTCCGCCGGGCCGATGTCGTCTCGGTGCACACCCCGTGGCTGCCAGAGACGGTCGGGCTGATCACCGGCGGCCACATCGCTTCGATGAAGCCGTACAGCACCTTCATCAACACTTCCCGCGGGGCAGTGATCCGGGAGAACGAGATGGTCGAGGTGTTGGCGCAGCGCCCCGACCTGTGGGCCGTGCTCGATGTCACCTATCCTGAGCCACCGCCGCCGGAGTCGGCGCTCTACTCCCTGCCGAATGTGCTGCTCACGCCGCACATCGCCGGCTCGGTTGGGGAAGAGTGCCGCCGCCAGGGCCGCTATATGGTCGAGGAGCTGGAGCGCTACCTCACCGGGCAGCCGCTGCAGTGGGTGGTGACGAAGGAACGGGCGGCGATCATGGCGTAGGCGGGACGCCGGCGGCGCCAGCAGACAAGCGTCGCAGCGTAACAGATGAAGGCTTCGAACGGTCGGCCAGCGGAACCGCACAAGGAGGAGGCATGAACTCTCGCGAACGCGTTCTGGCTGCACTCAACCACCAGGAACCCGATCGTGTTCCTGTCTGCTTCTCAGGGCATCGCTCGTCCGGCATCGCGGCAATCGCCTATGCCCGGCTGCGGAGCCATCTCGGCTTGCCGAAGCGGCCGATCCGCGTTTATGATCCAGTCCAACAGCTCGCCATCGTGGATTCCGATGTGCTGGATCTGTTCGGCGTCGACACGATCGAGCTGGGTCGAGCGTTCGCCCCGGAGGACAAGTGGTGGGCCCAGTGGGTGCTGCCGGACGGCTCCCCGTGCCTGATGCCTGCGTGGGCGCTTCCTGAACGCGAGCAGAGTCGATGGATCCTGCGCGCCGAGAGCGGCCGCACCATCGCGCAGATGCCCGATGGTGCGCTCTATTTCGAGCAGACTTACTGGCCGTGGCTCGACCATGCGCCGGACTTCGACAATCTTTCCGCAGCGTTCGCCGAGAGCATGTGGACCCATGTGGCCAGTCCGCCGGGACCGATCGTCTCCGGTCCCGACGGCGACCGCGTGCTGGTCGAAGGCGCGCGACGACTCCGAGCGAGCACCGACCGGGCGATCATCGGGCTGTTCGGCGGCAATCTGTTGGAGATCGGCCAGTTCCTGTTCCGCAACGACGAGTTCTTCGTGCTGCTGGCGAACGAGGCGGAGCGAGCCGCGGACTTCCTGGACAAACTGACCGATCACCACCTGCGCAACCTCGAACGGTTCCTGGGGCTGGTGGGGCCTTATATCGATGTGGTCCTCTTCGGTGATGACCTGGGGATGCAGACGGGGCCCCAGATCTCGCCCCGTATGTACCGAAGGCTTTTCAAGCCGAGACATGCGCGCCTGTGGAAACGGGCGAAAGAGCTGGCCGACGTCAAAGTGATGCTCCACTCGTGCGGCGGCCTGCGCGAGCTGCTGCCCGACCTGATCGATGCCGGACTCGACGCCATCAACCCCGTCCAGATCACCTGCCAGGGCATGGAAGCCGCGGGACTGAAACGCGACTTCGGCCACGACATCACCTTCTGGGGCGGCGGCTGCGACACGCGCGATATCCTGCCGCACGGCACGCCGGAGCAAGTGAAGGCGCACGTGCGAGAGCAGGTGCGCATCCTGAGCCCCGGCGGAGGCTTCGTCTTCCAGCAGGTGCACAATATCATGGCTGACGTGCCGCCGGAGAACATCGTGGCGATGTTCGAGGCGGTGCAGGGCCACGGCTGAGTCTGCGGTCCAGACTGAGGAAGGAGAGTATTCCATGGCGCCACCAACCGTCCGCTTTTCCGTCATCGGCATCAACCACGGGCACATCTACGGGCAGGTCAACCTGATGCTGCGCGCAGGCGCTGAGTTCGTGAACTGGTACGCGCCCGAACCCGACCTGGCGGCCCGATTCGGCGCTGCCTATCCACAGACGCCGATGGCCCGCAGCGCCGAGGAGATCCTGGAAGATCGGAGCATTCAGATCGTACTGACTGCCGGCATTCCCGCCGACCGTGCGCCGTTGGGCATTCGCGTGATGCAGCACGGCAAGGACTTCATGACCGACAAGCCCGGCTTCACGACGTTCGAGCAGTTGGCCGAGGCGCGGCGCGTGCAGGCCGAGACCGACCGCATCTACTCGATCTGCTTCAGCGAGCGCCTGGAGGTGCCCGCGGCAGTCAAGGCGGGCGAGTTGGTGCATGCCGGGGCGATCGGCAAAGTGGTGCAGACCACCGGTCTGGGGCCGCACCGGACGAGCCTGCCCACGCGGGCGCCGTGGTTCTTCGTGCGCGAGCGCTACGGTGGCATCCTGTGCGACATCGGCTCGCATCAGATGGATCAGTTCCTCTACTACACCGGTTCCACCGAGGCGGAGATTGTCACCTCCCAGGTGGGCAACTTCAAGCACCCGCAGTATCCTGAGCTGGAGGATTTCGGTGACGTGGTGCTTCGCGGAAACGGCGGCGTGGGCTACGTACGGGTGGACTGGTATACGCCCGACGGACTGCCGACCTGGGGCGATGGCCGGCTCTTCATTCTGGGCACCGAAGGCTATATCGAGCTGCGCAAGTACGTCGACATCTCGGGCAGGCCCGGCGGCGAGCATCTCTTCCTGGTGGATCAGAAAGGGATGCACTACATCGACTGCAAGGGGGGCGACTTGCCGTATGGCAGGCAGCTTGTTGCCGATGTGCTGAACCGCACCGAGACCGCCCTGCCGCAACGGCACACCTTCTACGCATCGGAGCTGGCGCTGCGCGCCGAGGCGCAGGCGACGCGATTGGGGTTCCTGAAGTAACCGGCCAAGCACGGTGTGACAGGCGCCCCGTACAGCAGCGAGAGGCCCAAGCGCGAGAACCGCATCCGATGGCATGGAATGCGGATTCGAAGTCGCTCAACCGCAGATCGGAGCATCCCATGATCCCATCCCCCGAACTCATCCGGAAGTGCCATGCCGCGCTTGACTTCGCCGGCGTGCAGTTGCGCCATCTGATCGAGACCCATCCGGATTACTTCCCGATGTACACGATGGGCGGCAAGTGGAAGCACGGCGGCGAGGCATGGACGAACTGGTGCGAGGGCTTCCTGGGCGGCCAGCTCTGGCTGCTCTACAAGCACACGCACGATCCCTATTGGCGGACCAGGGCCGAACACTACTCGCGGCTGATCGAGCACCGCAAGTCCGATCGCACCGTTCATGATCTGGGCTTCCTCTTCTGGTCGACGTGGAAACGCTGGTACGATCTGACAGGCGACCCGGACGTCAACCGGGTAGTCGTGGAGGCCGGACGCACCCTCAGCCTGCGCTTCCGGGAGCGCGGACAGTACCTGCGCTCCTTCGTGTCGGACGAAAGCCTGTTCATCGATATCATGATGAACGTCGGCATCATCTTCTATGCGGCGGAGCAGACCGGCGATCCCGATCTGCTCCGCAAGGCGATGCAGCACAGCCTGACCACGCGGCGTTACCTCGTGCGCGGCGACGGCAGCACCTCTCACGAAGGTCTGTTCAACCTGGAGACAGGCGAGTTCATCCGCCAGAGCACGCACCAGGGCTGGCGGGATGATTCGTCGTGGGCGCGCGGACTCTGTTGGGCGCTCTACGGCTTCGGGACGGTCTACAGCATGACGCACGATGCCCGCTTCCTGCAGACCGCGGAGGCGTGCGCGCACTTCTACATCGAGAACACTCCGGCGCACGGCGTCCCACCCAACGACTGGGCCGAGGCGCCGAACCCTGCGCTGCCGTACGAGAGCTCGGCCGCGGCGATCGCGGCCAGCGGCCTGCTGAACCTGGCGAAGCTGACCGGCGATCCGACCCGCGGCTTGCTCTATCGCGACTATGCACTGCGCATCGTAGACACCCTCACCGGGCCGGAATTCCTGGCGATCGACACCCCGGGCTGGGAGGGGGTGCTCAAGCACGGCATGTACCACCAACGCAAGGGGCTTGGTGTGGACGAGAGCGTGATGTGGGGAGAGCACTTCTTCCTGGAGGCGTTATGCAAGGTGTTGGGGTATGAGTAGGCCGGAGAGCGAGGCGCGTGTTCCCCCTCACCCCAACCCTCTCCCCGGTGGGGAGAGGGGGCAAGATCCCGCTCTTGCGCAAGATCCCGCTCTTGCCCAAGCGGCGTCCCCTCCCGCG
>CAYRFV010000146.1:138-13244 GCA_964423545.1 uncultured Anaerolineales bacterium | reverse complement strand
GGTCTGCTCGATGGCTCGTTCGGCTTCGGCGGGGAGGAAAGCGCAGGCGCTTCCTTTCTGCGGTGCGACGGCTCGGTCTGGACGACTGACAAGGATGGCTTCATCCTCGACTTGCTCGCGGCGGAGATCACAGCCGTGACGGGCAGGGATCCCGGAGAGCATTACCGCGATCTGCAACGGCAGTTCGGTGCGCCGGTCTACGAGCGCATCGACGCGAACGCCACACCGCAGCAGAAGGCTGTTCTGAGCAACCTCTCGCCGGAGCAAGTCACGGCCACCAGGCTGGCCGGCGAGCCGATCCTGGCCAAACTGACGCGCGCGCCTTTCAACGATGCGGCACTCGGAGGGTTGAAGGTGGTGACCGAGAACGGCTGGTTTGCGGCGCGTCCCTCGGGCACCGAGAGCGTCTACAAGATCTATGCCGAGAGCTTTCAGGGCGAAGACCATCTGCGCCGCATCCAGGAAGAAGCGCAGGCTATCGTCGGCGCGGCCTTCAGCACCGCAGGCGTGTAACACCGAGAGTGATCAGATGGACCCACGCAATCCGCCCGAATGGCCCGGTCTGCCCGTCCTGGGCAGTGCACTGGATTTCCAGCGCGATCGAACGACCTTGCTGCGCCGGGCCTACAACCGGCTCGGACCAATCTTCACGATCCGTTTGGGCAACCGACCGACTGTCGTGCTGGTCAAGCCGGAGTATCACGAGTTCTTCTTCACCGAGACGGACAAGAAGCTGCGCATGGACAAGCCCTACGAGTTCCTGGCCGCCATGTTCGGCAAGATCGCCTTCACCGCCAGCCCTGAGGTCTATCAGGAGCAGCGACACATCCTGCTGGCGCCATTCCAGGGTCGGAAAATGCCGGGCTATATCGCCGTGATGCAGCAGGAGGTCGAAGCCTGGATGGCGAACCTGGGCGAGCAGGGCGATTTCGAGCTGGTGAGCGAGCTGGAGAAGCTGACGCTTTATGTGGCTGCCCATGCGCTGCTGGGCCGGAAGTTCCGGCAGCACGTCGGACCGGAGTTCTGGCGCGCGTATCGCGATCTGGCGGCGGGAATGAGCCCGATCTTGCCGCCGCATTGGCCTTTGCCGCGCTTCCGCCGTCGCGACCGCGCCAAAGCCCAGCTACACGCCATGATCGGCGGGCTGATCACTGAGCGGCGGAGCAGTGCGCAAAGCAGCGAGTCCGGCGATTTCCTCCAGGACTTCATCGATGCAACATACAAAGATGGCCGTCCAGTGGAAGATGCGCTGATCACGAACTTGATCACGGCGCTGGTGTTTGCGGGTCACGAGACCACCGCAGGACAGGCAAGCTGGACGATCATCGAACTGCTGCGCCACCCGGACTATCTGCAGCGTGTGCTCGATGAACAGGCGCACGCCCTGACGCCGGGCGCGCCGCTCGAACTGGGCCGGTTCCGCCAGCTCCAATACACCGAGTGGGCGTTGCGCGAAGTCGAGCGCATGCATCCATCGGCCGATATCCTGCTGCGATACAACGCCGAAGGGTACACATTGGGCGGCTATGATGTGCCCGAAGGTTGGTTCACGATGGTGTCGGCCGGCTTGGCGCACCGTCTCCCCGAGCTCTTCCGCGACCCCGATCGCTTCGATCCGCTGCGCTTCAGCCCGGATCGTGAGGAGGACAAACAGCACCGGTTTGCCCTGATCGGCTTCGGCGGCGGGACGCACAAGTGCGCCGGCATGAGCTTCGCGATGAACGAAATGACGTTGATCACCACGCTGCTCCTGCAGCATTTCGACCTCGAGCTGCTGACGCCGGATCCGGTCGTGACGTTCGGTCTGGGCGCCAGCCGGCCGACTCCTACGCACATTCGATATCGGCGGCGAGCGGTTCCAGGTCATACCTGAGTTTCACATCCGCCCGCTGACCCGTGAAGATGCGCATTGTCTCTGGGAGATGCTCTATCAGGCGATCCACGTGCCGGAGGGCGTCGAGCGGCCGGTGCGGGAGGTCGTCTACACCCCCGGGCTTGCGCATTATGTCGCCGGTTGGGGACGTGCGGGCGATCTGGGCTCCCTGGCCGTCACCGAGGGTGGCTCATTGGCCGGCGCCGCGTGGCTCCGTCTTTTTCCCGCCGACAATACGGGCTACGGTTTCGTGGACGACGTCACGCCCGAGCTTGCAAGGGCGGTGATCCCAGGCCTTCGCGGACAGGGCATCGGCGCCCGGGCGACCTATAGCCTGCTTTGCCTGTTTCACAGCCGCGGGAGAGGTTCCGATCATGTTCTTGCCACAACTCCTGAAGGATAAGGTGATTGTGATCACGGGCGGCGGCACCGGCCTGGGGCGAGCGATGGGCGAGCGTTTCCTGCAGCTGGGCGCCAGGCTTGCCATCACCAGCCGCCGCGAACCGGTGCTGCGAGAAGCGGCCAGCCAGATGCTGGCCGCGTACGGCGGCGAGGTGTTCGTCTGGCCCTGCGACGTGCGCCAGCCTGAAGGCGTGGATGCGATGCTCGCTGCCGTCTGGGAGCACTATGGCGCAATCGATGTGCTGGTGAACAACGCCGCGGGCAACTTCGCCAGCCCAACCGAACGCCTCTCCCATCGGGCGGTCGATGCGGTGCTGAACATCGTGCTGCATGGCACGTTCTACTGCACCCTGGCGCTGGGCAAACGCTGGATCGCGGCCGGCCGCGGCGGCCGGATGCTGAACATTGTCACGACTTACGCCCAAACAGGCTCGGCGTTCGTGGTTCCTTCGGCGGCCGCGAAAGCGGGCGTGCTGGCGATGACACGCTCGCTGGCAGTCGAATGGGCGAAGTACGGCATCACGATGAACGCCATCGCGCCGGGCGCCTTCCCCACTCCCGGCGCCTGGGAGCGACTGATGCCCGATCCGCGATTAGCCCAAGCCGCAGTCGAACGCGTCCCACTCAGGCGGGTCGGACGCCATGAAGAGTTGGCGAACCTGGCCGCATTCCTGGTGTCGGACCACTCGGGGTACATCAATGGCGAATGCGTGATCATCGACGGCGGCGAGTGGCTCAAAGGGGCCGGGCAATTCAGCGGGATGGATCTCCTCTCCCCGGCCCAATGGGATGACCTGACCGAGCTGTCGAAACAAGCCGGACGATAGAGATGCCAGCAACCGTGACACCTCAACCCAATGTGATCTGGATCGTCACTGACCAACACCGCGCGCAAGCAACCGGATATGCCGGCGACCCGAACTTGGCCACCCCGAACCTCGACCGGCTGGCTGCGGAGGGCGTAAGCTTCTCGCGCGCAGTATCCGGATTTCCCCTCTGCTGTCCCTTTCGCGGCTCGATGCTGACCGGCCGCTATCCGCACCACTGCGTGCCCGGCCACGAACACCGCATGCCGCCGGAGCAGCCGACGATTGCGCTGCCTTTCCGACAGGCCGGCTATCACACCGCCTATTTCGGCAAATGGCACCTGGACGGTTTTCACGAGTCGCAGGGCCGGGCGGCGATGCACATTGTCTCGCCGGAGCGTCGCGGCGGCTTCGACGCCTGGATCGGTTACGAAAACAACAACAGCCAATGGGATTGTTGGGTGCACGGCGGAGCCGGAGAGTCAGCCTTTCATCGCCGCCTTCCCGGCTATGAGACGGATGCGCTCACCGATTTCCTGCTCCACTACCTGGAGCAGCGGGCGGAACTGCGCCAGGGGCAAGGCTCCCCCTTCTTTGCGATCCTTTCCGTGCAGCCGCCGCACAATCCCTACGTTGCGCCGGCCGAGTGGATGGCGCGGCATACGCCGGCGCAAGTCGCGCTGCGGCCCAACGTGCCCGCGATCCCTCGGGTGGTCGAGCAGGCCCGTCGCGAGCTGGCCGGATACTACGCCATGATCGAGAACGTCGACTGGAATGTCGGCCGCGTCCTGGCGAAGCTCGACGATACCGGGCTGGCTGACCACACCCATGTCCTTTTCTTCTCCGATCACGGGGATATGCATGGCTCGCACGGGATGTTCCGCAAGACCAATCCCTGGGAGGAGTCGATTCGCGTGCCGTTCCTGATCAGCGGACTCCGCACTGCCTATTCGCACCATCGCGGCGACGTGGTGGCGCCGATCAACCACGTCGACATCGCGCCGACCACGCTCGGCCTGTGCGGGATCAGGGCGCCCGAGTGGATGGCGGGCGCGGACTACTCCGAGTATCGCGTGCGCGGGAAGGCCGCGGCGAACGAGCCGGACTCCGCCTATCTGCAATGCGTCGTCCCGACCGGGCATGGTGACAGCGTGGACCGACCCTGGCGCGGAGTCGTCACCCGCGATGGGTGGAAGTATGTCGCTCTGGAGGAACAGCCCTGGCTGCTGTTCAACCTGAACGAAGATCCCTACGAGCAGGCCAATCTGGCGCTGAATCCCCGCTTCGCCGTCGAACGTCGCCGACTACAGGCGCGACTGGCAGCCTGGATTCGCGATACGAACGACCACTTCGCGCTGCCTGAATTATGAAGATGGTGCGGCCATGAACGCCATCGTGATCCTCTGCGACACCCTCCGTCGCGACCATGTCGGCGCATACACGGGTGGCCGGCCGCTGAACCAGTGCTGGAGCCAGGAGGCGCCGCCATGGGCCGTGCCCACGCCCAACATGGATCGCCTGGCCGCTCGCGGCACGACCTTCGACAGCTGCTGGAGCGGCTCGACGCCGTGCATGCCGGCACGCCGCGATATCTACACCGGCCGCTACGAGTTCCTGGAGCGCGGCTGGGGGCCGCTGGAAGAAGAAGATCTCGATCTCCCGCGCCAGGTCTCCGGCCCGCCCAACCAGTCGGTGCAATGGACGGTTGAGAACGGCTACCGGGTCAGCTACCTGATCTCCGATCACTTCCACCTGTGGGAGCAGGGGGCGGGCAACTACCACATGGGCTACACCGGCTTCGACTTCGTGCGCGGCTGCGAGGCGGACGCCTACCGCACCGATCCCGCTCCCTTTGCCTGCCCGGAGGAGGATCGGCTGAGCAAGAACGAACGGCACTGGCGCAATGTCCACTTCATTCGCCAGCGCGAGGAAGACTATTTCTGTGCACAGGTGTTCCAACGAGCAATCGAGTGGCTTGAAGCGAATCGGGGGCGCCGCGACTTCTTCCTGCATCTGGACATCTTCGACCCGCACGAGCCATGGGACCCGCCGGAAGAAATCCTGCGGCAGTTCGATCCGCGAGGCTACGATGCGCCGGGAGTCACCGCGGCTGCGCCCTACATCCCCTGGCGCGAGCGGCTGACCGAAGCGCAGTTCAACGCGTACCGGGCGCGCTACGCAGCCAAGGTCATCTTCCTGGATCGCTGGCTGGGGCGGTTCCTTGACGTGCTGGATCGGCTCGACCTGTGGCGCGACACGCTCGTGATCCTCACGACCGATCACGGCACCTTCAACGGCGACCATGGCCGCATCGGGAAGCTGCAGACCCACGAGCACGACGCCAAGGCCCATATCCCATTCATCGTCGCACATCCGACGGACGGCCACGGCGAGCGCCGTTCGCAGCTCGTTCAGCTGGTGGATATCTACCCGACCGTGCTGGCCGCGGTCAACCGGCCTTTGCCGCAGATGCCATCTGACCGGCCCTTGCACGGGGTGAATCTGCTGCCCCTTCTTGCCGACCCGGCCGTGCGCACTCGTGAGTTCGCGTTGTGCGGGCAGTTCGGCCACAGTGTAAGCCTCACCGAAGGTGCGTGGATCTTGCACCAGTCGCCCGTGGCGGGCAATCAGCCGCTCTACTGGCACGGCTATTGCCTGGCAAAGTTCCTGCCTTATCCACTCGGCCCCTTCGCGGCCGGTCGCCGGCCCGTGGTCGGCTACCCGTCGTGGCCCACCCCCACCTGGCTCAGCGACAAGCGAAGCGATCCGAATGAGTTGATCAACCTGGCCGACCGCGCGCCGGCGAAACTGCGCGAGATGCAGGCGGCCCTGCGGGAGACGCTCATCCGGCTGCACGCGCCGGCGGAGCAGATCGAGCGGTTGGGGTTGAGGCAACTGCACGAATCGTCTGCGCCGGACGCGAAGCCGTTTGCCGATCCGAGTCATCGGCGCATGCAGTGAGCCAACCGCTCCCGTTTTCTGTTTGACCTCCATCGCCGCGCGTAATACAATCGGGATCATCCGATTCGCGCGCTCAGCAATCCTGCCTGAAAGGTCAACACGCCGCTGTGTCCCAGCCGACATCCTACGCACCTTCCGTCGAAGACGCAAGCGCCGCATTCGTGCGCGCCTATCCATCGTACGCAGCCACGTGCGCCTTTGACGACCTGCGCGCCTGCGAATACGGTCGCCTCGACGCCACCGGCCAGGTCTATCTGGACTATACCGGCGGAGGCTTGTATGCCGAGCGACAGCTCCGGGAGCATCTCGATCTGCTCGTCCGCCACGTCTTCGGCAACCCGCATTCGCACAACCCGACCTCGCAGGCGACTACCTGTCTGGTGGACGCTGCACGCGCCTACGTGCTGGAGTTCTTCAATGCGCCGCCAGGCGAATACGCCGCCATCTTCACCCAGAACGCGTCTGCTGCGCTCAAGCTGGTGGGCGAGGCGTATCCGTTCGGGCCGGGCGACCGTTATCTGCTGACCTTCGACAATCACAACTCGGCCAACGGCATCCGGGAATTCGCTCGCGCCAAAGGCGCCAGCTTCACCTACCTGCCAGTCGTCCAGCCGGAGCTGCGGATTGATCCCGCGTCGCTGGACGAGCACCTGGGTCTGGCCACACCGGGGCGACACAATCTATTCGCGTTCCCTGCCCAATCCAATTTCAGCGGCGTGCAGCACCCGTTGGAGATGATCGGCCGGGCGCGCGCACAGGGTTGGGATGTGCTCGTAGACGCCGCGGCCTTTGTGCCCACCAACCGGCTCGACCTGGCCCGCTGGCTCCCCGATTTCGTGCCGTTGTCGTTCTACAAGATGTTCGGCTATCCTACCGGCATAGGGTGCCTGTTGGCGCGACATGCTGCGCTGGCGAAACTGACCCGGCCCTGGTATGCCGGCGGCACGATCACCATCTCCTCGGTGCAGGGAGACGGCCACTATCTGGCGCCCGGCGAAGCTGGTTTTGAGGATGGCACGCTCAACTATCTCAACATCCCCGCAGTGGAGATCGGCCTGCGCTATCTCGCCGAAGTCGGGCTGGACTTGATCCACGAGCGGGTGATGAGCCTGACCGGCTGGCTGATCGAGCGCCTCTCAGCGATGCGCCACAGCACAGGCCAGCCGCTGGTCAGAATTCACGGCCCGGCTAACACCCACCTGCGCGGGGGCACCGTGACCGTCACATTCCTCGACAAGGAGGGCCGGGCGATTGACGATCAGCGCGTCGAGCAGCTTGCCAACTATGAGCGGATTTCGCTGCGCACCGGCTGCTTCTGCAATCCGGGCGCGGGCGAGGTGGCGCACGGCCTCACGCCGGAGATCATGCGCGCCTTCTTCAACCGCCATCACGCACCTTCATTCCAGGAGTTGCGCCGAGAGATGCATGCCCGTTTCGGTCGAGACGTGAGCGCGGTGCGCGTGTCGGTGGGACTGGCCTCGAACTTCGCCGATGTGGATGCATTTCTGCGCTTTGCGGCCGGCTTCCTGGATCGAACGGCTGAGGAGGTGGGGGATGTGGAGGCGGGCGGGCCGATATGCTCGACAGGGCGCGATGCGGCATAGGACGGTTCGAGTTTGCTGACCGGAGTGGTATAATACCAAGGAACCGGTTTGCCGGAGACGCGACGCGCAGCGCTTGAACACCTGGCGCAAAAGCCGGGATGCATGTGAGATGGTGATGGTGTTCGTCAGCAGCCCAGAAGGCGTCTGTCCGGATTTGCTCTTGGCTGACACGCCGTATGATGCGCTGGCAGTGCAGCGCGGGCGTTCGGTCGAAGTGCTGAGGATCAGCAGTTTCATTGCACGGCGATGTGTGGGCGTTGATCTCACGCCTCGGTCTTCTCCATGCAGGGCACTCGCGTGAACAACTGGCAAGGCCACCTGATCCGCCTTCGCGGCGTCGAACCGGGCGACTGGGAGACGTTCCAGCACTGGGACGAAGACAGCGAGACTGCCCGCCTCTGCTACCACGTCGAGTTTCCGCGCTCTCAGGAAGGCACGAAGCGTTTCGCAGCCGAAGCCGCGACAACTCCGCCCCGGGATCACGCATACCGCTGGGTGATCGAGACGCTCGACGGCGCCCCGGTCGGCACCATCAACACCCATTCGTGCGATCCGCGACACGGCACGTTCGGCTATGGGCTCGCCATCGCCCGCGAGCACTGGCGCAAGGGCTATGCGTCGGAGGCGATCACGCTCGTGCTGGCCTACTACTTTCGAGAGCTGCGCTACCAGAAGGTCACGGCGCACGTCTATGCCTTCAACGAGGCATCGATCCGGCTGCACGAGAAGCTCGGCTTCCGGCTCGAAGGCCGTCTGCGTCGCATGATCTATACGAACGGCGCCTACCACGATGAGCTGATCTTCGGCATGACCCTCGAGGAGTTCGCCCGTGCACATTCGTGAAGCATCGATGGCAAGCCTTCGATCCGCTTGAGCTATCCGAAAGGGTCACCCTGGCGATGGCCCTGGGTCGTGGATGAGGAACGCCAGGTGGATCACATTGCGCTGTTTTGCATGACCGCAGTCAATCCGTCATGGGGGCCCAGGCTGGCGTTCCCATTCGTTGCGAACTCTCTTCATCTCGCCGAGCGCCTGGGCGCCGAGATTCTGCCGGCGCACGGTGCGCTGGCCATCGACCCTTTGCCAGGCGGCGGTTACCGGGTGGACGCCGTCGATCCGCTGGCGGCGCGCCGTCGCCACCCGGCGCTCACCGCCCACAACGCTGTCATTTCGGCAGGGGTTCTCGGCGGCTCGAACGGCTTTTCCGCTGAAGTGATGTATTGGGAACGCTGCCGGCGCTCCCCACTCAGCTCGGCCAGGTCGTGCGGACAAATACGGTGGAAGTCTTCTATCCGTGGGCGGCAAACGGCTCCAGTCTGTCGCCATTCGGGCAGAAACGCGCCAACCTACCTGCCCATCGCCAACGCCGCCGCCCGCGAATTCGCACGGCAGATCGACGGCGAGCCGCTCAATGGGCTGCTGGAGGGCCTGGCCGGCCTCTCCTTCACCGCGCACGTCCTGAGCGGGTGTTACAGGGGCCGCTCGCCGGCGGAGGGACAGCTCGATGCCGGGCATCAGGTGTTCGGTTATCCCGGTCTCTATGTCATGGACGGCTCGGCGATCTCAGCCAACGTGGGGGCAATTCCAGCTTGACGAGCACGGCGCTCGCGGGGCGATGCATGAGCCGCATCCAGCCGAAAGGATGACCCCATGTTCTTGACCCGCCACCGGACCGCAGCGGGCTTCCTCGCCTGCGCCCAGAACGTGCTGGAGCGCCAGGAAGCCGCCAACAACCTGATTCTCAGCATTGCATTGCGGCTGAGCGAACACCCCGACCGCGTCAAGGTGGTTCCCTATCTTGCCACCGTCGAGTTGGGAGGCGCACTCGTCGCAGCGGCTGTGATGACGCCGCCGCATCGGGTCATCATCCACGGCGAGACCACCGACCCTGCCCCGCTGCAGCTCATTGCTGACGACCTGATCACCGGCGGCTGGACGACGCCGGGGGTGATCGGCCGCTCGGAGGTCGCGGGCGCCTTCTCAGCGGTGTGGGCGGCTGCCACAGGCGAGACGACCCGGCTCGTGCGCCATCTGCGCATCTACGAATTGCGCCAGGTTGCGACCCCCGCGGGAGCGCCGGGCGCGCTGCGGGTCGCTGTCGAGCGCGATCTCGAAACGATCGTGTCCTGGAATCAAGCTTTCCGCGAGGATACGGGGTTGGGCGGCGCCCTGGAGGACGCACGAGAGTCGGCCGAGCGATGGATCGATGATCGCGACGCGTTCCTGTGGGAAGATGGCCAGCCCGTCTCGATGGCCGTCAAGACCCGCCACACCACACACGGCATGACCGTGAGTGCGGTCTACACCCCACCGGCCTTCCGCCGCCGCGGCTATGCCGGTGCGTGCGTCGCGGCGCTGAGCCAGAGAATGCTCGACGCCGGTTGGGAGTTCTGCACGCTCTATACTGACCTGGCGAATCCCACCTCGAACAGCGTATACCAGAAGATCGGCTATCGGCCCGTATGCGATTCAGACGAGCACGCCTTCGCATAGATATGGTCTTGTATGTCCCGCCTGACGGAAGATGGTGGACGCCCCTTCCGGCGGCTGCCCGCTCCCGCTTCACCCATAAGCTGCGCACAGGATGGCGATGGCGCGCCGGCCCACCCATCGGAGGCTCCGATCGTCTCCGGCCGGGATTCATCCGGCGGTGCGTGCTGCGGCCCTGGCGGCGGCGAGGCCTGGCACAGGCCACTGCTCCTACACAGCTTTCGCCAATTCCACGCACGCGGCATGTGGCGCATCGGACTGGACGTCGACGCAGACAGCCTTACCGGTGCGACTCGTCTCTATGCCGAGGTGGGCATGCGCGTCGAACGGCGCCATGAGCTGTGGGAGAAGGAGCTTCGGCCAGGGCTCGAGTCTGCGACCGAGAGCCTCCGCTAGCCGGGATAGATTGATCCATTCGGGAGCGCCTCTATGCCAAGCTTGATTCAGATCGCCCTCCGACGGTTTGCCCGCACCCGACTGGCTCAAACCAGCGGGACACTGCGGCTGCAGGGGTTGAGCGCACCTGTCGAAGTCATTCGCGACCGCTGGGGAGTGCCGCACATCTTTGCATCCAACGTCTGCGACCTGCTCTTTGCCCAGGGCTTCGTCCATGCACAAGACCGGCTATGGCAGATGGAGTTCAACCGCCGCCTGGTCTCGGGCCGTCTTTCGGAGGTGCTCGGCGCCGCGGCGGCGCCGGTCGACCGCTGGATGCGCCTCTTGGGCCTGCGCCGTGCGGCGGAAGCCGACCTGACGCTGATCCGCCCCGAAGTCGGCGTCGAGATCGATGCTTACGTCGCCGGGATCAACGCATGCATCGGGCGCGGCGCGCTGCCGCTGGAGTTCACCCTGCTGCGCTATCGGCCGGAGCCATGGACGGTGGTCGACTCCCTCTCGTGGGCCAAGATGATGTCTTGGAGCCTGTCGATCAACTGGGAGACGGAGATTCTGCGCGCGCAGTTGATTGCCTGCCTGGGCCCGGAAGAGGCTGCCACACTGGAGCCGCCGCCGTTCGAGCAGTGCCCGACAATCGTGCCCGACAACCGCCGCGGCTCACCGAAAACCGGTGACTCTGCGCTCGAACGCGCCGCAGCCGCGCGACGGTTCGCCGGCCCAGCGGCGCAAGAGGGCTTGGGCAGCAACAATTGGGTCCTCTCCGGTGCACGCACAGCCACCGGCCGGCCGCTGCTGGCGAATGATATGCACCTGCTCATGGGGATCCCGGCGATCTGGTACGAGAATCACCTCGTCAGCTGTGCCGCGCACGATGCCGAACCGGACCTGGAAGTCACCGGGGTCACCTTCCCCGGCGTCCCCTACGTAGTGGCCGGCCACAACGCGCACGTAGCTTGGGGCTTCACGAACGGCTTCGCTGACGTCCAGGATTTGTACATGGAGCACCTGCGCCGCACGGATGGCGATCGCGTTCAGTATGAATTCCAGGGCGACTGGATCGACGCCGAGGTAATCCGAGAGGAAGTGCGCATCAAGGGCAGCCAGTCGGAGCCGCTGGAGATCGTGATCACGCGCCACGGGCCGATCATCAACGCGCTGGCGCCCGATTTAGCCGGCGAGCAGCCGCTGGCATTGCGCTGGACATCAGCGGAGCCGGAGCCGACCCTCCACGCGCTGTGGGCGATGAACCGGGCGCGCACCTGTCTGGCGTTTCGCGAGGCGTTGCGAGATTGGGCAGGTCCGACCCAGAATACGGTCTACGCCGACGATGCGGGCAACATCGGCTACAGCCTGGCCGGCCGCATCCCGATCCGCAGCAGGGGTGACGGCCGGACGCCGGCGCCGGGTTGGACCGACGAGTACGAGTGGGTGGGCTTCATACCCTTCGAGGAGCTCCCGCACCTCTACAATCCGCCGCAGGGCTACATCGTGACGGCGAACAATCGGGTGGTCAGCGATGACTATCCGCACTTCATCAGCACCGAATACTGCATGGGCGACCGCGCTCAGCGCATCGTCGAGCTGATCGAATCGCAGGCCAGGATCGACGTGGCCTTCATCCGCCGCATGCACTTCGATCAGACTTCGCCGACGGCGCGCGCCATGGCGCAGTTCCTGGGCAATGTGACTACAGACGATCCCGAGCTGGCTGCCGTCGTCGAGATGATGCGGAGTTGGGATGGGACGCTTGCAGCCAGCAGTTCTGCAGCCGCTGTCTACGAGGTCTTCATGCGGCAGATGGTCTCGCTGCTCCTCGCGGACCGGCTTGGCCCCGGCCTGGCCGAACGCTACGCAGGCAAGGGTCCGACACCGATCCTCGCGGAGTCGAGCTTCTTCGGCCAGCGATCGTGGGAGTGGCTGCAAGCCATTCTGGCGGCGCCGGATTCGCACTGGTTCGACTTGGGCCACGGCGAGCGGCGCGACGACGTGGTGCGCCTGGCGCTGCGACGATCGGTCGATCTCCTCAAGGGGCGTTTGGGACCAGACGCCGACGGTTGGGCGTGGGGCAGGCTGCACCGCCTCCGTTACGCCCATGTCCTGGGCCAGGCGCCGGCGTTGGCGCCGGTCTTCAACCGCGGCCCGCTGCCGCTTGGCGGCGACGGCAACACCGTCTGGGCCACGGGCAGCGGCATGCATACGCTCGATTCCGACCAGGTGATCGGACCGCCCTTCCGCCACATCTCGGACGTGGGTGACTGGCGCAACTCGCTCGGCCTCCTTGCCCCGGGCAATTCGGGGCAGCCGGGCAGCCCACACTACGACGATCAGATCGCGGCATGGTTTCAGGGCGAGTACCATCCCCTGCTGTTTGCGAGAGAAGACGTGGAGCGAGAGGCGCGGGCAACGCTGGTGTTGACCCCGCGCAGCTGATACGCTCGACGGCGCGGCCCGGGCAGTCTCGTAGCAGGGTTCTTCGGATTGTTCCGGCGCAATCCGGAGGATTGCGTTACGGTTCCGATGCAATCCGGAGGATTGCGTTACGGTTCCGATGCAATCCGGAGGATTGCGTTACGG
>CAYRFV010000145.1:11432-13341 GCA_964423545.1 uncultured Anaerolineales bacterium | reverse complement strand
CGATCCGTGGGCTGCCGCCGGAGCGCGGCGTGCACGCGTGACTTGGAGTTCATCGGCATCACACCACAACCTCCCGGCAGCTGCCATCGAGTCACCGGCCGGACTTGAGACTCGCCTCGAGAAATCGGCACAAGAGGTGCGCCAATTCGAACGGCGCAGGCTTCAGGCCAGGGTTTCTGCCCGGACTCCCGAAAAGATCAGCTTGCAGCGGGCAAGGTCCCGGCGAGCTCTTGCAGATGCCCTGCGGCACGCGCCAGGAGCAGCTTCTCGGTCTCGCAGTCGGCTGCGATCTCGCGCCGGAACGCGGGCGCATCGTGCTGCGCCTGCAGCGCGGTCCAGTCCAGGTACCGGCCCGTGATGGAGCGGAGCTCGGTGTAGTCGAGGATCGCGGCATCGAGCGCCGCTTGTCCGGCTGGGCTGGCGATCAGCTGCCTGGCCGCTTCGAGAAACTGGATGCAAGCATCCTGGCCGTTGGCGATGCGCTTGAAGCTCCGGCCCAAACAGCCGTTTTGCTCGCAGGATGGACACAAGTGCGGCCGGCCGGTGTTGTCGATGATCGTATCGAAAATTGCCCCGCCGAAGCGCACCTCGCCGAAGCGCGCAGCGCCGCTGGCCACGGCGGCGCCGAAGGCGACCGCCTCGCCGAAGGCGACCGCCTCGCTGAAAGCGACTGCCTCGCTGAAGGCGACTGCCCCGCCCATCCCTGCAGCTGGCGCCGGCCGCACGCTCGCTTCCTCACGCTGCGTGAGGATCAGCGCCCAGTTCGCCTTCCACGGTGGATAGATGCTGGCGACCACAGGCTCGAAGCGGGGGGTCGTTGCGAACGGCAGCTTGAGGAAATCATCGCACCATCCCAACAGCACGGCCCAGGCAGGCCATGTGTGGGGCATCACGGCCTTGCCGTCTCGGAGCGCATCCCTGAGCCTCGCAAAGTATGCCGCCGGACCCGATGGCGCCACCCCGGTGCGCTTATACTCCTCCAGCCAACTGCCGTCGCCGGTGTACTCGACACGCTCGACGTCGAATCCCAGGCTCCTGCCGAGGAAGTCCACCCGGTGCTCGCTCCCGCCGTCCATCTTCCATCCGATGCAGTCCTCTCCATCGTTACAGACCGGAGAGAATGCCATCCCGGAGAGCCCCTCCACCCTTTCATACGTCACGTCGCCGCCCCACGAACGCACGACGGCCGTGATGCAGGCAGCGAACGAATCCACTGCGTCAGGATCGCCTTCCACTCTGATCGAACTCTTGGGGCTTGTCATGGAACGCCTCCTTGCCCTGGATGAATGATCGATTGCCCGTATGGTATCAGAACTAATGTTCGATGTCAAGTGACGGAACACGCAAAGAGAGGCTAGCTCTAGCGGGTGCGTTACATCCGCCCCTTGAGGAAGGGATCCAGCGCGTCACGCAGTCCATCGCCCACGAAGTTGAAAGCCAACACCGTCACCAGGATGGCCAGGCCCGGAAAGATAGGCGCCCAGGGTGCGGAAAACAGGTACTCTTGACCTTCGTTCACCATCAGACCCCAACTCGGGGTCGGAGGCTGCGCGCCCACGCCCAGGAAGCTCAAGCCGGCCTCGGCCATGATCGCGCCGGGGATGCCCAGCGTCAGCAGGATCAAGATGGGCGCCAGGCAGTTCGGGATGATGTGGCGGAACATGATGCCGGACTGCCCGACCCCGACCGCGCGCGACGCGGTGACAAAGTCGCGCTGCTTGAGCGAGAGGGTCTGAGAACGAACGACGCGCGCAGCCCCCGCCCAGCCCACCACCGAGAGGGCGATGAAAAGTGTGAACAGGGACGCGCCCAGGGTGTACGTGACCACCATGGCGAGGATCAGCGAGGGAAACGCCATCACAATATCCCCCAGCCGCATGAGCACCGTATCGGTCCTGCCGCCCTTGAA
>CAYRFV010000145.1:0-11422 GCA_964423545.1 uncultured Anaerolineales bacterium | reverse complement strand
CCCGCCGGTCACGCCGATGACCGTACCGACGAACATGGCGATGAAGGTCGGCACCAACCCGATCAACAGGGAGATGCGTGCGCCGTAGATCACCCGGCTGAGAATGTCGCGGCCAAAGTAGTCCGTGCCGAACGGGTGTTGCAGGGAGGGTGGCTCGAACTGAGCGTTGAGCTGCACCTGCGTCGGGCTGTAAGGAGCGATGACATCCGCAAAGACGGCAATCAACACGAGCATGACGATGATGAACGCGCCGAGCACCGCCACGCGGCTGCGGCGGAAGCGTCGCCACACATCCTGGCTGAACGTGGTCTGGCGGACTGGCGCTTCGAGAATGGAGGCGCTCGACTCTGCGCCGGTCGCGGCGCGCGAGCGGGCCCCCGGTGCGCTGCTGCTACTCATAGCGAATGCGCGGGTCGAGGTAGGCGTAACTCAGATCGGCGACCAGATTGCCGATCACCACGAGGAAGACCGTCATGATGACCGTGCCCATGAGGAGCGGGAAATCGCGGCGCTGGATCGCGCCCACGGAGACGCGGCCGATGCCGGGAATGCCGAAAACACTCTCCGTGATCACAGCGCCCGAAAGCAGGTCGGCGACCTGGATCGCCATCACGGTCACCACCGGCAGGAGCGAATTCTTGAGCGCATGGCGCAGCAGCACGATGCGTCCGTGCAGCCCTTTGGCGCGCGCCGTGCGCACATAGTCTGCGCTCATCACTTCCAACAAGCTGGAACGCACGAGGCGCGAGATGACGGCCGCAGAACCGAGCCCCAGCACGATCGCGGGCATGATCAGGTATTCGAGTCCTTTGAAACCGGAGATCGGCAGCAGATCGAGCTTGTAGCCGAACACGTACTGGAAGATGAGGCCCAGCCAGAAGATCGGGATCGAGACGCCCAACAGTGCTAAGGTGGTCAGGGAATGATCCGCTGTCGTGTACGGTCGCGTCGCGGCGATGATGCCGGCGGGCATGCCGATGCCCCAGGCCACCAACAGCGACGCCAGGGTCAGCTTCAGTGTTGCGGGGAAGGCGGTCGCCAGCATCTCGCCGACCGCGCGCCGGGTCTTGTACGATTCACCGAAGTCGCCGTGCGCCGCGTCCCACATGTAGCGAACGTAGCGTTGGAGCCACGGGTCATCGAGATGCATCTCCTTCCGCACCCGCTCGACGACGTCGGGGGAGATGTGCTCCTTCATCATCAGGGCGATCGGATCACCCGGCACCACCTGGAGCAAGACGAAAGTCAGGAAGGTCGTGCCGAGAATGACAGGGATGAACTGGAGAAGCCGATTGACGACGTATTTGAGCATGCGGTTGCTTCACTGCTGCAGCAGACAGCCCGGGCAGGGGCAAACAGGCGCTCGCCCATCCGGGTCGATCGCCCCAGGTTCACCCCTGCCTCGCACCGGCCCGGATCGCGGGCTCACACCCGGCAGGCCTCCATCCAGCAGGCCTGCACCAGGGACAGGACGGCAGCTACTCTGTGATCTCGATCCCGTAGTACGGCATATTGCTCCAGCCGTTCCACGAGGGCTTGAAATTCTTGACCTTCGGGTTGACGACAAACAGGTGATCGAGATGGAACAACGGCACGAAGGCGAAGTCCTTGTTCACGATCTGGTTCTCGATTTCCTGGTACAGCTTGTAGCGGGCGGCCATGTCGGTCATGGAGCGCGCCTTCGTCAACTGATCCTGGACCGCCTTGTTCTCGTAGTTCCACGAACGCGCCACAGAGTTCGCGGGCGCAAAGAAGGTATAGATGAAGTTGTCCGGGTCATTGAAGTCGGCCGACCAACTGCTCGAATAGCTGCCCAGCTTGCCTTCCTTGCGCGTGCCCGACCAGGCCGCGGAATCCATCTGCTTGATCTCGGCTTTGATGCCGACCTGAGCCAGCATCGCTTGCAGCGCCTCGTTCATCTTGAGCGTCGTCGGCGAGTCGGTCGTCTGGTTGAGGGTCATCTCGAAGCCGTTGGGGAAACCGGCCTCCTTGAGCAACGCTTTGGCCTTCTCCGGATCGTACTTGAATCCGGGCAAGGCATCGTTGTAGCCCGCCAGGCCGGGCGCCAGGATGCCTTTGGCAGGCATGCCAGTGCCGTAGTACAGCTTGTCGATCAGCGTCTGCCGGTCAATCGCATACATGATTGCCTCGCGCACCTTCGGGTTATCGAAGGGCGGAGTCTTCTGATTGATGCTCATGTAGTAAGTGCCGACGCGCGGGCCGCTGACAATCCGGTCCTTCCACTGGGCGTCCTTCTTGAACTCAGGAATCTGCGAACGGGCGAAGTCCAGGTCGAAGACGTCGAGGTCGCCCTTCTTGAACATGAGCGCCATCGTCTGCGGTTCGGGCACGATCTTCATGATCAGCTTGTCGAACTTGGGCTTGCCACGGAAATAGCCGTCGAACGCCGACAACACGACCTCGCTGTCCGGCGTCCAGCTATCCAGCTTGAAAGGCCCAGTGCCGACGGGCTTGACGCCGAAGTCTTTGCCGGCTTTGGTGGTGGCGTTCTTCGAGTAGATCGAGCCGGCCGGGGTCGCCAGGTTCGCCAGGAAGGGCGCGAACGGCGCGGCCAACGTGATCTCGACCGTATAGTCATCGACCTTCTTGAGGCCGCTGACGCTGGTCGCCTTGCCTTCCATGCGTTCTTTGGCGCCCGCGATCATGTCGAGGAAATCGGTGTTGAGCGCCTTGGTGGCGGGGTCGAGCATGCGGTCAAACGTGTAGATGACGTCATCGGCCTTGAGCTCGTCGCCGCTGTGGAACTTCACACCCTTGCGCAGGCTGAAGGTGTACTTCAGGCCATCGTCGGAGACCGACCATTTCTCGGCCAAGCCGGGCTGCAATTCGGACTTCAGCGGTCCGGTGGTGACTGCCTCCACCAGGCGATCATACAGATTGAGCGGCAGGAAGTACTCCTCAGTCGTCAACTGCACATCGGCCGTGCCGGGATCTGTGTCCTGCGCCACGGTCAGGGTCTTGGCGCCGGTCTTGGCGGGCGCCGCGGCCTTAGGGGCTGCGGTGGGAGCCGGTGCAGCCGTCGCCGCAGCAGGCGCGCTGGTTGCTGCCGGCGCGGCAGGCGCCGGCGCGGCGACTGGGGCGCAGCCGCTCAGGGCCAGCATGACAATGACAGCTGCGAGTGCTGTCAGCCGATAGAGAAAAGGACGCGTGAACATGGGTGCTCCTCCTCGTATGGGTGCGAGTCGCCGGCGTAGGGCACAGGCGCCGCCACACCGCCTCGCTGAATCGCTTCCGGCTGCGTCATTGCAAAAAAAGCCTGGCATTGCCGGCGGGCATGGTCTGAGGGGAATGGCGGCCTGGCCACGCCTTCTGGCGCCGCCATCGTTGGGGCGATCAACAGTGCGAATTATACCTGTTGTCACGCACAAGTCAAAAGAGCCGCATCGCGGGCGGGCTAACGCTGCCGATACACTGCTTCTCTTAAGCCCTTGATGTAACCGATTGCGAACAGCCTGCCGATGGCGGAATACGCCGGCTGGTCGTTGCTATCGCCTTCCATCGTCGGCACATGATCGGGCCGCAGGACGCCTTCGAAACCGATGTCGCGGTACGCCTCCATGCAAGCCAGCATATCGGTCTGTCCGTCATCGTGGAACGTCTCGACGAACTTCTCGGGCGTGCCGCGCACATCCCGGAAGTGCGCAAAGAAGAGCTTGTTCTGCTTGCCGAAATGGCGGATCACGGTCGGCAAGTCGGGGCTGCCGGGTTGGCAACACATCAGCGCGAAGTTGCCCTGGCAGAGCGCGATGCCGTTGACCGGGCTGGGCGCCAGGTCGATCAGTCGCTGGTAGTTCTCCACGCTGCGCATGATGCGTCCCAGGCCACGGATGCCAGAGAGTGGCGGGTCATCCGGATGCATCGCCAGCCTGACGCCGGCCCTCTCCGCCACCGGCACGACCGCCTTCAGGAAGTACTCCAGGTTGGCCCAGAGCTGCTCCTCGGTCACTACCCCGTACTCGGTCAACGGCGCATCGCGCAGCAGCTCCAGGTCAAAGCTGGTCGCCAGCGCGCCGCCGCGCGAGGGGGTCGTTGTGGATGTGCGGAGCCAGTTGAAGACCGGCATCCACTCATAGCACCACACGGAGATGCCGAGGCTGCCGAGGTTGCGTATCAGATCGCAAACCGCATCGATCTGCTCGTCGCGGCCAGGCAGGCCCAGCTTGATCTTGTCCATCGGAGGCCGGCTCTCCAGCACATCGAAGACAAACCCGCCCTCCTCGTAAGCGCTCTTCAGCCGCACCAGCGCCATGTAACTCCAGGGCAGCTCTTCCTTCGGGACGTTGAGGCCGCGGCTGAAATCCATCCCGCCCACCACATAGTCGACGCCGCACTGCTTCACCATCCGCCACAGCGGCGTCGGCTTGGGCGGCAACACCTCAGCAATCTTGATCATGCTCTGTCACTCCCGTCATCGATCTCCGGCGCCATGGCGCAGGGTGCGGTTCCCGGCCAGCTGCGCCTCACCGGTACGCCGGCAGCCAATCGCCGTGCGCCTCAATCAGGTCGTCCACCAATCGCCAGATCTGCTCCAGATCAAGCTCGGCGGCGGTGTGCGGATCGAGCATGGCCGCATGATAGATGTGCTCCCGCTTTCCGGTGAGCGCCGCCTCGACCGCCAACGCCTGCACGTTGATGTTGGTCTGCATCAGCGCTGCCAGGTGAGGCGGCAGCGCGCCGATGTGCACTGGCTGAAGCCCGTTTCGATCCACCAACACCGGCACCTCGACGCAGCAGCCATGCGGCAGATTGTCGATCAACCCAACGTTGGGCACGTTCCCATAGACCACAATCGGACTGCCTGTCTCCATGCTGTGGATAATCCCGGAGCCGTATTCGTGGCTGCGATGCACCCTGCCGGCGTCGAGCTCCTCGGCATCGTGCAAGACGCGCTCGATGGTGCGCGGGGTGAGATACGGATTGCCGGCGGCCTTGGCCTGCATCATCTGCCTCAGATCGCCGAGGGTGGCCTCCGGGTGATCGATCTTGTACTGGATGAATTCCCATCCCGCAAGCTGGATCTCGCAGCGGCGGATGTACTCGTCGAGCGGCACGCTGAACTTCTCGATCAGATCGGGACGATCGCGCTTGATAAACCAGGGAGTGTACTCGGCAAAGTGCTCTGACGACTCCGTGACGAAATAGCCGGTCCGCAGCAGCATTTCGTAGCGCACCCGGTTCCAATCGGGCACGCGACCGCCGGCTACCACCTGCCGGAGACGGGGATAGAGATCCTCCGCGCCGCCGGCGGTCTTGCGCTCGAAACGCAGGTAGAACGCCATGTGGTTGATGCCCGCCGCGACGTAGTTGACCTCCTCGATCGGAACACCGATATCGCGCGCCAACTGCTCGGCCGTGCCCTGGACGCTGTGGCATAAACCGACCGTCCGGATCTTGCTGGCCCGATTGATGGCCCAGGTAATCATCGCCATCGGGTTGACGTAGTTCAGGAAGGTCACGTTCGGACACAGCTCGGCCATTTCCCTGCAGATGTCCAAGAAGACGGGAATCGTGCGCAGGGCGCGGAAGATGCCGCCGATGCCGAGCGTGTCGGCAATGGTCTGGCGCAGGCCGTACTTTTTCGGCACCTCGAAATCCACGACCGTGCCGGGCTTGTAGCCGGCGACCTGGAACATCGATATGGCGTAATCGGCGCCGTCCAGCGCGGCCCGGCGATCCAGGGTGGCCTCGATCGTCGGATGTGCGCCAAGCGCCTGGGCGATGCGACCGGCAACAACCTGCGTCGTGCGCAGGCGCTCCGGGTCGATGTCGTGCAGCGCGATGGTCGCATTGGCCAGCTCCGGATAGCTCAAGATGTCGCCGAGCAGATTCCTCGCAAAGACCGTGCTGCCGGCGCCGATGAAGGTGATCTTTGGCATCGGTATGCTCCAGGAAGAAAAAAGGTGGGGCGTGACCGCGTGAGGTCGTCCCCGCAGCGGTCGCTCGGTGC
The DNA here is from genome assembly GCA_964423545.1 of uncultured Anaerolineales bacterium. Classification (GTDB taxonomy): domain Bacteria; phylum Chloroflexota; class Anaerolineae; order CG2-30-64-16; family CG2-30-64-16; genus JALOOE01. The sequence continues at coordinate 5,454 of CAYRFV010000145.1, read as the reverse complement.
TGAGCGAGCGTCAGGCATCACGGCTCGCAGCCTCCCGCTTCTGCCAGTCCGGTGCAAACAGGTTGAAATGCGCATTCCGCCGGGGGTGCGCAGCGATTACGGCTTCGTCGAGCACGACGCCGAGACCAGGGCCTGTCGGGAGCGTGAAATAGCCATCGACCACTTCTGGCACGCCCGGCGCGGCCGCCTTGACATACGCCTCACCGAAATCGTTGAAATGCTCCAGGATCTTGAAGTTGGACGTGCATGCGGCCAGGTGCAGCGCGGCGGCGGTCGAGACCGGCCCACCGACATTGTGCGGCGCCACCAGCACGTGGTACACCTCGGCCCAGGCAGCGAGCTTCTTCGTGTTCAGCAGGCCGCCCAGGTGGGTGATGTCCGGCTGGATGATGTCGGCCGCCTGGAGCTCGAACAGCTCGCGGTAGGCGTAGAGGGTGTGCAGTCGCTCGCCGGTGGCGATCGGGATGCCCAACGCCGCGAGGGCATCCGACGCCTTTTTGAGCGCGGCGGAGTTCTCCGGCGGCACCGGCTCCTCGAACCAACTCGGCCTGAAGCGCGCCAGCTCGACCGCCATCTCGGCTGCTGAGACCGGACTGAAGCGACCGTGCATTTCGATCATGATTTCGACGTCCGGTCCGACAGCATCGCGCACTGCCTCGACCAGGGCAATCGAGCGCAGCTTCTCGTCGCGGGTCAGCTCGTAGAAGCCCGCGCCGAACGGATCGAGCTTCAAGGCCCGATAGCCCCTGGCATCCACCCGCAGCGCGGCGGCATGGAACTCCTGCGGCGTGCGCTCGACCGTATACCAACCATTAGCATAGGCCTTGACCTTGTCCCGCACTGCGCCGCCCAACAACCGATACACGGGTTGGTTCAGCGTCTTGCCGATGATGTCCCAGCAGGCGATCTCAGCGAGCGCAATGCCGGTCATCACCACGGTGTCGGCGCTCTCGAAGTCCTCCCGAAACATGCGCATGACCAGCCGTTCGACCTCGAACGGATCGCTGCCGATCAGATAACGCGGCACGGCGTCGGTGAGGTAGCCGAGCACCGCCCCCGTGCGGTTGAGCACACGCGCCTCACCGACGCCGGTCAGCCCCTCATCAGTCTCCACCTTGAGAAAGGTGAGGTCGCGCCAGCCGGTGCCGAGGACCAGGGGGGTGACTTGGGTGATCTTCATGGGGCGCTCTCACACCGCAGGGATGCCCAGATCCGCCGCACCGCGCGGCGATGCCTGGGCGTCGGGGGAGTAGCGGCGGATCATCTCCACAGCAACCGCCGCACGATGCACACGCTCTCGCGCCAGTGCGACGGCGGTGTTCTCGACGTGTATGCCGCTGGGGTAGATGTTCGGCGCGTTGCGGAGACCGAGCTTGACATACATCGGCGCGGCGACCCGCACCATCTCCGGCGTCTCGTAATGGCGCACGAAGCCGCCGAAATCGTCCGGCGCCTCGACATAGACATCCAGCGGCAGGGACACCGCCTGGCGAATGGCGGCCATCTGCGGCAGCGAAAGATCGGTGGGCACGTTGTATGTTCCTGCTCCGAGCTGCTCCATCCAGCGCACCGAGATGGGGTTGGCCGCACCCATCTGCACCGAGACTTTCAGCACAAGGCTCGCGGGCAGGGCGCCGGCCCGCTTCATCTCCGCCGCCAACCACAGCAGGCCTTCGTCGGCCACCAATACCGAGCGGATGCCGAGACCGCAGGCGCGGCGGATGTCTTCGACGGCATAGATCACCTGATCCATGCCCCGATGACGTGCGCCCAGGTTCTTGCCTGCACTGGCAGCTGCCTGCGCGCTCGTCTCCCACGCCGCGCGCGGCCCCACAAAGAGGCTGACCTCGATGCCAGCGTCGCGACCCAGCTTCGCCATCTCCCTAATCTCGGCGTCGGTGAGCAGCATGATGCCGCTGCCCTGCGATACGCGCTGGATCAGCACCTTCTGACGCTCCCCCTCTTCGAGAACGGCCGCCAGGGCGCGCGGCCCCTCCACACTTGGAATCTCCACGCGATAGTGTGCGCCGTCGGGGAAGCGCTTCGGAGAGGTGGGCAGGTCGTAAGCGTCGCCGGCCGGCAGACCGCACGACGCAAGGAAATCTCGCGTCTCTTGCATCATCTGGAATCACCTGTAGCGGAGTCAAAACAGTCCGGCGGGCCTCCCCGCGCCTCATCGGTGGCCCGGGCCCCCCCTCGATCCGGGATGTCACACCCGCCGGAACAAGCCGCGCCTCATTCAGGGCAGCGCCTGCGCAGGCGTTGGTCAGCGCAGGCGCCTGCGCTGACCGCGGCGCTTCGACTCGAAGGGAGCCACGCCGCGACCAGGCGCGCTCGCGCATCCGATGCGGCGGAGAGAAAGATGCCTATGGAGGGGCGGCTTCACCCCGCCATGCGCGCTGCAGGGGCCATCGTCCGATCCACCGTCACAACGCGGGGCACGCTGAATTGTGACGTGCGACGCCAATCGTAATCCACAGTTCAGGGCGCGTCAAATCACGTATCGCGTTCCGCCGTGCATCGCGATCCGCCCGCCGGCTCAGCGCCGTTTCGACCAGCCTGCCACCGTCGCATGCGGATAGATCGGCAGCGGCAGCTCACTCACCCGGTTCAGTCGCTCAGCCTGCTCCGCGCCCAGCGCCCAACCCACGCAACCCAGGTTGTCGTTGAGCTGGTCGATCGTCCGCGCGCCGATGATGGGCGCGGTGACCCCGGGGCGATCCTTGACCCAGTTGAGCGCCACCTGCGCCGGGCTTCTGCCGAGCTCGGCCGCAAGCGCCAGCAGCTCGTCCAGAATGCTCCAGGTGCGCTCCACGGCGTAGGCCGTCCACGACTCGCTCCAGCCGCCCTTCTGCGCCAGATCGACGCGCGTGTTCTCGGGCGGCGCAGCCATGCCACGGCGATACTTGCCGCTCAGCCAGCCGCCTCGCAGCGGACTCCACGGGATGATCCCCAGTCCCTCGTTGACGCACACCTCCACGAGATCCCACTCGATCTGGCGGTCGAGCAGGTTGTAGAGCGGCTGGAGGCAGGCGAATGGCTCCCAGCCTCGCCTCATGCTTATGTCTACTGCCTTCTGGAGCTGCCACGCCATGTAGTTGCTGGCGCCGAGGTACCGCACCTTGCCGGCCTGCACCAGGGTGTCGAGTGCGCCGAGCGTCTCCTCGAGCGGAGTATAGCCGTCCCAGCCGTGAACCTGGTACAGGTCGATGTAACCGGTTCCCAGGCGTCTCAGGCTTGCCTCGACGCTGGCCAGGATGTGCTTTCGGCTCAAACCGACCTCGTTCGGCCCCTCCCCCATCGGCCAGCGCACCTTCGTCGCGATCACGAAGCGATCACGAGGTTTGTTCGCCAACCAGCGGCCCAGGACCTCCTCGGAGAGGCCGCGCGAGTAGACGTCGGCGGTGTCGATGAAGTTGCCGCCGGCTTCGACAAAACGATCGAGCATGGCGAAGCTGGCCGCCTCATCTGCCTCGCGGCCAAAGGTCATGGCGCCGAGACACAGCTCACTCACTTTCATGCCCGTCCGACCCAGGAATCGATAGTTCATGACAACGCCTCCTCCCCAGATCGCCTCTTCACAAATCGAACTGCGGCAGCCACTGCTTCTGGCTGGCCAGCATCTCGTCCACCATGGCCCGAATCTGCGGCAGCGTGCAGACGGCGGCAGTCAACGGATCAAGCATCACGGCATGGTAGACCGCCTCCACTTCTCCGGACATGCACGCCTCGACCGCCAACGACTGGACGTTGATCATCGCGCGGTTGAGCGCTGCTAACTGCGGGGGCAGATCGCCGACCCCTGTGGGCTGGATGCCGTTGGCATCGACCAGGCACGAGACTTCCACGCAGCAGCCTTCCGGCAGGTTGGTGATCAGGCCGCGGTTCGGCACATTGCCGTTGACCCGCGCCGGCACATCGGTCTCCATCGCCTCGATGATCGCCGAGCCGTATTCGTGCGTGCGCACGGTCGGGATCGGCCTGCTGCCATCGATCAGCTCCCGGTACTCCTCCTGCGAAAGCTTCACGCGGTTCTGGCAATGGCGTAGGTAGCCGCCCGTGCGCGCATAGTCGAACCAGTAGTCGCGCTTGTCCTTGAAACGCGGGGCCAGCTCCTCCTCAACCATGCGGGCCGTCTTCCTGAAGTAGGGCGCATACTCGCTGGCATGTCCGCTGGATTCAGTGACGAAATAGCCGAAGTGCTTCATCAAGTCGATGCGCACCGGCTCCTGGTTGATCACCTCTTCGCGCTCGATGGCCTGCCAGATCAGCGGATAGACATCCTCCTTGCCGCGGCGAAACTCCAGGAACCAAGCCTGATGATTGATGCCGGCGCACAGGAAGTTGATCTCATCGTACGGCGCGTCGATCCAGCGCGCCAGCATCTCGCTGGTGCCCTGGACGCTGTGGCACAACCCGACGTGGGGCCGGCCGCCATAGGCGTCGAAGGCCCAGCAGTTGATCGCCATCGGATTGACGTAGTTGATGAGGAGCGCATCCGGCGCCAGGTCATCCATGTCGTCGCACAGATCCCACAGCACCGGGATCGTGCGCAGCCCCCGGAAGACGCCGCCCGGACCCAGGGTGTCGCCCACGCACTGCTCCACACCGTATTTTCGGGGAATGTCGATATCCAGCGCATAGGCGTCAAGCCCGCCCTGCTGGAAGGTGGTGATCACGTAGTCGGCGCCGTTCACGGCCTCGCGGCGGTCGAGGGTGGCTTCGACGCGCGCCTTCAGCCCGCGCCGGTCGATGAGGGCCTGCACCAGGTCGCGCGCCTGCGCCAGGCGCACCGGATCGATGTCCATGAGAGCGATGGTGCTCCCTTGCAGGGCAGGCGTCAACAGGATATCGCTGCACAGGTTGCGGGTGAAGACGATGCTTCCCGCGCCGATCAAAGCAATTCGTGGCATGAATCAAACTCCTCCTGAGAAGGTGTCAGAAAGACACTCCTCCAGATTGTGTCACCGAATCCGGAGGAGTGCACGCCGTGCAGCCAGCGTCTCGACAGCGCCTGCATGCGTCAGCGAGGGGGCAGCCGTTTCGCCCACGCGCCGACGATGGGAAGCGGACGCATGCGCGCCCCCAACGCGTTGCTCATCCCCACGATCCAGGCGACAAGGCAAAAGACGATCGCTGCCATCACGAGACTGAAGGAGGCGACGCCGACGATGAAGAGGAACGAAATCCAGGCCGAAAGCCAGGTGAACACAGCCCATCCCGCCGCCACAGCCAGGAGAAATAGCACGAGTGCCATCGACTGCTTCATGTGATAGACGGCAAGGCGGCTGCGCCGGCCAAACAGCAGGACGAGGATCCAGCCCACCACGAGGAGCAGATAGGCCAGGAAAGCCAGGATGCGTTGCGACTTGCTCATGGTCAAGCTCCAACCCCGCGCAGGCTCAGCTCTTTGGCGAAGTGGCAGCTGGCGAAATGGTCCAGCGCGACCTCATC
>CAYRFV010000144.1:0-13346 GCA_964423545.1 uncultured Anaerolineales bacterium | reverse complement strand
TCTCCACATAGTCGTGCACATTGACAAGTGTCTGGTCGCTCATCATCTCCATGTTCGTCAGGACGAGGGCCGGATAGGCACTGAAGGCGTCCCGGCGATCCAGGATGAAGAATGGCGCTCCGGTCACAGGCAGGTGACTGTCAAGCAGCGCGCTCAGCCACCCGCGGGCGCAGGTCAGGCTGAAAGCGTAGCTCGAGGCAGGGACCATCTCGGTGAGCGCTGGCACGGCGCAGTAGGCGTAGCGTTCCTGCTGTTCCAAGAGCGACTTGTTCTGTTCCATGAAAGCGAAGATACGTCTGGCTGGTTGGTCGTTGTGATCATCATAGTAGTACTTGCCGGGTTGGGCCAAATACGGTGTGCCACCGTGAGCCAGAATGAGCAGACCCTTGTTCTCCACCTCCCAGCCGGCAGTCACGCGACGCGGCCAGGGATCGTAGCAGTCCGGGTAGGTGATGGCTGTCTGCATGACTTGGCGGGCCTGTGAGACCTTGCGCACCAGGTCAACCGTGTCCGGCGCGTGCTCCAGGAGCGCGCCGTCCACATTGGCGAAGATGTGTGGATCGAAGCAGGTCAGATCCAACTGCGACATGTTGCCGACCAGGGGCACCGCATGACCCTTGGTGAAGCGGTCAGCCACTTTTCCCAGTAGGGCGCCCAGGCGCCGCATGGCCCAACGGCGCAGGGGAAGAAGCCTGGCGTCGCTGACGTCGTCGATGATGGGCATCGGCGCGCGAAAGTCTTCCAGGTAGGCCTGCTGGCAGGTGGGGCAGATGCAGACGTTCCAGAACGGCTCGTTCGCCCACCCGGTCAGACGAATGCTGCCATCGAGCCAGGCAGCATGGTAATCGTAACGATCGGCCATCTCGCCCACCGTCGCCAGCAGCCAGCTCTCGGCGGCGAAGGGGCAATGAGAGATGTACCGCTCATCGCCGAAGTGGAAGTGGGTCGAGAAATCCTGCAGCTGCGGCGGCACGGTGACGCGATGCTGGTCATTCAGGTGAATCGTCTTGTCTCGGAGCATGGGACGAAGCAAGGCCGGCTTGCTCAGGCTGAGCTCGGCGCTGATCGGCATCGGGTGCCCAAAGAGCGAATAGATGATCCAGCGAAAACCGTGCTTCTCACAGAAGTCCTGCGCCTCTTGCAGCAGGTCTCGGCTGCCTAACTCGGGGTGGCGCACCACAAGGTCTGTGGGATAGCAGGCCCACTTGGTGATACCATTGGCTTGCAAGGTATCGAGACGCAGGCGCCTCATCGTCCACAGCGCCTTGTCCCAGTCTACCTCCAGGTGCGGCCAAAAAGGCGGCCACCAGGACTCCAGCGCGAAGATGCGGGCGTTGCGGAGCCAGTTGCGGTCAGTTGCGGGCATGATTCTCTCCTTGTTTCCGGATGGCTCTTTCTGTTCACTGCCGCCCTAACTACCGGACGTGCAGAACCACATGGTCATGGAAATCGCTGTAGTGGGCCGTCAGGACTCCGTCTTGGACGGCGACAGTCGAGGGCTGCGGGCCGTAGATGGCGTGCGCTATCGTGCCACCCGCCACGGTGATCGTTGCCGGGCCAATGGGCAGTGGCCGTTCAGCCACCTTCATGAACTCACGCCAATCCTGGCGTGGATTCTGCACATCGTTGCTCTGGTTGACGAGATAGAGGAGCCAGCCATCGCTAACACGCATCGTCCCAAGCTGAAGCAGTCGCAACGCCTGCACGCTGACCGGCAGCGGCTCCTTTCCCAGCCAGAGGATCAGGTCGCGCAACCACTGGGCAATGACCGGATCGCGGCGCACGCTGTATTGCCGGCCCCAAGCCACCGTGCTGAAGACGACGCGTCCCTTGCCGATCGTCTTGACCGCCACGGCCGGACAGAGCGCCGAGTCGTCATCGGTCGGGCTCAAGGTCGAGACAATCGTCCACGAGTCTCCGGGAACAACATGCCCGAAAAAGGCCGGTTGGACCTTCTTTCCTGGCAGCGGGAAATCGCGCGGGGCGGATCCGCTGGGCTTCATGTAGATGTCGTAGGTTTCGGGCACGCCGCCGCTGCTGCTGCCTTCGAATCGGTGGCGGCGCATGAGCTGCTGCCGGGTCGGCGACTGATCGTGCAGATCGAACAATGCAGCCAGGAGCTTGCCGTCTTGCGGACGGCGCTCCGTGTCCATGCGAGCCGGCTCGTAGTCCAGGTAGAGCCCGCCGCCGTTGCGTATGAAGTCGTGCACGTTGCGCAGCCCGTCACTGCTCATCATCTCCATGTCGGCCAGGACAAGGGCGGGATAGGCCGCAAATGTGGCTGCATCTTCCAGTTGATAGAAGGGCACGCTGGTCACCGGGATGTGGGTGTCGAGCATGGCGCTCACCCAGCCGCGCGCGCAAGTGGTGTGGATGGCAAAGCGTTCTGCCGGCACAACTTGTGTCAGCGACGGAACTGCCACGTAGGCATAGCGCTCTTGTCGTTCCAGCACTGGCCTCGCGCGTTCCATCAACTCGAAAATGCGACGTGCAGGTTCGTCATTGCTGTCGTCGTAGTAGTACTTGCCCGGCTGCGCGAGATAGGGTGTGCCGCCATAGGCCAGGATGGTCAGCCCCTTGTTCTCGACTTCCCAGCCCGCGGTAACCAGGCGCGGCCACGGATCGTAGCAGTCGGGATAGTGAATGGAGGTGCGCAGGACCTGGCGCGCCTCTGAGACTTTGCGCACGAGGTCAATCTGGTCCGGCGCATGTTCCAACAGGCCGCCATCTAGGTTCTCGAGAATGGATGGGTAGTGACAGGCCTCATCCGGCCAGGCCATGTTGCCGACGATCGGCACCGCATGCCCCTTGGTGAAGCGGACAACAACCCGACTCAACAAGGCGGCCAAGCGCTTCATCGCCCAGCGCCGCAAGGGTATCAGACGCGGATCGCCGAGATCGCGCAAGATGGGCATCGGCGCCCTGAAGTCGTCCAGGTACGCTTGCTGACAGGTGGGGCAGGTGCAGACATTCCAGAAACGATCATTGACCCAGCCCGACGCGATGCTGCCGTCCAGCCAGGCCGCATGGTACTCATAGCGGTCGGCCATCTCACCGACCATGGCCAGAAGCCAATCTTCGGCCGCAAAGGGGCAGTGGCCCACGTAGCGCTCGTCGCCGAAGTGGAAGCGGGTGAAGTAGTCCTGGAACTCGGCCGGAACAGTATCGCGATGGCCCTGGCTCAGGTGAATGGTCTGATCGGGAAACATGGGGCGCAGGATCGCCGGCTTCGGCTTGCTCATCTCCGACGAAATGGGCATTGCGTGGGCAAACAAGCTGTAGATGATCCAACGGAAGCCGTGCTTCTGGCAGAAATCCTGCGCCTCCTGCAGGAGATCACGCTCGCCTAGCTCGGGGTGGCGCGCCACCAGGTCGGTCGGGTAGCATGCCCACTTGGTCAACCCGTTTGCCTGCAAGGTGTCCAGGTGCAGTCGCTTCATCGTCCAAAGCGCCCTGTCCCAATCCACCTCCAGATGGGGCCAGAAGGGCGGCCACCAGGACTCCAGGGCGAAGATGCGTGCATTGCGCAGCCAATCACGATCCATGACGGTCATACCCCGCTCCTTTGGTTATCTGCGCGATCAAGGCTCAATGGCGCGTTCTGTCCAGGACTTGGGCCACGCGCTGCCCATCGAATTCCTTCAGGAGCTGCGTCGGCTGCTCCTTCTCGGTTTGGAAAGGGCCCTTCCATGGCTCGGTGTAGAACTTCGGGATGCCCAGCACCGGGCCGACGACCGTGCCTCTGCCCATCGCCCGCACGGCGGTGTCGGTGTAGAAGTTGGCGGTGTTGGCGGCAATGTGATTGTCGCGGCAGTCGTCTGCCTCATAGATGCCGTTGATCATCGGCGCGTGCCCATCGCCCCAGCAAAACACGGTGTTTCCAGTCACCTGGGCACACTTCGTGTCGGTGTGCAGATAGATGCCGTAGGCCCGACCGTGGAGCGCGTCCGGCTTGGCGTAGTCCACCACGCCACCGCTGTCAATCACCTCGTTGCCGCAGACCACTGCCCAGGTGACCGACTTGATCTCGATCCCATGCCCCTTGTTCCAGCAGAAGATGTTGCCCGCGATGTTGCTCTCGTGCGCTCGATCGAGCATCACGGCATTGCGATGGCCCTCGAAGCATCGGCTGCCGGTCAGCAGATTGCTGCACGAATGACTGTGGAAGTAGAAGCCATGACCCATGGGTTGAAAACAGAGGCAGCCCACCAGGTTCTGGCACACGCTGCCCTCCAGCTCGAAGCCGTGCCCCTTCTCGCCGTAGCTGATGCCGCCCGATACCAGGTTCGGCACGCCATCGCCGCCGCGGCCGCCGAAGGCGATCTGCGCCAGCAGCGTGCCGGCGCGGCCGTTGCCCGATGTGGTGTTGTTCAGCAGCGCGCACGCGAACGACCGGTTGCGCAGGCAGATGCCCACCCCGGAGAAGTCACGGGCGTAAACACCTTGCACCTTGCCGTCCCCGACCTGATCCAGGATGACACCGCTTGAGCCTTCATGGCTGGGGATGCCCTGGAGCACCATGTCGGCGACGATGACGCCATCAACATCCGTGGCGTGCCAGATGACCCCTTCCTCGTTGGCGCGGCCCAGCTTGAGCGCAGTGGCGCGGCCGGCCCCGCGCACCGCAACTCGGTCGGGCAGGCGCAGCGGCCGGCCGATCTCGAACAGCCCGTTGGCGATGACGAGCTCGCCGCCGCCCACCTGCGCCAGGGCATCGAGCGCTGCCTGCATGACGGTCGCCGCTTCATCATCCCGCGCCAGGATCGTCCCGTCAATCTGTCCGCGCGCGATCGCGGCCGCGCCGTGGCGATAGACGATGTAGCCTTGCGTGATCGTGTTCGTTGCGCTGCACTCTGTCATGGCGTTGCTATCCCGTTCATCCTTTCGCCGTTCCAAAGCGTTCAGGTCGATCACCGACAATCGGCCAGACCCAGACGCTCGAACTGCTCGGGCGGGGCGTCATTCCACCGCATGAGGCCGATCATCTGTTCGAGCATCTGGCTCTCAACGCGCGCATCCTGAATCGGATGCTCTTGTCCCGGATCCTGCATGAGGTCGAACAGGAGGTGGCCGAACTGACAAGGCTTTGTCCAGGGCCTGGATTTGACCTTGAGCACGCGGCACCCCTTTGTGAAAGAGAATGGACCCACATATTCGGCCTGCCGCAAGTGGGCTACATCGATGAACCCCCGGATCAGCGTGGGCATCAAAGTGTACTCGTAGAGTGGCTCGTTCTCCGGGCAGACGGGCGCCCGCATGTACGCGAACCGACCATCGGTAAGGTTGACATGCCCGCTGTGGACACCGAAGAGGGCGGCCTCCCTGACAGGTTGGTCGCTGGCGATCGTGTCTCGCAGGTCACGGCCCTGCATATCGGGTGTAGGTTGCAGGCCGAAGCACCCAAGCAGTGTCGGCGCCATATCGATCATCTGCACAAGGCTTCGTCGGCGTTCTCCTCGGCGACGACAACGCGGATCCCAGATGAATAGCGGGCTATGCGCGACCTCGTTGTAGAAGGGCTGGACTATCTTGGCCCACCAACCGTGTTCCCCGAGCAGAAAGCCATGATCCGTGTTGACGATGAGCAGCGTATCCTTCCAGAGATCCAAATCGTCCATCAAATCGAGCACCTTGCCCAGGCTATCGTCGCACATACTGACAAGGGCAGCATACTCGCAGCGGATATGCTCGACCTCTTGGGGTGTCTCGGTGACCTGGCGATAGGCCGGCCAATCGAGCTCGGGGCCGTCATAGTCATGCGGGTAGTGCGCCTTGTGGCGCGCATAGGAGATGAATGGCTCGTGCGGATCAAATACCTCGATGTGCAGAAACCACCGATCCCTGGCGTGATTGGTCCGCATGAACTCCAGGCCATTCTGGAAGGTTCTGATCTGGGGATGCTCGACCTCATTCTGGAGGTACCTGCGATTCACCCGGCCCTGCCGCCAGTAGACGCCCGATCTGGTGTCTGGCGTCTCGGCGGTCTCCGGCTCTCCTACCAGTCCCTTCCAGGCATCGCCTTCCTGTCCGCGCTCGATCTCCCAGGTGTTGTAGCGGGTGTGATAGGTTGCGCCGCCGTCTTCCCAGTAGTGGTGATGGTCGCTGACCAGATGTGTGTAGATGCCCTTCTGCTTGAGTATCTCCGGCATCGAATCATCGAACGGTTCCAGCGGCCCCCAACACCGATGCAGGAAATTGTAGCGCCCGGTATGCAGTTCGCGGCGCGCGGGCATGCAAGGCATGCTGCCTACATAGCAGGTGTCGAAGGTAACCGTGCGCTGAGCCAGGCGCTCGAAGTTGGGCGCATGCACCCATTCGCAGCCGTACGGCGGCAGCATGTGCCGATTCAGCGAGTCGAACATGACCATGATGGCTTTCATGACGAGCTCCCTATCTCCTCGTCACTGCTGCGCTGCGTTGGACTGCGATCCTCCGCACCCTCTGCGCAGAGGAAACAGCCGTGGAAGCGGCCGGCCGTTTTCACACCTTTACCGCCCCGCGCGTGAGCCCTTGCTGAATTCCTTTGCGGAAGATCAAGTAGAAAACCAGTGGTATCACGAACGAGAACACCAATCCCGCATTCTGCATTGACCAATCCACCCGCCATTGGTCGGAGAATCGCACGACGCCCTGCTGAACGGTGAACCACTGTGGGTCCTGAATCAGAACTAGCGGCCAGATGTAGTCGTTCCAACTCCAGATGAAGTTGAAGATGGCGACGGTGACCAGCGCCGGCAAGGCAAGCGGCAGATAGACGCGGAAAAACACGCCAAACTCGCTGCAACCGTCAATCACTGCGGCGTCACCCAGATCGGAGGGAACGGTCAAATAGTAAGTGCGCAGCAGGAAGATGCCAAAGGGTGTCCAAGTCAGGTGCACCAGTATGACGCTCCATAGCGTATTGCGTAGACCCAATTCGGCCATCATGCGGAACACGGGGATCATGATCACCTGGCCCGGGATCATCATGCCGATCAGGATCAGGCTAAACAGCAGGTCCGCATACCGTAGTTTGCCGCGAGCAAAGACGTAGCCGGCGGCTGCGCTCATTGGGACCAGGCCGATGACAGACACCAGAGTGATCAGGAGGGTGTTGACGAAGTAGCGCACGAAGTCGCCCGACTGCCACACCCTGATCAAGCTCTGGGGTTCAATGGGCCAGGGCGGGAGAAAAGCGTTGGCGACCAGCTGCTCGTTGGACTTCACCGCGCTGAACAGCGCCCACAACACGGGATATCCCATCACCACAATGATGAACAGCAGCGCCAGCACACGCACTATCTTCAGCCAGAGAGGCGTATCGTTCACCCTGCACCTCCTAGTAATAGCGTGTGCTTCCTGACCGCGTAATGCGCATCTGGGCAAAGGTGATGCCCGCCACCACGAGGAACATGATCACTGCCACGGCCGACCCATACCCGTAGCGGAATCCGTAGAACGCCTGCTTGTACATGAAGATCGCCAGCACCGTCGTGGCGTGGTATGGCCCGCCTACAGTCATTACCAGGATCAGTCCAAAGGCATGAAATGCGCCGATCAATGTCACGATCGAGTTCATGATCAACGTCTCTCGCAGCAGTGGGAGTGTGACGAAACGGAAGCGCGTTACAGCACCTGCGCCATCAATCATGGCGGCCTCCTCGACCTCCACTGGAATCGCCTGCAGGCCCGATAGGAACACGAAGGTATTGACGCCGATGGTGGCCCAGAGCTGTGCTATGATGACCACAATCAGCGCGCCCATCGGGTCATCGAGGATACTGATCTCGGTGACGGAGCGCAGGAGGGATGGAAAACCGAGAGTCGGGCTGGACAGAAACGCAAAGAGCAGGCCGATGGTCACCGGCGACATTGCCATCGGTACCAGAATGACAGTGCGGCCGAATCCTGTAAGTCGGCTCGAGCGGTTTATCGCCAGGGCGACGAGCAGACTCAAAATCACAAGCAACGGAGCGACCACTACTACGAAGATAGCAGTGGTCTTGACTGCCCGCTGGAAGAGGGCGTCGCTGAAAAGCTCAACATAGTTCGCCAGCCCGATGAATTTCATCTGGCTCAGGTTCATCCCGGACCAGTTCGTCAGGCTGTACCCCAGGCCGGTGATGATGGGGAGGATCTGAAGCGGTATGTAGAACACGAGCGTAGGGAGAATCAACACCCAGTGGGCGAAGGACTCGCTCCACACGAGATGGCGTAGCCTGGCCCGCAGTCCGCCTTCGCGATGAACTGGCGGACGAGTGCGAGCAGAAAGGGCGGCGGACATATCGCTCCACTCCTTGGAGGGCGGACGACCACCTGTCGGGCCTGGTCGACTCAGGGCAGCGTCAGGTCCGACAGGTGGGTGTGATCAAGAACTCCCCGCCAACGGGTGAACCTCACTTATACCCATCGTTCTTCGCCAGGGCCTCATCGATGTGCTTCATGGCATCCTGGACGCTCACTGCCCCCAACAACATACCGCGCAGCTCGTCGTACAGCACGGTGGACGAAGCCGTGGTCATTGCCACATCGGGGATCGGGATCAGCGATGTAGCTTTGGCGTAAAAGCCGAACTGCTTCTGCAGCGGCGGCGCCAGCTTGATGCCGGCCTTCTCAGCTACACCCTTGACTGCATAGATCTGCTGATTCTTCTGGTAGCATAGCGCCTGGTAGTCCAGCGACCCGAGGGCGTCCAGCCACTTCACCTGGATGTTGGGATCGGTGATGGTCTTGGCTGCTGCCCACGCCTCGGCCCAGAAGACCCAATCGCTGCCCTTGCCGGGCTTGCCAGGTGTGATGGGGAACTGCGTGAAGTCCCACTGGAAGTTGGGGTTGGTCTTTTCCTGGAAGGTGTTCAGCCCACTGACCTCCCAACCGCCTGTACCCAGCATCGCCGCCTTGCCCTGTTGGAAATTCTGGGACGCGACGCCGTAGTCTTCGTTGGCTGTGCCCTTTCCCAGGTAGCCGCGTTTGTAGAAATCCATCAGGTAATTGGTGCCGGCAATGACGTCGGGATCGGACCAATGTCCACTCTGCTTGGTGGAGAGAGCGGTCAGGCGATCCGCGCCGATCTGATTCTTCACGAAGTTCGAGTGCCAGTGTACGGCCGTCCAGCCACCCTTGTCACCGAACGCAATCGGAGTGATGCCCGCCTTGAGGAACTTCTCGCAAGCCTCGGCCCATGCATCGACATCCTTCATGGCGTCCTCGGGCTTGACCCCTATTTTGTTGAAGAGATCGAGGTTCCAGAAAACAAAGGGGGTCCCGCCCAAGTACCAGGGCACTCCGTAGTACTTGCCCTGGTACTTGTAGACTGACTCCAACCCCGGCACGTAGCGGTCGCCCATCTTGTTCGCCGTGTAGTAGCTGGTGATGTCAATGATCTGGTTCGACCGTACGTAGGTAAAGAGCCACTCGAAGCCCACGGTGTAGAATATATCCGGTGGCGCGCCGCCGGCGAACGACGTCGGCAGAATGGTCGCCTTGAGGGCATTGTTATCGAATTGCACATACTGAATGGTGACATCGGGGTTGTCAGTCTGGTACTTGGCGATCATCGCGTTGATCGCGTCCGCGCCGGGCGTTCCGGCGGCCCAGATGCCCCACATCACCAGCCGGGTTTTGGTCTTGGGCGCGGGAGCAGTGACGACCTTCTCGACGACCTTCTCGACCGGCTTTTCGACCACCTTTTCCACCGGTTTCTCGACGATCTTTTCGACCGGCTTCTCAACGACCTGCGTGACGACCTTCTCGACCGTCTTCTCCACGACCTGTGGGGTTGGCGTGGCACAGGCTGCGAGCAATGTGCCGGCGGCGGTACCTGCCGCAAGGTGCAGGAACGTGCGGCGACTCAGGTTTTTGGTGCTCACTTCGTCCTCCTTGGGGATGCACACCAGCTTGCGGATCATCTGACCTGATTTCAACTAGCATGTTCGGCCGAGTCGCTTAGCGACTGCGCTCATCGTGAGCTCGTCACCTCCTTTCACCGCCTATTAGCTGACAGCTCAGGCTCGCAATGACCGGTCGCGATACTGCGCTACGCTCCGGAAATAGGCCTCCACGTTGGCTGCTGGCATGGTGTGGGTGATGGAGCCGGTCGCGCAGAGGAAATAGCCGGGGAAGCGTCCGGCCGTCTCCACGCAGCGCCGGACTTCCGCCTCCACCTCTGCCTCCGTCCCGAAGCTGAGGATGGCGCTGTTGGCGTTGCCGACGATGAACTTGCTGCCGCCGTAGCGGTCCACCATCGCCACCAGGTCAATCATCGGCTCGATCATGAAGCCGTCGGCGCCGCACGCCAGGATGTCGTCCAGCACGGCGGAGTAGTCGCCGTCGGACCAATACAGGATCTTGATGCCTCTGCGCTTTAGCGGCTCCCAGAGTTTCGCATACCAGGAGATGATATTGTCGCGATACCACTGCGGCCGGAAGACCAGGCCGCGCTGCATGGCCAGGTCATCGTGGCTGATGAGCAGTTCGATCGGCAGCAGCGCCCAGGCTTGCAGGACATAGCTCGATACCTCGGCGAAGCGTTCGAGCAGCGCCCGGAATTCGTCCGGGTAGTCTGTCGCGGCCAGACAGGTGAGCTCCAGGCTGAAGGTGTTCTGCAGCCAGTGATAGAGCGTGAACCCCCATGTGCCAGGAACCATTGTGTCGTCACCCAGCAAGTCTTGCTTGGGCTTCCAGTTCCGATAGAAGCATTCGGCCATGTCCGCGATGAGCGAGGGCGAAGCGGGATCGAGCGGGACGCCTGCGCCCCCTTTGCGGATCCACTCCGCAGGGTCATAGGCGATCACGTCCTGGCCCGTCTGGAAGTCCACATGTCCCCTGGTCTTCGGCTTGATGCCGCTGACGCCCCAAGAATCATCCGCTTCTGCCACCCGCTTGGTCTCGGGCAGTGTGTGCGGAAAGATGAGATCCACCTCCAGTCGCTTGTATGTCTCCGCAAAGGCACGCAACGCGTCCTCGCGCGGGTCGATCCCGCTGACTTGCAGGGCGAGGCGCGGGTCTTCGATCAACTCGAACAGTGCGATCTTCTCTGTTGGCTGGAGGTGGATGGCTTTCCTGGCTCTCTCGTAACTCATCGGTGCACCCGTATCTCGATGGTGAAGCTAGGCGAGCTGGTCGGCGACGAACTGGTCCTTCATCTCCGCCCGGAACGTCTGAAACCAGTGTTGCAGGCCGGCGCGATCCTGATGCGGCCGATCGGCGTAGCTCACGTTGCTACTGACCACGCTCGCGCGGCCCAGCGCCAGCACATCTTCCTTGACGAAGAAGTTGATACTGTTGCCGGTGATGTTGTTCTTGGCGCTCTGCTCGTCCTCGTACACGCCGTACTCCATCGGCGGGCAGACGCCCCAATTGAAGATCGTGTTGCCGGACACGTTGTAGCCGCACACGTTGAACAGCTTCAGGCCGCTGTAGGGCGGCAGATCGTGCGGGAGCTGATCCCAGGTCGCAGTCCGATCTTCGACGCCCGAGTTGTAGCTGCCGCTGTCAATGATCTCGTTGGCGCAGATCGTTCCCCAATGCGCGTTGCGAATCACCACGCCGTCCTCGATGTGCCAGCAGAAGATGTTGGACGACAGGTTGAGCTCGTCGCTGTCTTCGAGCAGCACGGCGTGCTTGCCCACCTGGAAGGTGCGGCAACCGGTGATGACCACGCTATTGCTGACAGAATGCACGTGGAAGCCGCTCGCGTGGGTCTGGAAAACGCAGCAATCGGTGATGTTCGCCACGACCGCGCGGCGGGCCTCGATCCCCACCCCGCCGCCGTAGACCATGCAAGCGGTCACCAGATTGGGCAGATAGCGCCCGGCGCGGCCGTGCATGGCGAGAGTGTCCAGGAAGATGTTCGACCTGGCGTTGCCTGCCGCGCTGCACCCGCGGATCGTGCAGAGGAAGGCGTGGTTGCGCAGCCAGATGCCGTGGCCTGCAAAGCCGCCCGCAAAGACGTTCGTCGCCTGGCAATCGCCGCAGCCGTCGAGGATCAGCCCGGCTTGCGCGTTGCACCCTTTGGCCGCCACGAGCGCCAGGTCGGACACCTCGGCGCTGTCGAGGCTTTCGAGCAGGATGCCCGCCTCGCCGGCCACCTCCAGCCGCGTGCCGCGGCCCGCGCCGCTCAGCCGCATGCGATGGCGGAGGCGGATCGGCTGAGCCAGGGGGTAGCGGCCCGGCTCGATGAACACCTGGCCGCCTACCTCACCGGCCGCGTCCACGGCAGCCTGGATCGCCTCGCCTGCCTGATGTGAGGACAGGATGACCTCATGGGTGACGCGCGTAATCGCCTTGTAGAGATCACGCTCGGCATAGATGATGATGCCCTGGCTCATAGTTGTTTTTTCCCTCACGAATAGGACGGGCGGCGGCTATCGCACATGCAGCACCGCATGATCCTGGAAGCCGGTATACGTGACGCGCAAATTGGCGTCATCTGTCGTGATCGCATCGGGCGCGGGCCCATAGATTGCGACCGCTTGCCTTGCGTCGGAAACCGTCACAGTCACCGGGCCGATGGGCCATGGTCGTTCGGCGACCTTGATCATCTCCGCCCACTCCTGACGCCGGCCTTGTACATCGTTGGACTGATTGATCAGGTAGAGCAGCCACCCGTCATCCACGCGCGTTGTGCCCAGTTGGAGCGCGCGGGGGGCGGATACCTGCACCGGGATGGGCCGGGCCGCCAGCCAGCAGACCAGGTCATGCATCCAGGTCGCGAGCGCGGGCGCGCGGCGCTCGTCGTACTGCTTGCCCCACAGCACGCTGCTGAAGACCAGCCGTCCCTTCCCCAGCACCTTCACGCCGATGGCCGGGAAGAGCGGACGGTCCTCATCCGTCGCCGCGATTTCGGCGACCGTTGACCAGCTTGCGCCGGGCGCGGTCTGGCCGAAATGCGATGGGTTGATCTTCCAGCCGGGCAGCGGCAGACCAGGCGGCGGCGTGGGAACGGTGCGCAGGTAGAGGTCATAGGTCGAGCCGAGGGGCGCATCGCGCTCGAACTTACAGCGGCGCACCTGCGCATCGTGCGCAAGCCCAGCGAGTGGCTGCCAGTCGAGGTCGAAGATCTCCTTGATCCACTGGCCATGCGTTTCCTGCAGGCTGCTGTCCAGCCGCGACGGATCGCCGCACAGATAGGCCGCGCCGCCCGCTTCGACATACGCACGGATCGCCAGCAAGGCTTCTCGGCTCAACACATCCATGTGCGGCAGGATGAGCGCCCCGTAGGCGGCCAGCTTATCGGGATCTTCGAGGATGTGGCTGGGCAGCGTCGTGACCGGGACGTGGGTGTCGAGCATGGCGCTCACCCAGCCGCGGGCGCAGGCCGTGTGCAGCGCCAGCGACGGGCCCGGCGTCAGCCACGGCAAGGACGC
>CAYRFV010000143.1:8860-13354 GCA_964423545.1 uncultured Anaerolineales bacterium | reverse complement strand
CGTTCAGCGCGCTGCACTACCCCAACTATCGGCGCTGGTTCATCGGCCAAATGCTCTCCCTGATGGGGATGTGGATGCAGAGCGTAGCGCAGGGCTGGCTTGTCTACGAGCTGACCGGCTCCAGGCTGGCGCTGGGGACGATTTCCTTTGCCGGCTCGATCCCGACTCTGTTCCTGATGCTGCCGGCCGGCGCCATCGCCGACCGTCGCTCCAAACGACGCCTGATGCTTGCAACGCAGTCCTGCGCCATGGCATGCGCCTTCCTCCTGGCGCTGCTCACGGCCTCGAAGGCGTTGCAGGTCTGGCACATTGCTGCCATCGCCGCCCTGTTCGGAGTCATCAATGCGTTTGAGGCGCCCGCGCGCCTGGCGCTCACCGTAGAGCTGGTAGACGATCGCCGCGATCTCCAGAATGCGATTGCGCTCAACTCGACCATGTTCAATCTGGGTCGCGTGGCAGGTCCCGCGATCGGTGGGGTGATCCTGGGAGCGGTGGGCGCGATGTGGTGCTTCGCCCTCAATGGCTTCAGCTACATCGCCACCCTGGTGGCCCTCTGGGGGATGCGCCTCAACGAAGCAGCCAAGCCGCCGCGCACGCGACGCTTTACCGAAGAGATCAGCGATGGGCTACGCTATGTCTGGGACACTCAGACCGTTCGCGTCCTGGTCATGCTCGCTGCCGTGACGTCGATCTTCGGCATGTCCTACGCAGTGTTGATGCCGGCCTATGCCGTGGACAAACTGCACGTCGGTGAGACCGGCCTCGGCGCGCTCAGTGCAGCGGTCGGAATCGGCGCGCTGAGCGGGTCGTTGACGGTCGCCAGCCTGACACGCTCTCGCCGCAAGGGCTTGCAGCTGACCGCCGGCAGCTTGCTCTTTCCCCTGGCTCTGATGGGTTTTGCTCTCTCATCGAACTTCGCCCTGTCGCTGATCCTGCTGGTAGCCGTCGGCTTCGGGTTCATCATCCAGAACACGACCAGCAACACCCTGGTGCAGATGATCATCCCCGACCAGCTGCGCGGCCGGGTCATGAGCGTCTACTCACTCATGTTCTTCGGCACGATGCCGTTCGGCTCGCTGCTGGCCGGCGTGTTGGCGCAGGCCTACGGCTTGACCTTCGCGGTGCTGTTAGGCGCAGGGATCACTCTGGCCTTCGCCTTGTTCATGATCGTCTTCATCCCACAGGTGCGCCGGCTGGAAGGCTAAACGACGGGCTGACAGCACGGAGCTTCGAACGGCGCGCTCGGACCTCGTCGGTCTGCCGCTTTTGTAGCCTGTATCACCCAGAGCAACGCATGTTAGCTGAACTCCGCATCCGCGATCTGGCCATCATCGACGCGCTCGCCATGACCTTCGGCCCCGGCTTCTGCGTGTTGACGGGGGAGACGGGCGCGGGTAAGTCGATCATCATCGATGCTGTGAACTTGCTGCTGGGCGATCGGGCCTCGCAGGAAGTGGTGCGCGCAGGCGCTGCGCGCACCGAGGTCGAGGGTGTATTCCAGCTCTCGCCCTCGGCTGCCGCGCGGCTGGCGCCCTTGCTGGCCGAGAACAGCCTGGAAGGGGATGCCCCCGATCTGCTGACCCTGGCGCGCGAGGTGCGCGCCAATGGCCGATCGGTCGCGCGCGTCAACGGTCGCGCCGTCAACAGCGGGCTGCTGGCCGAGATCGGCGGCTTGCTCATCGATGTCCATGGCCAGGGCGAGCACCTGTCGTTGCTGCGCGAGCGCGAGCATGTGGGGCTGCTCGACCGCTACGCCGGCATCCAGTCGCAGGTCGCGGAGGTCGCCGATCTGGCGCGGCGCATCCGCAGCCTGCGCCGCGAGTTGGAGAGCCTGCGTCAGGACGAGCGCGAGCGCGCCCGCCGCATCGACCTCCTCGCCTACCAGGTGCAGGAAATCCGGGCGGCCAGGCTCCAGGAAGGAGAGCCGGAGGAGCTGGACGCCGAACGCCGTCGCCTGGCGAACGCCGAGCAGTTGGCGCAGTTCAGCGCCGAGGCGTTGCGGCTGCTGCAAGAGAGCGACGGGGAGCAGATGGCAGTCCTCGACGCGATCGGCGGCATCGAGCAGGCGCTCGGTCGGCTGGCGCGCATCGATCCGGACGTCGCACCCCTGGCCGAGCAGCTTGAGCAGGCGGAGGCGCTTCTCGATGACCTGGCCCGCGAGCTGGGCCGCTACGGGGAGGAGATCGAGTTCAACCCGCGGCGACTGGCGCAGGTTGAGGAACGGCTGCACCTCATCCACACCCTGCAGCGCAAATACGGCGACACGATCCCCGATGTATTGGCTTACGGCGAGCGCGCCGCCGCGGAGCTCGAGACGATCAGCCACGCAGGTGAGCGCATCGAAGCGCTGGAGGCGGAGGAAGCCGAACTGCTCGCGCGCCTGGGCGGTCTGGGTGCGGCGTTGTCTGCCGCGCGACGCGCGGCAGGCGAGCGGATCGCACGAGCGATCGAGGGGGAGCTGGCTGATCTGCAAATGGCGCGGGCGCGCTTCGGCGTTCAGATCGCCTGGACGCGCGATCCGAACGGCGCGATCGTCGATGCGGCGGCTGCGGCCGCGACCGGCGAGCAGCCAGGCCGCTATGCGTTCGACAGCCACGGCCTGGACGACGTCGTCTTCCTCGTGTCAGCCAACCCAGGCGAGCCGCTGCGACCGCTGGCGAAGGTTGCATCGGGCGGCGAAACCTCGCGGCTGATGTTGGCGCTCAAGACCGTCCTCGGCCGCGCCGATGAGACCCCAACACTGATCTTCGATGAGATCGACCAGGGGATTGGCGGCCGCGTCGGCGCAACGGTCGGGCGCAAACTGTGGGGACTCACCCGGGATCAGGCATCGGCCATCGAGGGGCGCGAGGCGGGAAACGCGGAGCGCCGTCCCACCCCACCCTCACACCCATCAACCATCGCCGGCCACCAGGTGCTTTGCATCACCCACCTGCCGCAGCTTGCCGCCTACGGCGACGTGCACTACCATGTGGCGAAGCAGGTAGCCGGCGAGCGCACAATCACGCAGGTGCATGCGCTCGCCGGTGACGAGCGGGTGGTCGAGCTGGCGCGCATGATGGGAGCCGATACCGAATCGGGCCGGACCAGCATCATCGAGATGATGGCCGAAGTGTCGGAGGTGAAGCGCACGACATAGCCTACCGAAGCACAGACCCCGCGTCTTCCCAGGCTTGTCGACGCGCCGGGGATAGAGAACCGTATCGGATGCGCGCGCTGGCATCAGCCGCGGCCTGGACCCGCAGTAATCGTCGGGCGGAGTCACTTGGATACCGGCAACCCGTGAATCACCAGAACGCCCGACCCACCGGCGAACGACACGAAGTTTTCAACAAGCCTATCTGTCATTACCATCCCCGAAGGCTAAGGACCAGAACCAGTATGACGACACCGACGACCCCATTGATCGGCCCACGGTTGAGCGACGCCGAATTCTTCGCCAAGATCGACACGACTCGGCCCGGGCTGGAAGGCATCCCTGAGGCAGCAGCGCACGGAGACTACGCACTCGCGCGCTGGCTGTTCGCGGCCGAAGTGCGCCGCACCCTGCGGCCAGAATGCTTCTTGCGCATCGAACGCGAGTTTCGCGGGACGCACTTCATGAAAGAAGGAGAACCCGCTGAGCAGGCCGCGGAGCGCATTCTCTCCGGCGAATTGATCTCCTGCAGCACGCCGCACCGTTTTGTGGGGGAGGTCGATTGGTTCATCAACCCGACTTTCAACCAGTACAAGGAGTGGACGTGGCAGCTCAGCCGCCATTCTGAATGGGGCATCCTGGCCGAGCGTTATCGCGCGACCGGCGACGAACGTTTCGCCGCGGCCTTCGTCCGCTTCTTCAGAAGCTGGGTGCGCCAGGCGATCGTCCCGGAGAACGCTGACGGCGGCGCCACCCTCTGCTGGCGCACCATCGAGGCGGGCATCCGCATGGGCGGTGTGTGGCAGTGGGCTCTGCACAGCTTCTTGCGGTCGCCGCATTTCACAGACGACGTACTGGTTGACTGGTACAAATCGGTGTGGGAGCACGGCTGGCGGCTGCGCAACTTCCACCGCACCGGCAATTGGCTGATCATGGAGATGAACGGCCTGGCGCAGATCGGCATCCTCTACCCGCAGTTTCGCGATGCCGCGGCCTGGAAGGCGTACGCGTTCGACCGCATGGTGGCGGAGCTCGACGCGCAGATCTATCCAGACGGCTGGCAGGTAGAGCTCTCGACCGGCTATCACCAGGTGGACATCAACAACTACCAGTGGTTGATCGACGTGTGCCAGGCCTACGACGAGCCGATTCCTGCCGCCTTTCGCACCAGCATGGAGCGCATGCACGCCGTCAACGTGCTGATGATGATGCCCGACGGCCGCCTGCCTGACCTCAACGACGGCGGCTGGCACGAAGTCGCCGGGCTCATGAAGAGCGCAGTGGCCGACTATCCCGCTCGCGCCGATTTCCTGTGGGCGCGCACGAAGGGTGCGCAGGGCCGGCCGCCTGCCCAGTCG
>CAYRFV010000143.1:0-8850 GCA_964423545.1 uncultured Anaerolineales bacterium | reverse complement strand
CCGCCACCGGAGGCCTCGCTGGCCTTCCCGTACGCGGGCTACTACGTGATGCGCACCGGCTGGGCGCCTGACGCCGTCTGGGCGTTGCTCGACGCCGGGCACTTCGGCTATGGTCACCAGCACGAGGACAAGCTGAGCTTGTTGCTCCACGCGTACGGCCGTCTCCTGCTCACAGAGGGCGGCAACTACGCCTACGATGCATCGGAAATGCGGCGTTACGTGCTTTCGACGCGGGCGCACAACACCGTTCGCGTCGACGGCGAGGACCAGAACCGCCGGCTGGCCTTCAGTCGCGAGCGTTTCGATGTGTCGATCCCTTCCGATGGCAGCCTGCGCATCACGCCGACCCATGATGTGGCCGCCGGGGTCTACGACGAGGGCTACGGGCCGGACGCAGCACGCATGGCGGCGCATCGCCGCACCGTGATCTTCTTGAAGCAGAGCAACCCTCTCCCTGGCCCATGCGCCATCGTCATCGACCGCCTGATCCCCAGCGACGCCGCCCCGCACACCTACCAGTTCTTGTGGCACCTCAACGCGAACAGCGTCGAAACCGACGGGCTGGCGGTGCGCAGCGTGGATCCCGACCAACCGAATCTCACGATCCTGCCGACCGCCCGGCCGGGAAGCCTGAGCGTCCGCGTGGCCCATGGAGAGGAGACCCCTGAATTCCAGGGCTGGAGAGCGATCAAGAACCACCAGCAGGGTGACTTCGCGCCGACGCCAACGGCAATCTACGAGTGGACCGTGGTCGGCCCGGCGCGGCTTGTCACGCTGCTCTTTCCCGTGCGGCCCGGCGAGGCCTGCCCTGTGGCTGCCGTGAACGCCTCCAGCGCAACGGCATCCACTGAGATTCAGGTTCTGTTGGCGGATGGCCGCACGGTTCTGCTCAACGAGAATGAGCTGTAGTGCGCGCCAGGAGCGCTACAGCTGGTCTGACCCTATAGGATTCCTCATATGACACCTATAACAATTCCCGCACACTGGGAAATCGATCCCAGGTACACATGGAACGCGCCGAGCGTTTTCGCCGACAGCGAGGCATGGGACGCCGAGTTCGACCGGATGCCTGCCGCCCTGGATGACCTGGCCCGCTACCGGAACCGGCTGGCAGCCGGCCCGGACGTCCTGGCCGAAGCCATGGAGGCAATCCAAGACCTGATCGGGCGATCGCAGCGGTTGGACACGTACGCCGAGATGTCATACTCCGTGGACACCAACGACGCCGCTGCGGCGAAGCGATTTGGTCGCGCCCAGGGGTTGCAGGGCCAGGTTCTGGCCGCTGTTGCGTTTCTCGCCCCCGAGCTGCTTGCCATCGGCGAAGCGACGCTGCGGCAGTGGCTGGCTGAGAACGCCAGACTGGCCTATCTCGGCCACTATATCGATGACCTGTTTCGCAGGCAGGCGCACATGCGTTCGGCCGAGGTGGAGGAGATTCTCGGTCTGCTGGCTGCGCCCGCGGCCAATGTCGAGACAACGTACAGCATGCTGACCGACGCTGACTTCAGGTTTCCGGCGGCCCGAACCGCGGGCGCAGAGAAGCTGCCGGTGACCCAAGGCACCCTGGACAGGATCTTGACGGGGCCAGATCGTGAGGCGCGCCGGACGGCCTGGGAAGGCTACATGGACACCTACCTGGCGCACAAGAACGCGCTCGCCTCGAATCTACTGACCTCGGTCAAGAACAACGTCTTCGCCATGCGCGCTCGCCGCCATGTCTCGACGCTGGAGATGGCATTGTTCGGCCACAACATCCCGGTCGAGGTGTTCCACAACCTGATCGCAGTGTTCAAGCGGAACCTGCCGACCTGGCGGCGCTACTGGGCGGTGCGTCGTCGCGCGCTCGGCGTCGAAACCCTGCAACCCTACGACATCTGGGCGCCGCTGACCGACAGCCCTCCGGTTGTGTCCTACGAACGCGCGATCGAGCTGATCTGTGCCGGGCTGGCTCCGTTGGGGCCGGAATACGTCACAACCATGCGCCGGGGCTGTCTGGAACAACGTTGGGTGGATGTCTATCCGTGCCGGGGCAAGGCGGGCGGCGCGTTCTCTTCGGGAGCGCCCGGCGCCTATCCGTTCATCAAGATGAGCTATACCGATGAGATGCTCAGCATGAGCACCCTGGCCCACGAGCTGGGCCATTCCATGCACTCCTATCTCGCATGGCAGAGCCAGCCGATCCTCTACAGCGACTACAGCATGTTCGTGGCCGAGACGGCATCGAATTTCCACCAGGCGATGGTGCGCAGCCACTTGCTGGAGACGGTCCAGGACCCGGCCTTTCAGATCGCGGTGATCGAAGAAGCGATGTCAAACTTCCATCGCTACTTCTTCGTCATGCCCACCCTGGCGCGCTTCGAGCTGGAGGTGCATCAGCGCGAGGAACGCGGCGTGGGAATGAGCGCTGACGACATGATCGAGCTGATGGCGGATCTCTTCTCGGAGGGCTATGGCGGCGAGGTGGCCGTGGACCGCTCGCGCGTCGGCATCGAGTGGGCCACCTTCGGGCATCTGTACGTCGACTATTACGTCTTCCAATACGCCACCGGCATCTCTGCGGCCAATGCACTGTGCCAGCGCGTGCGCCGCGACGCACAGCGCTTCGACTCCCCCGCGGCCAGCGACTACCTGCGGTTCCTGAAGGCCGGCGCCTCCATGTATCCGATTGATGCACTGAAAGTCGCCGGGGTGGACATGACCACGCCCGAACCGGTTGAAGCCGCCTTTGCGGTGCTGGCGGAACTGGTGGAACGCCTGGAAGGGTTGACAAGAAGGTGAGAGGGCGGTCAATCAGCGCCGGATGGTAAGTTTGCCTGGCTTTTCTGAAAACAGAAGAACACGCTGCGGTCCGCTGGCGACGCCAACCACGTCAAGACGTCGCCAGCAGGCCTGCAGCACCGACTCAGTTCCTCTTTCGCGCCTGGTTTCCTGCTCTCTGATCGACCCACGCCCACCGGAGAACTCACCGCTCCGCATGGACTCCGACAGACATGGTACGAGAATCGCGCATGACCGGCTGTAATGGGCCATACATCGCGTCCGATTGCAGACCCGGGATCACAAAGACGAGGCGGCGTCTCCGGACATCGCTGGAGACGCCGCCTCGATGCAGCCTGGCCTTCCGGCTTTCCCGCTTATGACGCCAGGAAGTCGTCCAGCGCCTTCTTGGAGATGCGATGCTCGGCGCCGATTTGCTTGGCCTTGACTTGTCCCGACGTGATCAGGCCCAGAATGTCCTGCGGGCTGACCTTCAAATAGGCTGCCGCTTCGTCGAGATTCATCACCTCTGGCGCGGCGGCTCCAGCGCTTGCGGCGGCCGAGGCCGGCTGTTGGGGCTGCATCGCGCCCTGCATCGCCTGGCTGACCATGCCTGCCATGCCAGCGCCGAGTCCGACGCCGGCGCCCAGCCCGACGCCGGTGCCCATCGCGCTGCCCGCGTCGCCGCCCGACTTGGCAGCGTCGCCCATTGCCCGCGCAGCCTGGAATTGCAGGTACTTCTGCATATCGCCGATTGCCCCCATAGAAGACCGTTCGTCGATCGCCTTGGCGGTCTCTTCGGTCGGGCTGATCGACTGGATGAACATGGCCTTGATCGTGACACCCAGTGCGGCGAAATCTTCGGCCACCTTCACCCGCGCAGCAGCGTTCATCTCATCGAACAGCGCCGGCAGATCAAACAGTCCCGCCTTCGACTCGCCCAGGAGATCGGTGAGGCGGCTGACGATGATGCCGCGAAGATAGTCGGCGATGTCGCTGGTCTGGTAGAGCCCCTGCGTGCCGACGATCTTGGTGACGAACATCTGCGGATCGGAGACCGCCATGCTGTAGCGACCGTTGGCGCGCAGCCGGGCCAGCCCCAGATCCCTGTCTCGCACCGAGATCGGTTCGGGCGTGCCCCACTTCATGTCGATGAAATCGCGCATATTGACGAAGTAGACTTCAGCCGTGAACGGCGTCTGCCCGCTGGTTGCGAGCTGTACGAGATTGATCAAGAGCGGGATGTTCGCCGTGGTGATGGTGTGGCGTCCTGGCCCGAACGTATCCAGCGCCTTGCCATCGCGATAGAAGACGGCCGTCTGGTTCTCGCGCACGACAACCTGCGAGCCGAGGCGGAAATCGCCGGATCCGGACTCCGGCACTCGGTAGACCATCTGATCCTGCCCTTGATCGGGCGCTTGTACGACATCGATAATCCGTGCCATGGGGCTCATCCTCCTGAGAACTTGGACTCACAGTGACAGATCAATGGATGCGCCGCTAGACGCCGCATGCGCGGTGAGCGCTGGGTAGCACGCGGCGCGCGAGACGACCGTGTGCTTCACGCTTCCCGCATCGCATCCAGCCGGTGACCGAAGGTCTCGTTCATGCGTGCAAGGATGTTGCCCACCGCGGTGGCAGCCTCCTTGATGCCCTCGTTCGACGCGATCGCCTTCCCGAGCGACTCGATGGCGGTGTCGAGCCGCGGCAGCTCCTCGAACAGCCCCTGATCGAACCTCGCGAGCTCATACAGCTCGTCTTCCTTCACTCGCTGGAGGTCGAAAAAACCGGCGTAGCCATAGGCCGCGGTCTTGATCCGGTCGATCAAGAGCTGCAGCCGGCCGACCAGCTTCTCCAGGTCGTCCATCCACAGCAGCCCGCCGGCCGCTAACAGGTCGTTCTGCATGCTGGTGATCCGCGTCCGGCGGTCCGACAACTGCGCCGCAAGGGAATCGCGCATCTGCTTGTCGGCATCCCGGCGCAGCTCCTTCTCACGATAACCTTTCACGCCCGGCAGCTTCGAAAGCAGGCTCTCCAAGCCGCCCATCTGCTCCTTCCCCTTAGCGATTGGATCCATGTTTGTCTCTCCGTGACTTGGTAGGGAAAACTGCCTGGACAGCAGCTTTCATCATCGTTGCATCGTGCTGGCCCTCAGCCCCGGCCGCCGCTCAATGCCTCATCAATGTCGTCACCGCCGGCAGCCGGTTGAGCATCCATACCCCGAAGGGCAAGCCGATAATCGAAACGCACAGCAGCCAACCCAGCAAGGCCCAGATCAGACTGAACCACCAGCCGATCAGCAGGAAGTAGACCAGGCGCAACAGCCAACCATGCTGCTGCGGCCCGAGGGAGCGGGCACTGATCTGGCCATCCCGCAGCTCAGTCACGCGATAGCTGCTCTCCATCCGCAGCGTCAGCACCAACGGCGTCCGGTTGAGCATCCACAGTCCGATCGGCAGACCGATGATCGTCAGGTTGAGAAACCACGCTGCCAACACCCACCAAAAGGTGATGTGCCAGCCGATCAGGAAGAACCAGAGCACGCGCACCAGGAAAGGGACCTGGGGCTCTCGATTCACCGATTTCATCGTCACGTTCGAAGACAAAGTCATCGCATCAACTCCACGCTTCAGCTTGCCAGAAACACTTCCGATCCACAGAATGGACATTCGATGACCCCCTTGCCTGCCAGCGTCAACTCACCGGCGCAGTTGGGGCACTTGCGATCCGCCTTCATCTGTGACGCCTGTTTGGAGTAAAGGATGCCATCGTTCCAGTTAATGGCGCCACTGAACAGATTCTTGCCTACCAGATCCCGGACCAAGTCCTCCACCTGCTCGCGCGGCAGGTTCAGCTCCAGACTGGCCTCGGAGAATGTCACCTTGCCCTGGGCCAGCACCATGCCGAGCAGCTTCTTCTGCTTCTCCACCTCGGCATACTCCGCCTTCTCCTGCTGGCTCTTGGTCAACAGATAGATCCCGCCTCCACCGAGCGGCAGCACGAACACGAGCGCCACGATGAACAGCCCCAGGATGGCGCCTGTCACGGTCGTCTCATTGCTCGAAACCTGGGCCAGCAACAGCGCCGTCGCCAATAGACAGGCGATCAACGCAACCGCGATCAGAATGATGCCGATGATGCGCCCTTGTCCTGGCATGATGCCTCCTTCTTTGAAATCAATCAGCCGGCGAGCGATGGACGATCGGCCATCGCTCACCCGTCGTCCCGCTCCACCGTCTACGGTTCATGGTCTGTCACCCAAAGCTGCTCCCGCCGCCGCCACCGCCACCGCCCGAAAAACCGCCGCCGCCCGAAAAGCCCCCGCCCGAGAAGCCCCCGCCGCTGCCGCTGGATGAAGGTGCGCTGGTCAGCGTGTTGGATGCTGATGCAAGCATCGAGCCCAGGCCGATGCTCATCCCGGAGAGCGAGGCGCCCAGGCCACGCGAAGCGCCGCTGAGCGACGGCGCGCCGCCCTCGCCGGGCATCGGCCCCGCCGAACCGGCCGGTCGGCCGCCGCCGATCGGGCCACCGAAGTAGGGCCTCGGGTAGCCGTAGGGGATCCACCAGGTGGGCGGCGGCGCTTCCACTTTGGCAAACTTCGCCAGCCACTCCTTCTCGATCCCGAACGCCACTGCATAGGGCAGATAGCGGTCAAAGATAGCCGCTGCATCCTCAACCTTGATATACTGCTCCAGATTCTCCAGGTAGCGTTTGAACGCCCGCCAACGGGCAACTGCGTCGGCCCCTTCGGCGGTGCGTCGCGGCATGTATCGAGCCATGATGATGATCCCGACGGCGACCACTGCCAGCCCGATCGGCAAACAGAGCGCAAAGCTGGACCACTCGAGGAACGCGCCGACCAGGAACAATCCCAAGCACACCGTCAACCCCAGCGCCACGATGCCCAGGACCGCGTACTGCGTCCGCACCGTGTCCGGATTCTCCTTGAAATAGCCTTCTGAGAGGACGGCTTCATACAGCTCTTTGCGGAGCGCGGGGATGTGCTTGTAGAACTTGTTCTTCAGATCGGACAGCCTGATCTCCTCCTGGTCGTCGAACAGATGATCCAGCAACGTCTTCTCATACTGGCGCAGCGCGATATTGTGCGCTTTCCGCCGATAGATGAAATCGTCGTTGCTGCCGATGCCCAGAAAGCCCGGCTCTTTGACCTCCTCGATTTCGAGTGCGCCCCGCCGCGCCAGGTCGAGAATGGTTGCCACGACATCCTGGACATCGGCGCTTTCATCGACCAACGTGCCCGCCATCCCTGCCGGCAGGTCGGACGGTGGTTCGGGCAGATAGTCCGCGATCAAGCCGACCGGCGCATCGCGGCCCCGGTTGTACCACCACAGATAGAGCAGCACCGGCCCGCCAATCAACAAGAGACCGGTCAACGACAGAAAGCCGAGGTCAGCGACCGGCCCCCACTGGCGCCTGGCCTGGTCCTGAGCGGCCTGCTGCACGGCCTGTTGATCGAGCTGCCTCTGCCAGGGCTGCACCTGGCCTGCCACGATGCCGTGCTGCCACTCGGCGACCGCCTCCACCTCTTGGCCGGCGCGGATGGGCCCCTTGAGAGTGATCGCCGCGTCGCGTTGGCCCGGCTGGAAATTGGCGGCCGCCTCGGCCCCGTAGACGCCATAGTTTGTGAAGGTGGCCGGTTCCGGCACGTGCAGGGTAATCACCGATTCCTTGGTAGGAAACGGGTTTCCCGCAGGGATCGCCTTCCAGAACAGCTGATCGACCCCCTTCTCCGGATAGTAGCGCAGCGCATCCTTGACGGTGTAATCGATCACGATCGTGCGCCGCATATCGGCGCTGGGAGGAAAATTGTAGCGGATATTAATGGTGTTGCCATCACGAAAAACACGATAGGTGTATGGCTCATCGCTCGTCGACTGGCGGTAAACCGGTCCATTCAGCTCCCGCACTGAGACATCCGTGATGTTGCTCAGGCGGTTCATCGGGATCTCGCGCTGGCCGTAGCGGAACGTGCCGTCGGTGAAGACCAGCTCCTGGGTTTCCTGGACCCGCAGGTCGCCGTTCCGCTGCGGGCTGAGATCCACATCGTAACGCTGCCAATAGAGCTTCTTTGTGTCCTGCGCCCCGGCGACCCCACCGAACGCCAACACGAACGCCAGGACGAGCAACAAGCCGGACAGCAACTTACGCATGGTGTGCTGCTCCTATAACGAAATGACAAATGGCGCTTGAAGGAAGCATGACTTATTCTACCATATCTTGTCACGCGCGCCCGAACCAACCCCGACAAACGGCTGACAAGATGCCGCTTGCGCAGTAGTTACTACGCATCGGCCGCACCAACGTTGCGCGCCGACACACCTCCAGGTCCCCCAAAGATCGTCTCCCCGGCCTCAGGCCGCACACCGCTTCGTTCCCGGCCGGCTGACGCATCGGTGTGATGGAGCCTCCGCTGCCGCAGCATGACCACAGCGTTTTGACCACCCCCTGTCGCGCGGCTATAATGCCGGGCAGGCCACGCTTTGTGGTCGGATGGAGCCCATCATGCCAGCGCAATCCGAGCCGAACCTAAACCCCAAACCGCCCCCCGGCCCGCACGGCCGGCCGCCCATCGACGATCTGCGCGCGCTCCAGGTCGGCCCACATGCTTTCCTGCAGCGCGTCGCCGCGCAGTACGGCGATGTGCTGCGTTACCCGCTCGGCCGGCTGCCCGTCTACCTGGTCAGCCACCCGGACGGCGTCAAGCACATTCTGCAAGACAACGCGCGCAACTACAGCAAAGACACCTTCCAATACAACCTGCTGGGTACGATCACCGGCAACGGCCTGCTGACCAGCGACGGCGATTTCTGGTTCAGACAGCGGCGGCTCGCGCAACCGGCTTTCCATCGCCAGCGCATTGCGGAGTTCGGCGCGCTGATGACCGCGGCCGCGAGCGCGATGCTGGACGGCTGGCGGCCCTACGCCGACGTGGGACAACCGATCGACGTCGCCGCCGAGATGATGCACGTTGCGCTCCAGATCGTGGGCAAGGCGCTTTTCAGCGTGGAGATCGGCGACCGGGCCGACGCGCTGGCTCGCGCGACGCTCATCGTGCTCGACCAGATCGTCTTC
>CAYRFV010000142.1:0-13360 GCA_964423545.1 uncultured Anaerolineales bacterium | reverse complement strand
GGCGCGCGCTGTCTGAAGCGACGCCGCGCCGGCCTCGCGCCGCGTGATCGGACCGCGTCAGGATTTGACAAACCTAAGCGATCGGTGTAAACTTAGCGATTGCTGTCCGAGGGTTGACATAGATTGACGTGGCGGATAACTCAAGACGCCCTCGCTTCTCAGCGACCGAGAAAAGATGACCAAGTCGGATGGGACTTGGTTTTCTGCTTTCTACAAGGAGTCAATGCTTCATGGCGCATCTCCGCAATGGTGTTCCTGTCCCGCGCAAGTCGTATGCGCGCATCCGCGATGTGTACGGATTGCCCCGGCTGATCGAAGTGCAATTGGACTCGTTTCGGTGGTTCCAGACCGAGGGCCTGGAAGAGCTGTTCAACGAGATCTCGCCTATCGTCAGCTTCAACAAGAATCTGGAGATTCACTTCGGCGCGAAGCCGGGACCGGAGGGGTTCTGGTTTGGCGAGCCGAAGTACCAGGAGCCGGAGTGTCGCGATCGGGACATGACCTACGCCGCGCCTCTATGGGTGCGAGTCAGGCTGGTGAACCGGGAAACCGGCGAGGTGACAGCTCAGAATGTATTCATGGGCGATTTCCCGCTCATGACGGAGAACGGCACCTTCATTATTAACGGGGCCGAGCGCGTCGTTGTCAGCCAGCTGATTCGTTCTCCGGGTGTCTACTTTACGGTGGAAGAAGATCGCGTCACCGATCGGCGTCTGTGCTTCTCGAAGATGATCCCGAACCGCGGCGCCTGGCTGGAGTTCGAGTCGAGCAAACGCGATGTGATCTCGGTCAAGGTCGATCGAAAGCGCAAGCTCCCGGTGACCGTGATGCTGCGCGCCATCGGCTACGGTTCGGATGACGAGATCCTGGAGCTGTTCACGGAAGTCGACAACGAGCCGGAGCATCCGTACATTGCAACGACCCTCGAACGAGACCCGACCCGCACCGCCAACCGCGCCGATTCAGCGAAAGGTGTGGACGGGGCCCTGCTCGAGTTCTATAAGAAGCTGCGGCCGGGCGATCCACCGACCTTGGACAACGCCAAGAGCTTCATGCAGAATCTGATCTTCGCGCCGCGGCGCTACGACCTGGGCAAGGTGGGACGCTATAAGCTGAACCGGCGTCTCGACCTTACGGTTCCGTTGACCCATCGCACGCTGACGAATGAGGACGTCGTCGCTGTCGTCCGCAAGATGATCCAGATCAACAACGGTGTCGAAGGTGAAGATGACATCGATCACTTGGGCAACCGCCGCGTCAAGACGGTGGGTGAGCTGATCCAGAATCAGCTTCGCATCGGTCTGTTGCGCATGGAACGCGTGGTGCGCGAGCGTATGTCGATTCGCGACAATGACCAGACCACGCCCCTGTCGCTCATCAACATCCGGCCCGTGGTGGCGGCGATCCGCGAGTTTTTCGGCGGCTCACAGCTCAGCCAGTTCATGGATCAGACCAATCCGCTGGCTGAGCTGACGCACAAGCGTCGCCTCAGCGCGCTGGGGCCGGGTGGCTTGCGTCGCGAGCGCGCGGGCTTCGACGTGCGCGATGTGCATAACAGCCACTACGGCCGCATCTGTCCGATCGAGACGCCGGAAGGGCCGAATATCGGCCTGATCGGCTCGTTGGCGACCTACGGGAAGATCAACGAGTTCGGTTTCATCGAGACTCCTTACCGCAAGGTGCTCAATCGCGTCAAGAATGAACGCGAGGCCCTGCTGGGCAGGGTCTTGCGCGAGCGGGTCACAATGCCCGACGGCACCGTGCTGGCCCAGGCCGGCGCCGTGGTCGACGCACAACTGGCGGAGCGCATCGCGCAGTTGAGCGATGTGCTGCCAGAGGTGCGCATCGTGCCCGAGGTGACGGACGAGATCAGTTTCCTGTCGGCCGACGAGGAGGATCGCTACGCCATCGCGCAAGCCAATGCTCGCACGGACGAGCAGGGCCGGTTCGCGGAATCGCGCATCTCGGTGCGCCGCAACCAGAAATTCTTGTTCGAGACGCCCGGGAACATCGAGTATATGGATGTTTCGCCCAAGCAGATCGTCTCGGTCTCGGCGGCGTTGATCCCGTTCCTGGAGCACGACGATGCCAACCGGGCGCTGATGGGCTCGAACATGCAGCGACAGGCCGTTCCGCTGCTGCGACCCGACGCGCCGATCGTCGGTACAGGCATCGAACAGCAAGCCGCAGTCGACTCAGGCCAGGTCCTGGTGGCGCTCCATCCCGGCGAGGTGATCAGCAGCCGCAGTGACGAGATTGTCGTGCTGGAAGATGACGGCACGCGCCGCAGCTACCGGCTGCGCAAGTACCAGCGCTCGAATCAGAGCACCTGCATCGATCAGCGGGTCGTGGTCCAGAAGGGTGATCGCGTGGGGAAGGGCCAGGTGCTGGCCGATTCCAGCTCGACCGACTTCGGCGAAATGGCCCTGGGCCAGAACGTCCTGGTCGCGTTCATGAGTTTCGAGGGCGGCAACTACGAGGACGCCATCCTGATCAGCGAACGCTTGATCCAGGAGGACAAGTTTACTTCGGTCCATATCGAGAAGCATGAGATCGAGGCGCGAGACACGAAGCTCGGCCCCGAGGAGATTACGCGTGATATCCCGAACGTCGGCGAGGACGCGTTGAAGGATCTGGACGAGAATGGCATCGTGCGCATCGGGGCGGTGGTTGTGCCCGGCGACATCCTGGTGGGCAAGATCACGCCGAAGGGAGAGACGGAGCTCAGCCCAGAGGAAAAGCTGCTGCGCGCGATTTTCGGCGAGAAGGCGCGTGAGGTGCGAGATTCCAGCCTGCGGCTGCCGCATGGTGAGTACGGCAAGGTCGTGGATATCAAGGAGTTCAGCCGCGACGAGCACCGCGATCTGCCGGCCGGGGTCGAGCGCATGGTGCGCGTCAGCGTGGCGCAGCGGCGCAAGCTGATGGAAGGCGACAAGATGGCGGGCCGCCACGGCAACAAGGGGGTTATCTCCCGGATCGTGCCGATCGAGGATATGCCTTTCCTGCCCGATGGAACACCCGTGGATATCATTCTGAACCCACTGGGCGTACCTTCGCGCATGAACATCGGCCAGATCCTGGAGACGCACCTGGGCTGGGCGGGCGAGCGGTTGGGCTTTCGTGCGGAGACGCCGGTCTTCGACGGTGCGAAGGAGCAGGAGATCGAGGCCGAGCTGGCGCGGGCCTGGTTGGCCGATCGCGCGTGGGAGAAAGCCACGAAGCGCGCCTGGGATTGGGCCGCGAAACAGGGTCTCGCTGAGAGCGAATACCGGGACGACGACGAGGTGCGTGCCCTCTATCTGGCCGACTGGCTGGGGGAGCGCGGTTACGATCCGGAGCTGGCGTACAGTGATTATGGGTATGCCCGGCAGAATGTGCTGCGTGAGTGGTTGGCCGAGGAGCCGCAAGGTTACGACCCCGACCTGCTATTGTCGCCGACTAACGATGATCGCCCGCTGCGCCTGCGCCAGGAATCGGATGAGATGGCACGCGTGGTCTGTCTGCGCGAGTGGCTGAAGTGGGTCGAGCGCGAGCAAATGCGCGTGATTCACTTGGAGCCGGAGGCTACTGATAGCGGCGAACCGGGATTCGTAGAGGTTGCCGAAAGCGCAGAGGATCGCTCCGCGATGTACGCGCAGATGGACCGCATCCATAATCTCTCTGATGCTGAAGTGGTCACCGAAGCGCTGAGGGTGAGCCGTGAGACGAATCAG
Source organism: uncultured Anaerolineales bacterium (assembly GCA_964423545.1). GTDB lineage: Bacteria > Chloroflexota > Anaerolineae > CG2-30-64-16 > CG2-30-64-16 > JALOOE01. Next base: position 9,647 of record CAYRFV010000142.1, on the reverse strand, counting down.
CCGCTGCCCACTTGGGGCAAGACGATCCTTTACAGCGGCAAGACCGGCGAGACGTTCGATCAGCCGGTGACGGTGGGCATCATTCACATGATGAAGCTGCATCACCTGGTTGAAGATAAGGTGCATGCGCGCTCGACCGGCCCGTACAGCCTGGTCACGCAACAGCCGTTGGGCGGCAAGGCGCAGTTCGGTGGTCAGCGCTTCGGTGAAATGGAGGTGTGGGCGCTGGAAGCCTATGGCGCGGCGCACAGCCTCCAGGAGATGCTCACAGTCAAGTCGGATGATGTCACGGGCCGGGTGAAGACCTATGAATCGATCGTGAAGGGTGAGTTGATCGAGTCGCCGGGCGTGCCCGAAAGCTTCAGGGTGCTGGTGAAGGAGCTGCAATCGCTCGGTCTGTCGGTCGAGGTCGTGGACGCCAAGGAAGAAGTGATCCAATTCGGCCGCGAAGACGCGGAAGAGAAGCTGCCCAACCTGGGCTTCAGCTTGAGCTTACCGGGTCCGATGAGCCGGGGGCTGGAATGATTGCGGATTTCGGATTGACGAGTGCGGATTGAGATGCTTTCTTGAGCATCTTGAGGCCGCAATTCGCAATTCGCGATTCGAAATGGGGGACTCATGGAAGTCAACGAATTCGATGCCATTCGCGTGTCGCTTGCCTCACCTGAGCAGATCCTGAACTGGTCGCACGGTGAAGTCACCAAGCCGGAGACGATCAACTATCGCACGCTCCGGCCGGAGCGGGATGGGTTGTTTTGCGAACGAATCTTCGGTCCCCAGCGGGACTGGGAGTGCGCCTGCGGCAAGTACAAGCGCATCCGCTACAAGGGCATCGTATGCGACAAGTGTGGCGTCGAGGTGGCGCACAGCCGCGTCCGCCGCGAACGTATGGGGCACATCAAGCTGGCGAGCCCGGTTTCGCACATCTGGTATGTCAAAGGGGTGCCGAGCCGATTGGGACTGCTGTTGAATGTCAGCCCGCGCAACCTGGAACGCGTTCTCTATTTTGCTCAGTACATCATCACCCATGTGGACGAAGATGCCCGCAATCGCACGATCACGCGTGCCGAACGTGATCTGAATCAGAAGATCGGACGGGCGGAAGGGGAGATCCAGGCCAAGCTCGCGGAGCTCGAAGCCGATCGCGCGGCGCGCACGGCTGAGCTGGATCAGCAAGAAGAGGCGCAGCTGGCAGCGTTCGTCGAGCGCATGACTTCCGAGACGAACGAGACCATCGCCGTGGGTCAGCGCATGCAAGCCGCGCTGGAGAGGCTGCACGGCAAGCCTGCAGCCGAAGCGATCAGCCTGCCGTGGATGCCGCAAGGTGAAGTGCTGTTGCCTGTTGGGGCCACCGCCACCCGTGACCATGCACTCGCGCTCGAAGAGGCGCTCCGCAACCGCCTGAGCCAGATCGAAGATGAGAGCAACCGCGAGCAGGAGAGTGTGCGCGCCAGCTTTGCGGCGCGCCGCGATCTGATCCGCCGCGAGATCGATCAGGCCATCGACGAGAAGCGCCAGGCGGTCGAGACGCAGAAGTCACAAATGCGCGGCCAGCTCACCGATCAGCTTCACGAGCTGAAGGAGCTGCGCGAACGCGAGCTGTTGTCGGAGACGGAGTACCGTGAGCTCCAGGAGCGGTGGGGCAACGTGTTTCGCGCCGGCATGGGCGCAGAAGCGGTGCGCGATCTGGTCGCAAAAATCGATCTGGACGCCATGGTCAAAGAGCTGCGCGCCGAGATCAACACCACGCAGTCCAAACAGCGCAAGCGGAAAGCAGCCAAGCGGTTGCGCGTGGCCGAATCGTTCCGCAAGAGCGGCAACCGGCCTGAGTGGATGATCCTGACGCTGCTGCCCGTGCTCCCACCAGACCTGCGGCCGATGGTGCAGTTGGACGGCGGCCGATTTGCCACGTCCGACCTCAATGACCTGTACCGACGCGTCATCAACCGCAACAACCGGTTGCGCCGGCTTCTGGAGTTAGGCGCGCCCGATGTGATCGTCCGCAACGAGAAGCGCATGCTGCAGGAGGCGGTCGACAGCCTGGTGGACAATGGCCGCCGCGGGCGCGCGGTCAGCCGGTCAGGCAAGCGTAAGCTGAAGAGCCTCTCCGATCTGCTGAAGGGCAAGCAGGGCCGTTTCCGCCGCAATCTCTTGGGCAAGCGCGTCGACTACTCCGGCCGTTCGGTCATCGTGGTCGGCCCGGATCTCAGGCTGAACCAGTGTGGGTTGCCGAAGAAGATGGCGTTGGAGTTGTTCAAACCCTTCGTCATGCGCCGGCTGGTCGAATACAACTACGCGCACAATATCAAGAGCGCCAAGCGGTTGGTGGATCGTGAAAGCCCCGAAGTGTGGGATGTGCTCGAAGAGGTCACCAAAGACCGCCCGGTGCTGCTGAATCGCGCACCGACCCTGCACCGGCTGGGCATTCAGGCGTTCGAGGTGGTGTTGATCGAGGGGAGCGCCATCCAGATCCATCCGTTGGTTTGCGCGGCGTTCAATGCCGACTTCGATGGCGACCAGATGGCCGTGCACGTGCCCCTTTCGGATGATGCGGTGCGCGAGGCCAAGGCGCTGATGATGAGCTCCTCGAATCTGCTCAAGCCGTCGTCGGGTGAGCCGATTGTCGGGCCGTCGAAGGATATGGTGCTCGGCTGCTATTATATGACTGTTGTGGCGCCGGACGCCAAGGGCGCAGGCAAGAGCTTCATCGATTTCGATGAAGTGCGCCTGGCCTATGATCTCGGCACGATCGATCTGCGCGCACCGATCAAGGTTCGTTTCACCGATTGGGCAGACGAGGTGACGTTGGAGCAGCTCGACTTCGAGCCGGGGCTGCATGCAGTGTTGGCCGGTCGCGGCATGAAGACCGCCGGCGACGTCGTCCGCGCTCTGGTCAACGATCGGGCGATGCTGGTCCAGGACTTGGGTCTGAGCGGCCGCGCGCTCGACGAAATCCGCGAGCATCTGATGCAGCACAAGGTGCGCCCCGACAAGGCACCGCAGACCGGACTGCTCGAAACGACGGTCGGGCGCGTGTTCTTCAACGTGCCGCTGCCGAAACCGCTGCAGTTTGCCAACGAAGTGATGGACAAGAAGAAGCTCAACGATTTCATTGGCATCTGCTACGAGCTCCTTGGATCGGAGGCGACCGCCGAGGTTGCCGATACGATCAAGCATCTTGGTTTCACCTATGCCACGGTGTCGGGCATGACGATCGCCGTGAGCGACATCTCGGTGCCGGCCAGCAAGCAGGCCATCCTCGAAGAGACGGCGGCGCGCGTCGATGAGGCGGAGCGGCAATATCGGCGCGGCCTGATCACCGAGGAAGAGCAATACAACAAGGTCGTCGAGCTGTGGACGCGCGCCACTGACGACATCACGCAGGCGGTGAAGGGCCTGTTGGATCCCGCCACGGGTCTGGGGGCCATGGCGACTTCGGGTGCGGCCAAAGGCGGCATCCAGCCGATCCGCCAACTCGCAGGGATGCGTGGCTTGATGGCTGACCCTTCGGGACGCATCATCGCGCTGCCGATCCGCTCGAACTTCCGCGAGGGGTTGACTGCGCTCGAGTATTTCCTTAGCACCCACGGTGGCCGCAAGGGTCTGGCTGATACCGCCCTGCGCACGGCCGATGCGGGTTACCTGACGCGTCGTCTGGTGGACGTGGCGCAGGATGTGATCATCACCAACGATGACTGCGAGACGGAGACCGGCATTTGGCTGACCAAAGCGAGCGCTGCAGCGACGGGCGAGAAGCTGTCGGAACGCGTGCTGGGGCGCGTCGCGGCCGCACCGGTGGCCGATCCGAAGACGGGCGAGATCATCATCGATCGCAACCAGGTCATCGACGAAATGGGCGTACGGATCATCGATCGCGCCAATGTAGACAAGGTGTTCGTGCGCTCACCGCTGACCTGTGAGAACCGTTATGGCCTGTGCAAGCTGTGCTACGGCTCTGATCTGGCGCGCGGCGGCATGGTGAAGATGGGCGAGGCGGTCGGCATCATTGCGGCGCAGTCGATCGGCGAGCCCGGCACACAGCTCACGCTGCGCACGTTCCACACGGGCGGCGTGGCCGGCGCCGAGGACATCACACAGGGCTTGCCGCGCGTCGAGGAGCTGTTCGAGGCCCGCACACCGAAGGGCGAGGCGGTAATCAGCGAGATCGGCGGCGTTGTGGATGTTTACTGGGAAGGGGATGTCCGCAAGCTCAAGGTGACCAACACCCGTCTGCGCCGGAAGACGCATCAGATCCGGGCGGGTTATCGGATGCTAGTGGAGAGCGAGGATCGCGTGCAGGCGACCGCGCCGATTGCGGCGGCGCTCGATCCGGAATTGGAGCCGCAGGAGATCCTGGCCGGCCTGGATGGTCATATCTACATCGAGCCGGAGAACGACGGCGGTTTCCGGGCGATAATCCGTCGCGAGGATGTGGAGGAGTGGATCACTGATATCCCGGCGTCCGCCCGCCTGCGCGTGGATAAGGGAGACCGGGTGGATGTCGGCGAGCAGTTGACCGAGGGCGCGAAGAATCCGCGCGAGGTGCTGCGCATCCAGGGCCGCGAGGCTGTGCAAATGTACCTGCTGGATGAGGTGCAGAAGGTCTATCGGTCGCAGGGTGTGGGCATCCACGACAAGCACATCGAGATCATCATCCGCCAACTGCTGCGCCGGGTGCGCGTGCTGCGCAGCGGCGACACTGATATGCTCATCGGTGAGTTGGTGGATCGTTTCGAGTTCGACGATGCCAATGCCGCGATTGAAGCGCAGGGTGGTGAGCCGGCGCGCAGCGAGCCGGTGCTGTTGGGTGTGACAAAAGCGTCGCTGAACACCGACAGCTTCCTGGCCGCGGCTTCCTTCCAGGAAACCACGCGCGTGTTGACGGATGCGGCCGTGCGCGGCGCGAAAGACAGCCTGCGCGGCCTGAAGGAGAACGTCATCATCGGCAAACTGATTCCGGTCGGCACCGGGTTCGAGTCGCGGCGCCGGGCCATCGATGCCGCCCGAGCCGAGTATGAACCCGAGTTCGTTGCCGAGGAAGGTGAGGAAGAGACCTTCGAGGACGAGGACCTGGACTACGCCGAATCCGAAGATGAGGCGCTTGCGGCGTGAGGCGGGTGGTGTTCGGCAAGTCAGTCCCGCCAAACACCACAAATGGTTTGATTTGACCCAAGGCGGGTCCTGTGCTAAACTGAGCTTTCGTGGGTCGGCTCAGTGACCGCCGGCCCGCTTCTGTCTTTGTTGATTGTCAAACCGGAGGACAGCTTGCCAACGATCAATCAGCTCGTTCGCAAAGGCCGTAAGCCGATTCTGAAGAAGGAAAAGGCCCCGGCTTTGCAGTTTACGAACAACACGCTCTCCAGCCGCATGCGGCGCATGCCCAAAGGCAATCCGTTCAAGCGCGGGGTGTGCACCCAGGTGCGCACGATGACACCGAAGAAACCGAACTCCGCGCTGCGCAAGATCGCGCGCGTGCGCCTGAGCAACGGCATCGAGGTCACCGCCTATATTCCGGGCGAGGGCCACAGCCTGCAGGAGCACTCCGTGGTGTTGGTGCGCGGCGGCCGCGTCAAGGACCTTCCCGGTGTGCGTTACCACATCGTGCGCGGCTCCCTCGACACGACTGGCGTGGAAAACCGCAAGCGCGGACGTTCCAAGTACGGCGCGAAGGTTCCCAAGAAGGCGGCTGCCGGCAAGGGCGCTCCGGCCAAGGGCGCTGCGGGCAAGAGCGGTAAGAAGTAGGAGTAAGCCATGTCTCGACGAAGTCGACCTGAACGACGGGAGCTGCTGCCCGATCCGCGTTTTAGCAGCGATCTGGTGGGACGACTGATCAATAAGCTGATGTGGAACGGCAAGAAGTCCACAGCTGAACGGATCGTTTACGGTGCACTTGAGAGCCTCGAAACGCGCACCAAGAAGCCGGCGATGGAAGCGCTGGAGCAAGCCATGCGCAACGCCACCCCGGTGATCGAGGTGCGACCGCGGCGCGTGGGCGGCGCGACCTATCAGGTGCCGATGGAAATCCGGGAAGACCGGCGCCAGGCGTTGGCTTTGCGCTGGCTCATCCAGAATGCGCGCAAGCGCCCTGGCAAGAGCATGGTCGATCGGCTGTCCGGCGAGTTGATGGACGCGTATCAGAATCAGGGCAACACGGTCAAGAAGAAGGAAGACACCCACAAGATGGCCGAGGCCAATCGGGCCTTCGCGCACTATCGGTGGTAGGCTGACCGCGCTCCTGCTCTTCGCAACAAACTGATCTCGGACCCGGCATCCACGGAGAGTCCCGTCCCAGGCGGGGGGTGCCGGGTTTCTGTCGGTTTGGATCAGGACCCAGGCGAGGCTGTTTGATGCCAGTCCGGATGGTTTCGTTATCGGATGAAGAGCGTCTGCGGCGATTGCGCAATATCGGCATCATCGCCCATATCGACGCGGGCAAGACCACTACGACCGAGCGCATCCTGTACTACACCGGCCGCACTTACCGGATGGGCAACGTCGATGAGGGCACGACCGTCACCGACTGGATGGTGCAGGAGCGCGAGCGGGGGATTACGATCCAGTCTGCGGCGATCACCAGCAACTGGCGGGGCTACCAGGTGAACCTGATCGACACGCCGGGCCACATCGATTTCACGGCGGAAGTGCAGCGCAGCCTGCGCGTGTTGGACGGCGGGGTCGTGGTCTTCGATGCGGTGGCAGGCGTCGAACCGCAGTCAGAGACCGTATGGCGGCAGGCGAATCGCTACGGCGTGCCGCGCATCTGTTTCGTCAACAAGATGGACCGCATCGGCGCGGACTTCTGGCGCACCATCGAGATGATCCGCGACCGCCTTAACGCCCACCCCGTGGCGGTTCAGCTTCCGATCGGCGCCGAAGATCTCTTCTCCGGCATGGTCGACCTGATCACCCGTCAGGCATGGAGTTTCCCCGACAGCCTCGGCGCCAACCCGCGCGAGATGGCCATTCCGGATGACCTGACGGCTGCCGTGGAAGCCGCGCGCGAGACGCTGATCGAGCGGATCGCCGAGACCGATGAGGCGCTGACGACCAAGTTCCTCGAGGGGGAGGAGATCAGCGCCGACGAACTGCGCGCGGCCCTGCGCGCAGCCACCATCGCCGGCACGTTGGTGCCCGTCCTGTGCGGCACTGCCCTGCGCACGAAGGGCGTCCAACTGCTGCTTGACGCCGTGGTCGACTACCTGCCCTCACCGCTCGATATTCCCGCCGTACGGGGGGTTAACCCCACCAGTGGCGAGGAGGAAGAGCGTCCTCCTGACCCCAATGCGCCCGTCGCGGGCCTTGTTTTCAAGATTCAGACCGATCCCTATATCGGCCGGCTGGCGTATGTGCGCGTCTATTCCGGCGTCATGCAGACCGGGCAGATGTTGCAGAACTCGACGCGCGACCGTAAGGAGCGCATCGGTCGCCTGGTGCAGATTTACGCCGAAAAGCGGGATGAGGTGAGCGAACTGCGGGCGGGGGACATCGGCGCCATCGTGAGCGTCAAGCAGACCTTCACCGGCGAGACGCTGTGTGATCCGGCTGCGCCCGTTGTCCTCGAAGCGATCGATTTTCCGGAGCCGGTGATTGCCGTGGCGGTTGAGCCGAAGACCAAGGCCGATCAGGATAAGTTGGCGAACGCCATGCAACGGCTGGCGGAGGAGGACCCCACCTTCCGCATCAAGGTTGACGCCGACACGGGCCAGACGTTGATCAGCGGCATGGGTGAGCTGCACCTCGAAGTGCTGGTGGATCGCATGCAGCGCGAGTTCGGCGTGCAGGCGCATGTGGGGCGACACCAGGTGGCCTACCGCGAGACGATCACCCGCAAGACGGAGGTCGAGACGCGCTTTGTGCGCCAGACCGGCGGCCGCGGCCAGTATGCGCATGTCATCGTGCAGCTGGAGCCGCTGCCGCGCGGGAGCGGTTTTGAGTTCGTGGATGAGGTGGTCGGCGGAGCTATCCCGAAGGAATTTATCGCACCGGTGGGCCAGGGCATGCGCGAATCGATGGAGAATGGCGTGCTAGGCGGCTACCCGCTGGTGGACATCAGAGCAACGCTGCTGGGCGGCTCATTTCACGAGGTGGACAGCTCGGATTTCGCCTTTCGCGTGGCTGGGTCGATGGCGCTGCGCGAGGGCGCGGAAAAGGCCGGGCCCGTGCTGTTGGAGCCGGTGATGCGCATCGAGGTGGTGGCGCCCGAGACCTCGACCGGCGACGTGATCGGCGATCTGGTGGCGCGACGCGGGCAGATCGGCGGGTTGGAGATGCATTCGCAAGGGATGCAGGCGGTGAAAGGTTCCGTGCCGCTGGCCGAGATGTTCGGCTACGCCACGAATCTCCGCTCGTCTACCCAGGGTCGCGGCACGTTTACGATGGAGTTCGATCACTACGATGTCGTGCCCGGCGAGCGCGCACGAGTCATCCTGGGGCTTGGGACGCAGAGTCCATATTGAGAACAGACACCCTCGAATTTGCATAGATCGGAGTTTTCGGTACAATAGAAAGGTTGCCGCCAATTGTACGGCTGCGTCGTAGCGACGTGGTCGTTTTGGATGTGCATCAGGTGTCTCGTCTGCTGCCTGGCCGAGTCGCCGACGTAAAGTAGTTCGGTCTGGCGTCATGTCCGGATCTGAACCTCCGGCTTGACGCCTTTACGTCTGCCTCGTCCCTGTGGCTTGGGTGATGTGACCACAGATTGCGACGGGGCAGTTGCGTTAATGCAAGATGATTCGGGCAGACCGCTCGTCGACCGATGCGGTGTTCTGCGTACCACAAGCAATCATCGTTCCAAGGAGAGTTTCTCATGGCCAAGGCAGTGTTTGAGCGGACGAAGCCGCACGTCAACGTGGGGACGATTGGGCACATCGATCATGGGAAGACGACGCTGACGGCGGCGATCACGAAAGTGCTGGCGATGAAGGGCTGGGCGAGCTTTCGGGCGTTCGATTCGATCGACAATGCGCCGGAGGAGAAGGCGCGGGGGATCACGATTGCGATTGCGCATGTGGAATATGAGACGGCGCGGCGGCACTATGCGCACGTGGACTGTCCTGGGCACTCGGACTACATCAAGAACATGATCACGGGTGCGGCGCAGATGGACGGGGCGATCTTGGTGGTGGCGGCGCCGGAGGGGCCGATGCCGCAGACGCGGGAGCACGTGTTGCTGGCGCGGCAGGTGGAAGTGCCGGCGATGGTGGTGTTTCTGAACAAGTGCGACATGATGGAGGACGAGGAGCTGCTGGAGTTGGTGGAGTTGGAGTTGCGGGAGTTGCTGACGGCGCAGAAGTTTCCTGGGGACGACATACCGATTGTGCGGGGGAGTGCGTTGAAGGCGTTGGAGTCGGCGTCGAAGGATGTGAATGCGCCGGAGTATGCGTGCATCTGGGAGTTGCTGCGGGTGGTGGACGAGTACATACCGACGCCGGTGCGGGAGACGGAGAAGCCGTTCTTGATGCCGGTGGAGGATGTGTTTGGCATCAAGGGGCGTGGGACGGTGGTGACGGGGCGGATCGAGCGAGGGGTGGTGAAGGTTGGGGAAGAGATCGAGATCATTGGGTTGCGGGAGACGCGCAAGACGGTGGTGACGGGGGTGGAGATGTTCCGCAAGATCCTGAAGGAAGGGATAGCGGGGGACAACGTGG
>CAYRFV010000141.1:9379-13376 GCA_964423545.1 uncultured Anaerolineales bacterium | reverse complement strand
CGCCAGGAAATCGCCCAGGATCTTGAAAACGAGACGCTCTTGGAGATCATCAAGTTCTTTGCGCGGCAGATGGTCATCATGCGCCGCTACTTGGCGCTGGTGGATACGCTTGACTTCCGGCGGCACAAAGAAGGGTGGTTCTTGGAGGCGGCGAAGGTCTATTGCGACGCGGTCAGTCACCTGTCGCATCGTTTGTCCCAGGTAGATTTGAAGTCGCCCGGCCTCATCGCCTTCCGGGAGTATTTGACGCGCTATGTCAAATCCGATGCTTTTGTGACGCTGCATTCAGAAACAGACAAAGTGAAGCGTGATTTGTCAACCGTGGCCTACTGTGTCCTCATCAAGGACAACTCGGTCAAGGTTCGCAAGTACGAATCAGAAATTGACTACAGTGCGGACGTGGAACGGACATTCGAGAAATTCAAGCAGGGCGCAGTAAAAGATCACAGTGCCCACCTAACGTTTGGCTCTGGCATGAACTACGTGGAAGCGCAGATCCTGGATTTCGTCGCCAGGCTATATCCCGACATCTTTGCCAGCCTTGCCCAGTTTTGCATGCAACACAGCAAGTTTGTGGATGAGACACTCCGCGTTTTCGACCGGGAAATTCAGTTTTACGTGGCCTATCGAGAGTATGTTGCGATCTTCCAACGGGGGGGCTTGCGATTCTGTTACCCACAAGTCTCCGATCAAAGCAAGGAAGTCTATGACTGGGAAGGATTTGATGTCGCCCTGGCCCATAAACGCCTTGCCGAGAGGGCGCCTATCGTGTGCAACGACTTTCACCTGAAAGATCCGGAGCGTATCTTTGTTGTCTCTGGGCCAAACCAGGGCGGCAAGACAACATTCGCCCGCACCTTTGGGCAATTGCATTATCTGGCCAGCCTGGGCTGCCCCGTTCCGGGCAGGGAAGCGCGACTCTTTCTGTTCGACCGGCTTTTCACGCATTTCGAACAGGAAGAAGATATCCGGAATCTCCGTGGCAAGCTGCAAGATGAACTGGTCAGAATTCACGCTATTCTCGATCAGGCCACGCCTGGCAGCGTGATCATCATGAATGAGATTTTCACTTCCACCACCTTGGCAGATGCCGTTTTCTTGAGCAAAGAGATCATGGAGAGAATCATCCGCCTCAATGCGCTGTGTGTCTGCGTTACGTTCATCGATGAGTTGGCTTCTTTCAGCGACAAAACCGTGAGCATGGTCAGCACCGTGTTGCCCGAGAATCCGGCCATGCGCACTTTCAAAATTGTCAGAAGACCCGCCGATGGTCTTGCCTATGCGCTCTCGATTGCTGAGAAGTATCGCCTCACCTATGATTCACTAAAGGAACGCATAAGATCATGAAGGCCTTCCTGATGTACAGAGATCAGGATTTTGACCTGCAGCGGCCATTACCGTCGAACGAACCAGCACTGACCCAAGACCTGGAATTGAACACGCTGTTCGATGCCATGGCGCGTGGTGACAGGTTCCTATTTGGAGTGGCAAAAAGAGCTGTCTTGTCTGGCGAGAGCGACCTGGACACCCTACGATATCGCCAAGATATTCTCAGGGATTGCCTGAAAAACCCCGCTGTGGTCAGGGAGATCTATCACATCCCGATCGAGTCTCTTGCGAACAAGCAAAAGCATTGGCTGGGAGTTTTCGGCAGCTCTCCAACCGGGGTACTGCATGGTTCGATTGAGATGCTGCAGATGTTTGTTGACCTGCTCAAAAAGCTGAGGGCTATCGCTGACCAATACGTCGATCAATTCGATTCCGAGGGGTTTACGCGGTTTTTCGCAATGATCAAGAAAGAACTGGCCGACGAGTACTTCGCCATCGTACAGGACCATCTGGTGGAACTTAAGTGCCGCGGTGGAGTCCTGCTCAGCGCTGAACTGGGGCAGGGCAATGAAGGCGCCAACTACGTACTGCGAAAACCACACGTCAAGAATGGGAATTGGGTGCAGCGCGTTGTTGCCCAGAGATCACCAAGCTACACCTTTCATATCCATCCTCGGGATGATCACGGCGCCAGGGCGTTGGGCGAATTGAAAGACCGCGGCATCAATCTGGTTGCGAATGCGCTGGCCCAGTCGGCCGATCACATTGACAGTTTTCTCAATATGCTGCGGATCGAACTGGCTTTCTACATCGGCGGACTGAATCTATACGAACAGCTTACCCAGATGGGGAAGCCGGTCTGTTTTCCCATGCCCGCGGCTGCCGAGGAACGCAGACATAGGTTCGATGGATTGTACGATGTCTGTCTGGCGCTGACCACGAAGGAAAAAGTTGTGGGCAGCGATGTGACAGCCGACGACAAAGAGATCGTTTTCATCACAGGCGCCAACCAGGGCGGCAAATCTACTTTCCTGCGCAGCATTGGCCTGGCCCAATTGATGATGCAGAGCGGCATGTTTGTGCCAGCGGAGTCTTTCTGCGCCAATACCTGCGAGCGCCTTTTCACTCACTACAGGCGGAAAGAAGACGCCACCATGAAGAGCGGCAAACTGGATGAAGAACTCAGCAGGATGAGCGATATCGTAGATAACATGACGCCCAATGCGATGGTGCTGTTCAACGAATCGTTTGCCGCCACCAATGAGCGAGAAGGCTCGGAGATCGCCAGGCAGATCGTCAGTGCACTGGCGGAAAGGCGAATCAAGGTCTTTTTCGTCACGCATTTATACACCCTGGCGCGCGGCTTCTATGACCAGGGCATGGCCAACGCCGCCTTTCTGGTGGCTGAAAGGCAAGCCGATGGAGAACGCACGTTCAGAATGGTCGAAGGCATACCCTCTCAGACGAGCTTTGGCGAGGATCTGTATGCACGGGTATTCGGAACGGTCCCTGAAGTGCGAGCAGCCCAAGAATCATTCGTGGCGTAAACTGTGAGCTGGCTCAGGTCGTCCCGGCGGCTTTCCTGCGATCGCAGAGATCCCTGAAGACTAACGAGGGTTGTCGGATGCAAGGCAACACCGTGACAATACTGAAAATGGGCAACCCCGTGAGCATTCCTGAAGATGACTTAAGCAAGGGGGATATTGTGCTCGTGCAAGCCGGAGACATTGTCCCGGCTGATCTCAAGCTCATTGAAGCGAGAGGCCTGGAGGTCGACGATTGGGAATTGACCGGGGAGATGGTGCCCTCACAAAAGACAGTGAAGGGCGAAGATGTCTATCTGTACCGAGGCAGCACGGTCACCAGGGGTGACGGGATGGGTGTCGTCGTGGCAACGGGGGAGGAAACAGAGGTTGGCAGGATCTTGGGACAATCCCGGGCGTTGCGGAGACGTAGCCCCCCGCTGAGGATCGGGGGCAGGTATTGGCTGCTGCCTGCTCTCTTGCTGCCGCCCTTGCTTGTTGCTTGGAGCCAACATAGCCACCAAGCGGTGATCTGTGCGTTGGCAGCGGTAATGGCATTGGCTCTGGTGCTGCTGCAAAACGATGAGCTGTTCAGATACATCCTTGTTTCACGCGGCGCACAGAGAATTGAGCGGCTGGACATCCGAATACGGAACATGGCTGCCCTGGATCTCATCCCCCAGCTCGATCTCGTGTGTCTGGACAAGACAGGAGTGTTGACGACGCGTGACGTTTCAGTAAGCCGGATCCGCTACATGAGTGAAGTGCCCGCTGCGATGCCATCGGGTTCGCTGGACCAGGAAACCGTCAACCTGACTGCGATCGCGTGTGCCCTATGTAACGATGTCCTGGTTCTCGAAAGGCTCAGCCAGGCCAACCCTATCGACAAGGCCCTGATCGCTTCTGCCTTGAGGAACGGCGTGGACATTCATGAGGCCGCGCGCAAGTACAAGCGGATATACGACAAGCCGTTCGACTCAGAAGCCAGATACATGGTTGCCGGTTTTGAACTGGACGGCGAGCAACTGTATTTCGCGAAAGGCGACCCTGAGGTCGTGTGGAAAATGTGCCGGAGCTATACCACCGAGTCAGGCGCTGTGAAGGCGATCGATTACAACGGCGAGCCGATCGAGATCATTCACGTG
>CAYRFV010000141.1:0-9369 GCA_964423545.1 uncultured Anaerolineales bacterium | reverse complement strand
AACCAGGCGGGCGATATGGCCATCGGCTTGGCGTATGGTTCCGGCATTCTCGACACACCACCCCTGGGTTACACGTTTCTCTGTTTGTTTCAACTGGAGAACCCGCTGGAACCTGGCGCCACCGAGCTTGTCGCCAGGCTCAAACAAGCCCGGATCAGGACCATCATGTTGACCGGAGATAGGCCCGAAGTTGCGATGGAGGTCGCCAGGAAGGCCAGGATCGGCCGAGATTTGGATTACTGCTTGACCGGGAAGCAAATGGTGGGGATGGCGCTCTCGGACGTTGCAAGACAAGCAGCCTATGTTTCCATCTTTGCACGGCTATTGCCATCGCAGAAGGGCGTTCTGGTCAGGCTATTCCAGCAGACCTACCATTGTGTCGCTATGGTCGGCGACGGGGCAAACGACACAATCGCCCTGAAAACCGCGCAGGTGGCGATATCCTTCGCGAAGGACGGCTCCCCCATGGCTAAGCGAGTGTCGGACATTCTTGTCAACAATGTGTCTGATCTATTGACAGTCATTCGAGAGGCGACGACAATCCATTGGCAAGTCGGGTGGTTATTGTTCGCGAGAGACCTGGCCGTCATCGCCATGCTGCTCGCCTGGTATGCATGGAACCTAAGTTCACAGCTTTTCATGCTGTTCAGCATGGTGGGCGCCGCAAGGCATTGACCTGACCTTCGGGAAGTGATACAATCGAATTGCTCGCAGGCCGAGCGTGTCACGCCGAGCGTGTCACGCCGAGCGTGTCAAGGAGATGAGACGATGAAGCGTCTCCAGAAAACGAAGTGGGTGTCGCCCGATGAGGCAACGCTCCGGGTCTGGGAGGAGATGCGGATCGAGATCTTGCATGAGATCGAGGATGGCGGGGACGTGCCGGATGAGTGGGTTGATGCGGCTGGCGATGCGGCAATGGTGATCAACCTGTACTCTCCGGACAAGCTGCCCGCACCGGGCACGTCTCGAATTCATGTCAACTGAACCGACCCGTGAGGCGGCCTGACCTGGTGCAACTGATTCGCTGCTCATCCTGGTACGATGTGGGGCATGCTGATGCATGGAAGGGCAGCGGCCGACAATGACCGAGGCGTTCGCTGTCTCATCGCGTGGTCCAGGCTCCGGTAGAATTCACGCGCCCCCTGCCATGTCTCGCCGAGTCTCACGCATCGCAATGCTGGGTGGGGAGCTGAGGGAACGCCCAACTGGCCGCGGCGGACAGGACCGATGTTTTTAACTCTTGGCGATCTTGTGTTAGAATGGATACTGAATCATAGGGGATGGGGCTCCCCAGGATCCCGAATCCAGAATGTCGCAAGACTGATAGCCTCTACCAACGTGAATACGTCTTGGTAGAGGCTATTTCTTTATCTATCATCCGGGAGGCAACACGATGTCCATGGAAATCACTGTGGTCAAGGCACGCGAAATCCTCGATTCGCGCGGCAATCCGACCGTCGAGGTCGAGGTCTGGCTGGAAGACGGCGGCCACGGCCGCGCTGCGGTGCCTTCTGGCGCGTCCACCGGCGTGCATGAGGCGTTGGAGCTGCGCGATGGCGACAAGGGGCGCTACGGCGGCAAGGGCGTGCTGAAAGCGGTTGAACACGTCAACGACGAGATCGCCGAAGCGCTGTTCGGCATGGACGCGCTGGATCAGACCGCGGTCGACCAGGCGATGCTCGACCTCGATGGCACGCCTAACAAGAGCAAGCTGGGCGCCAACGCGATTCTGGGTGTCAGCATGGCCGTGGCGCGCGCCGCGGCCGAATCGGCCGACCTGCCGCTCTATCGCTACCTGGGCGGCGTGGGCGCACGCACCCTGCCCGTGCCGATGATGAACATCATGAACGGCGGCGCACACGCCAACTGGCAGGGCACCGACCTGCAGGAGTTCATGATCGCCCCGGTGGGCGCGCCGACCTTCCGCGAGGCGGTGCGCTGGGGTTCCGAGACTTACCAGGCGCTGAAGGGCGTGCTGAAGAGCAAGGGCTACCCAACCGGCGTCGGAGACGAAGGCGGCTTCGCGCCTGCGCTCAAGACCAATGCCGAAGCCGTCGAATTGATCTTGACCGCCATCGAGAAGGCTGGTTACCGCCCCGGCGACGACATCTGTCTCGCGCTGGATCCAGCCTCAAGCGGGTTCTACGAGGAGGGGCTGTACAACCTGCGCACCGAGGGCCGCAAGATCACATCGGCCGAGATGGTCATCATGTACGCCGACTGGACGAAAAAATACCCGATTGTCGTGCTGGAAGACGGCTTGGCCGAGGATGATTGGGACGGCTGGAAGCTATTGAACCGCACCATCGGCGACCGGGTCGAGTTGGTCGGTGATGACATCTTCGTAACGAACGTCGCGCGCATCGGCCGCGGCATTGCTGAGAATGCCGCTAATGCCGTGCTAATCAAGCTCAACCAGATCGGCACCCTGACCGAGACTATCGCCGCGATCCAGATGGCGCACAAGGCGGGCTGGGGCGCCATGGTGTCGCATCGCAGCGGCGAGACCGTGGACAGCTTCATTGCTGACCTGACCGTGGCGATGGGCACCGGCCACCTGAAGACCGGCGCGCCGTGCCGCTCGGAGCGCGTGGAGAAGTACAACCAGCTCATGCGCATCGAGGACGAGCTGGACGCAGCCGCAATCTACGCCGGGCGCAAGGCGTTCGTGCGTTAGGCTCGCCAGCGCTGGATTGGCAGGATGAATCAGACTGGGCGCATCCCATCCACCCCTGGCCAATCCACCGCAACAAGATAGCGATGGTGTCAACCTATGGAGAAGTATCTCCTGATCGGCCTCGGCGCCTTCCTGGGCGCTAATGCGCGCTACATGATGCAGAACTGGGCCGCGGCGCGGTGGGGCACCAGCTTTCCGCTGGGCACGCTGCTGGTCAACGTCATCGGCAGCTTTATCCTGGGCTTCTTCCTGACTGCGGCTACCCAGCGTGCTGCGATCTCAACCAATTGGCGGCTGTTCACCTCGGTGGGCCTGCTCGGTGGGTACACCACTTTCTCTTCGTTCACTTACGAGACGTTAGCGCTGCTGCAAGGGGATCGGTGGCTCGCGCCGATGCTCTACTTCGGCGGTAATGTGGTGGTGGGCTTGCTTGCTGCGTTTGCAGGCATCCTGCTGGCCAGAGCCTTGTGAGGTGCGACATGGAAATCGTCGGTACAGCCACCAGAGTGACGATTTATATCGGGGAGAGTGACCGTTGGGGCCAGAAGTCACTCTATATGGCGATCCTGGAGCTGCTCAAAGCGGAGGACTGCGCCGGGGCTACGGTGACGCGCGGGTTAGCGGGGTTCGGCGCACACAGCCGCATCCACACTGCCAGCATCGTCGATCTGTCCTCCGATCTGCCGCTGATCGTCGAATGGGTGGATGACCCGGCGCGCGTGGCCCGGTTGATGCCGCGTCTGGTCGAGATGGTGACGGAGGGATTGATCGCCTGCCAGGAGGTCGAGGTGGTCACTTACGGCCATCGGGAACTGCGCGCCCTGCGCGCGGCCGCGCCTGTCCGCGATCTGATGAGCCGCGAAGTACGGATTGTCACGCCAGACACGCCTATCGCCGCAGCGTTGGAGATGCTGATCGGGAAAGCGTATCGCGCCCTGCCCGTGGTGGACGACGAGCACCGGGTCGTGGGCATCCTGACCGATGGCGACCTCCTGGCGCGTCTGGAACTGCCGAGCGCCAGTGTACACCTGGAATTGACGGAAGCCGAGCTTGGCCGTGAACTGGATGCCTTGCGGCGCAGTGGGCAGACTGTCGGCGACCTGATGATCAGCCCGGTTATCACCACGACAGAAGACGCGCCCATCGCCGATGCTGTCCGCGTCATGACCAAACATGGGATCAAGCGGCTGCCAGTCGTAGACCGCTTCGGACATCTCGTGGGCATCGTCAGCCGGGTGGATGTGCTGCGCGCGCTCGCCCAGCCGCTGGTGCGCGAGGCCAGCGAACGCGCCCTGCAACCAGGAATCCACGTCAAAGTGGGGGATGTCATGTTGACCCAGGTGCCCACCGTGCGCGCCGATGCGTCGTTGAACCAGGTTGTCGAGCGAATCGTCAGCACAGCCGAGCGGCGGGTCGTGGTCGTGGATGGACAACGACACGTCCTGGGCATCATCACCGATGGGGACCTGCTCAAGCGGGCCAGTGACAGAGAGCGTGCTGGGGTGCTTCAGGCGTTTGCTCGCCGGTTCGCGGGCGGCGGAGGCGCCGCCATCGACTTGACCAAGCGCACTGCCGGTGGCGTGATGACCTCCAACCCCATCACCGTCACTCCGGAGACCCCATTGCTGGATGCGCTCCGCCTGCTATTGCAGCACAAGATCAAACGGCTGCCGGTCGTGGACACGGACGGCACGTTGGTCGGGCTGGTGGGCCGCGGAGAAATCTTGCAGGCGCTGGCACAGGATCTGCCCAGCGACTGAGCTGCTCAATACCGCGCAGCTTGCTCACCATCGGGTTGCGCGCCTTCGAGATGCATCTGCGCCAGGCTGACGCCTGGCTCCGGGGCGAGGAGGAGCGCGGCATCCTGTATCGGCGAAATATCCATCTGCCTCCCGCACAACGCGCGGCCGCCCGCGCGCAGAGCGCTGCGGCCCTGGCGCAGATCGCTGTCCTGGCCGAGCGGTCTGATCGGGCAGCCGCCGAGGAAGATTTGGGGGCGGCCATCGATGCGCAGCTAAGCGTGGATTGGGCTAATTTGTCCGACGGGCGTTCGGCGAAGCTGCGTCGCTGCGGCGAGGTTGATCTGCGTTTGGCAGACCTGCTTGTAGAAGACCTGTGTCATGGTTGTGCTGATGGGATCGCGATGGTCGGCTTCTTGGGCGATGCCGGCCAAAACATCCCGTTCGTTCACACCGGCGGTGCCTTGTCACAATGCCAGCCGGAGGGCCAAGAGCCCTGCCGACAGGACGAAGCCGCCGAGGAAGACCAGGACCGAGTCCAGCTTGAAATAGCGCACGGCAACGAAGGCCGCTGCGGCCCACGCCAATGAAGCTGGACCTTGTACGTCCACAGTGCCCGGTTGCCAGGTGACTACGGCCAGCAGACCAACGAACGAAGCCAGCACACCGGCCAGCGCGCCCTTGACCGCTCTGAGATCGTGCACTCGACCGCAAACCTCGGTGAAGATCAGAGTCATGGCGAAGGAGGGGCGAAGATGGCGAACGTGGCCAATGCCGCGGCCGGGACGCCGCACAGCTTATAGCCCACGTAAGCGGTCAGATCCACCCTGATCGGTTCGGGGTAAGGCCGAACCAGAGACGAGGAGGGCTGTGGTTCGTGTAAGCGCGCGAACCACAGCCCTCGTTCACGCCTCAGACGGCTTTCAGTGACGCAATCCGTTCCTCGACGGCCCCGGCCTCGGCCTGGATGTCCTTCAGATAGGCTTCACCGGCCTCAGCTTCGGCCCGGAGTTCGCCGAGATAGGCTTCCAGTTCAGCAATGCGCTCCGCCCGGCTGATGAACCGCCGCTGGAAGCCCCGCGCGTGTTCCTCATGGTGACCGTGGTGTTCGTGGCGCCCATGATGATCTTCATGCCCACCCCGGCCGCAGCGACAGCTTTGGACCTTGCCGCCTCCACAATGGCAGCCGCCTGCCTCCTGTTCGCACCCGCAGCTACCGCCACAGGTGCACGCTGCCTCCTCGTCGTGGCAACCGTGGCGATGACCGCCCTGCTTTTGGCCTCCGCAGCCACATTCGTGCCCGCAATGACATCCGTTTTGTCCGCACATCGTCTTCATTCTCCTGTCTCGATTTGGAACTGCTGTCTGTATTGCGTCAGGAATCGGTCCAACTGCACCCGGGGGTCGCGGATGCTCGCGGCCCCGGCGTGCAGGAACTCGACTCCTTGACATAGGTCAACTCGCAAACCCTGCGCGGCGGCCCAGACTGGCCGGTCTCCCACGCCGAGCGCACCAGTCCGTCCTCTGATATGATGTGTCCAGTTCACCTGGCTGGCGATAACCGTCCAGGGTCGGGAAGCGGATCGCCGTCGCTGGCGATCAAGCGAAGGAGCGGATGGGGAAGGAAACCCCTGCCTGTTCAGGCGAAGACGGCCAGGAGGCAGCGGTCAGCCGCTTACCCGTCCCTCGTCCGCAGCCCAATCGCCGGCATCGGCACGAGCAGCCCCTCCAACGCGACGAGGCGTTCGGCGCAGGCCGGCTCGTCCAGCGGCGGACACGCGACCAGTTCAGCCTGGGCCGCGACCAGCTTCAGGGCGAAATTCCAGCAGCTCGACTGGCCGCACTGCCGACAATTCGTGCCCGGCAGCAGCTTGTACACTGCCATCGCGGTTGGCCGCTGCCGCTCCGTCGTGTCGGGCGTGAGCTCAGCCCGGCGCTCCCACGTGCGATTCACCAGCTTCACCAGCTCGTCCAGCTCCTCAATGGCCGCCCGCCGGTCTTCGACGTTGCTGACCGCGATGCGGTCGGCGTGGAAGGCGACGTTGTGGCCGGCCGTCTTCCACGTGAGACTGTGGACTGGTTCGGTGTACACCGCCCCACGCAGCGTCGCGTTCAGGTAGGGCAGCGCGTCACGGATATCGACCGGCAGGTGCGCAACTGCGGAGAAGCGTTCGGCCCCCGGATCGCACGGCGGGGTGAAGATTTCCAGTTCGTAGGTCGGGATGAGCATAGTCGCCTTCCAGTCTGACTCTTAACGCGCAGCACGAAGCAGGCGTTAGGCCGGCGTGCTGCGCTCAGGTCGCTTGGTTGCGGCTTCGCTGCCGATGCGCACGCCGAAGCGCGGCAAGATCACACGATGCACCAGCAGCACCAGCAGCGCGGCGGCGAACGCGACCGCGAACACCAGCAGCGACGTGCTGACCTGATTCATCAGGCTCGGGTTGAACAACATGACCGCAGCCAGCGTCAGCATCAACATGCCGCCGATCAGCTTCAGGATACGGCCATGCTTCTCCTCGATCCGACTGGCGCGCATGCTGAAGACGGCGACCAGGAAGATCGCCAGCTCGTCGATCTGGTAGATGAGCATATAAAGCGCCAGCAGCGCCACGAAAGTCAGCGCCGTCACGCCCTGGCTGACCAGCAGGTTCGTCCACAGCACCGGAAAGCCGGCTGTGCACGAGAATTCCACCAGCGACGCGCCGGCCGACATCACGATCGTGGCCCCGATCAACGCCGGCATGGAATCGCCGGCGTTGAGCACCCGACGCATGCTGCGGTACAGCCCGGGCTTCTTCTCGTCCGCGATCGTGAAGGAGATGCCTTCCTTATACCAGAAGTAGTCCTTGATGTTCACTGCTGCGAAGAAGAGCGCCACCAACGCGACGAGCACACGGATCCACCCCGCGAAGCTGATGATGGCAAACATGGTGAAGAGCCCGGCGATGAACATCGTGTACACCAGCGAAGTCACCGTCAGGAACACCAGGCCGATGATGAGCACCTTCTTGCGCGAGCCGGTGTGCAGCGTGAGCGCTAACAGCACGGACAGCACCCAGAGCGAGCAGGGGTTGAAGCCGTCCACGAACGCGATCAGCGCGGTGCTAAGCGCCAGCGACTGGGTCGCCAGGTCGACCGCTCCGATCAGCGGCAGGGATAATGTGCTGCTCTTTGCGGCCGCGGGCGACCCCGCCGGGGCCTGAGCGATGGCGGCTGCAGCAGTCGGCTGAACCGCCGGCTTCTGAGCAGCCGGCCCGACGGCTACAACTGCCGGCGGAGCGAGCGTCGGGACCGGCGGCCCGGTCGGCGCGGCAGCAGGGCCGAGCACGTTCGCGCCGGCGTCTGGGCAGCCTGAGAGCGCGCAGGATGCCACGTAGGCCTCGATCTCCCGGCCGATCGGCTCTTCCGAGAAGCCGACCCAATAGCGTCCGCCGACAAAGATCGTCGGCACCCCTGTCGGCTCAAACCCGAACTTGGCGGCCATTTTGATCAGAGGCTCGCGATTCGCGGCGTTGTTCCAGACCTCGAAATCGCGCACTTGGACACCGGGATATTTCTGCGTCAGCCGTGCCAGTAACGGTTTGGCCGCTGCGCAGTGCGGGCAGCCGTCGCCCCAGAAGAAGTAGATCGTCGTTTGCCCGCCCGCTTGCGCGGCAGCTTGCGGCGACTCCGCCGCCAGGGCGGTCGCGCGAGCTTGGTCGATGGCCTTCTCAAGCGCCGCACACCCATCGCATGGTTCCGATTGCGCCCAAGCCTTGCCCGCCACTGCACACACCGCAGCGACAACCAGGGCGATGAAGAACAACTTGCGCATGCAGTTCACTCCCGAAGATCGCATCGCCCGGCTTTTCGGCTGAGCGTGCCTGTTCGTAGTCACCACTGTGTGACCGATGAAGGCTTGAATTCCCCGGCGTCGTACAGGTAGATACACAACAGGTCCTCGACCGTCAGCCAGATCCAGGCGCCATCAGCCAACGGCTGTGCCACTTCGCTGACGGGAACTCCCCGAGCCATATAACCCAGGGGCAGCTTGTTGCACGGCACACAGCCATCGCCCGTCGGCGGTTCGACACGGACACGCGCCAGGCCGGCCGGTGCGCCGATCGCGTTGGCGCACTGCTCGGCCGCCCCTTGCAGGGAAGCTGATCGCTGAAGTTGCGCCAGGATCTGCCGGGCATCGGGCGTCGGCCGGGTTGTGGCTGTCGCGACCGACACGGGCGTGGGGGCGGGCGCGGCAATCGGAATTGGCGTCACCGCTGTGATTGGGGCCGTGCACCCCGCCAATGCCATCAGCAATCCCATCACGCATCCCAATGCGCTGAGCACCGACTCAAGCCGACGTGTTCCGTGCAGCATGGCGACCTCCTGAGCTGGTTTCGGGCTAAGCCGGATGCTGGTCGCGCCAGGGATTGCCGCCACCGGTTGGCGATCTTCGACTGGCGATCGCACCCCTCTGGCCGAGGCTGTTGTGTCTTGTTGGCTGCCCATTTCACAATCCGTCCGCAAGAAAGATCGAGGGCACAATATGATCCCCTGCGCCCACAAGCATTCGCTGCACGAGGGAAACGGGCTGCCGTAGCAATCCGTGTCGTTGGCATCGGTCTCCGGGCAGCCGCCACAAGCGAAGCAGGCCGGGAAGTCAAGGGCCCGGAGGCGTTGGCGGAAGGCGCGGTGCGTCACGTCTCCGGACGAGCGTCAGGAACGCCGGGTGGACGAGCGGCTCGCCGAAGCCGCTGAGGGACAGGGTGACCGGCTGAGATCCACCTTCGGTCCCCCGTCTCTCCGCACCGGGCAACACCAACTCACCGACCTCGTTCGTTGCCAGATGCCCGGTGCAATGCGGGCTGCCCCTCGCCTCTTGGCTGGTCTGACCCAGGCCCACGGTGCTCGGCATGCGCCATCTCGCTCATGAGCCGGGCACTGGTGAAATGCCCGTCGCGCAGAACGTGCTTT
>CAYRFV010000140.1:0-13525 GCA_964423545.1 uncultured Anaerolineales bacterium | reverse complement strand
GTGATCGTTTCGGATACGGGGTGGCCATCCTGCGGAAGGCAGATCGGTGTGGCGGCGCCCTCCCCTGAGAATGCCAGCGCCTACTTTCTGAACTTCGTGTCGTGGGCGCGCGCCAACTCAGCCAACTACTTCTACTTCGAAGCCTACGACGAAGGCTGGAAGGTCAAACACGAAGGGCCGCAGGGGGCATGTTGGGGTCTCTGGGACAAGTACGGTCAACTGAAGCCGGGGATGCAGCATGTCTTTGACGGTGAGACCATCCCCGATAACTGGACCCAGCCGGTTCCTGACACACCCATCATAGATTTCCTGACGCTGCCCGAAGCGACCCAGACCAATCTCCCAGCCTTCGTCGTGGCAAGCTTTGCAGAACCTGGCAACCAGGTCCTGTTGAACGGGGCCAGCATACCTGCCGAGAACATGGATGAACAAGGCAACTTTGCTGTGGTCGCACCGCTTTCGGTGGGAGATAATCTGCTCGGGCTCACCATCATGTCGGGCGGAACAACCGTCAAATCGGCGGAGAAGCACGTCGTTTACGATCCGAATCTCGCGACCGGCGATCGGAGGCTGCTCTATGTGGATTCAGTCGCTGTGGGTGCAGGGGTGCCCGTCCTCCCCGGAACCATCGTGCTCGACTTGGACCATAACACGATCCTCGGCCTCATCGAGAACAAGCACATCGTGGGAATCTCTCCAGACGGGCGCGAGATCTACACGGGCGATAGAACCGTTCTCAGCACCGATACACATCGACAACTCAGGACGCTGGCCTTTACACAGGACATCCTCGGAAACGGTTTCCTGGTTTCCCCAGACGGCGTTCGCCTGTACTCGCGGAACGAAAGGCTGGATGTACCAGGGAATGTCTTGCTCCAAAACCTGCCGCTGAGCATCGTTACGGGCAGCTCCTGGGCAGGAGCGCCGATCCCGGGCGGGCCCGCGATTTCATCGGATGGTCGGCGCATCTACTGCTGCAACAGCCTCCAGATCATCGACACTCAGGATAACACTGTTGTTGCTCCGCCGATCAGCGGAAGCTATCTCAGTGACATTGCTCTGACGCCGGACGAGAGCCGCATCTTGATCACCAGCTACAGCTATGGGAACGGCATCCTCACCGCCTATGACGCAGCGACTTTTCTGCAAGCCGGGGCAGTCGGGGGTCTCGGCGACTTCGTGGGCGAGATCAGCCCATCCCTCAATGGCCAGAAAGCGATTGTGGGCAGCGCGGGCAACCCGGCCTGGGCCGCGAGTGGCCGGGCCACCGTTGTGGATCTCAGCACGTTTGGGATCATTTCCCAGAAGCTGATACCGCTCGCTGACAATCTGACAGGATCGGTCAATGATGAGATCTTCATCGCCACAGGCGAAAACGGCGTGTTCAGAAGACAGGGGATCGATGTGTATATGATGGATGCCGCGGGGAACCTGGAGCGAGTCAAGAGCTTCTTCCTGGGAATCAACCGATTCAGGGCTGCAACGGGCGCTCCCCAGAACGATCAGATCCGGACGATTATCTACAAGCCGTGATCCTACGACAAGGGCCCATACGTGGGGTGCTCCTGCGCTACGAAACCGCTACACCGGCATCGATGATGACCGTGTTCGTGGCGCCCTGATGCGCCCAGCCCACGCGATCTTCCTCGGTCATTGTGTACGCGCCAGGCTGCGTCACCATCCAGGTGATGCAGCCGTTCTCCAGCGTCCGGCCCCGCGAGCGCCATCAGCCAGTCCTCGATCGCCGCACCGGCGGTATTCTGCTTGCAGGCCGTGGCGGTCCGTGATCGCAAAGGTCACGTTATCTGCGCTGAAGTAGACCTGCGTGCTGCCGCCCGGCACGTAGTACATTACGCGGGGATCGGAGCAAGGCCGGCGCCCCGCCAATGCGACGCGTGTCAGGGCCGGCGTGGCGCCGGCCGCTGGCAGCAGCGCAGCGAGCACCAGAATCATGGTAACGACTCGTGCAATGATGGGGTGGATTGTGCGGATCCTGGGGTCTCTGCTCCCTGCCAGCTATGCGGAGCACGCGCGCCCCGGTAGGTGACTCGATAGACTGCTATCTGATCATACGCCCATTTCCGCACACGATTTGGGACCGGTTGTCCTTTGTAGAGCACTTGGGGATTGTGCCGTCGCAGAGCCGGTAATCTGCCAAAGCGGTGAGTGCTCACATGCACCGGCAGCAGCGGTTCCAGAACCGCCCACAAGGCGTCCGAGATGCGAAAACCCGTCGTCGTTTGGTTGTTTGGCGTGCGGGCACGAGTGCGCTCAGTAAGACAAGCTCTTGCGCCCTACCGCAAAGCCAACGGGAGGTAAATGTGCGGCCTGGGGTGAGATGCCAGGACCCAACTCGGATCATCAGGGTCGGCTCCGGGCGTCGAACCCAGTTGTCCATCATTGTGGTTCAGCGTACTGTCATGGGCCGTTTGCCCACTCCCTTCATCGAGCGTCCAGTAGCCGACCAAGCCCGGCTCATCACCGAAAAGCTGTGCGTACATTGCGCCTTTGATTTCGGCTTGGGTGCGAGCAACATTCCAGACCCGGACCTCATCTACCCATCCTTGGAGAGAATAACTCGACGAACCTTCTATCAGGTACCCCACCCGGAAGGGAGCGTCATTGGGGGCAAGAGGGTTGAGATCAGGCACCGAAGCTTCCAATACGCCATCCACGAAAAGCTCCTTTGCTCCCGTCTTGTGGTAGACCCCGGCGATATGGTGCCATCGCCCATCATTGATGTCGGTGGTTGAAACCGCCTCTTCCCCTGGCGGTTCAGTGGCGTAGAACCAGACCTTGTTAGGGTGGGGGATCCATCCATGTTCGCCGTTGATGATCAGAACATACCCGTTCCAGGATCCTCCTGGCCGATGCTTGCCGACGATCCCAGCCATAGCTGTTTGCGTCGTAGATATCCACACCTCCACAGTAAAGTCAGTATCGGTTAGCATGAGCGCGCTGCTGTTGCCCATGCTGAGTTGGTCATCTGTCCCGTCGAACGACAATACGGCCGGTTCGGCCGAAAAGCCGGATGTCAACGCTAGTCCACCGCCGTTGGTGATGCCGGGCGGATGGGGCTCCGCCTCATTCGTGCGCTGCGCGCTGTTTGGAGCAGCCGGCAGTGCCGTGGCCTGCGGCGTCGCATATGCCAGCCCGCTTTCAACCGCCGCGGTGGTCGCGCCGCCCTGGTTCACCTCGGAGGGATTCGACACCTCTGCAACTCCACCCGCCAGTGGCTGGCGTTGCCCCACAGCCAAAGACCGATTTGCACCTGACGTGCTGGCCAGGGCTGACGTCTGCACCAGCAATACCAGAAGCAGGCTCACAACTAACACGATCGCCAGCATGCCGGCTCCCAACAGCCGCACACGCCGCCGACCGTCTGCCTGACTGAAATAGGCAGCTCTCATGATCTAGCCTCCGAAGACCCGAAAAGATGCTTCGAACAGGCTATCAGCAAGGCTGCCCGCTGATACCCCATAGCCTGTTCCCTATCAGTCCAAAACTAGCAACGTCTGCTGTTAGGGAGGTTCGCTAACAACTGAGTGATGAGATGAGTCGCGTAGTCAACCAGACGGGTTGCAGCGGCATCAGAGATGCCCTTGCCACGTTGAGCCTCTACTTCGTTCTGGAACGCGCCCAGGATGTTGACGGCTGGGCAGATGTTCTCCCTGGCCGCCTGATTCCTCGCGGCGTCCATCTTGTGCACCAGACTATTGACCAGTTGAGGCGACAGCGCATCAGAGGGGAGGCTGTTGATAAGCACTAACAGCCCTGCCATCGAATAGGGCTGAATGATCTCCCCGCTGATAGGCTGGTCAGAGGAAACCTTGACGGTATAGACGCCGGGCGTGGGAAGAAAAGTCAAGGTTCCCAAGTAGACCCGCAACTGGCCACCAGCCGGAATCAGCGCAGGCCCGTATATACCGGCGGATGTCCCTTCGGAACTAAAGAATTCGTGTACGGTGGTCGCATTAGCGCTGCCTAGATTCGTGATCACGTAGCTTGATGTGACCGTGCCCTTCTGTAGATTGGTGAGCGTCACCGTGTAAGGGACGAGCGATACGCTTTCGATTGCGTTGGCACTCGGCACTGCTTGGGCGAATTGCGCCAGGACGACCAGCGCGGCCAAGAACAAACATAGTGGAAAACGGCGTTTCATATTCTTCTCCCTGGGTGGGATAGTTGTCCGTTCAGCACGAATCATGCAGCCCGGACAAGCAAAGTCTAGCCGATAGGCGTTAAGCGACTCAAGGAGTCAAGTTGTGAACAAGTTAACTTTGGCTCAAGGCTCGTTAGTGTGCATCCTTTGGCCGCGGCCCTTGTTAGGGCGATCGACATCCTCAGACCCTTATGGCAAGATCGCAGATCAACACACGATTTGGGGCCGGTTGTCCTTTGCAGAGCAGTTGGGGATTGTGCCGTCGCAGAGTCGGTAATCGTTCCCGACGAAACCGGCGCGCCTCTGTGGCCTCTCTCTGAGCGGCGTTGTTGCACGGCTAATGGGCGGGACTTCCGGCGACGTCACAAGACAATGGGTCGCGATGCGCGTGGCTTGACGGAATTGCCCGCGACGGGTATGATGCGATTGAGGTTTCGATGCCACATTGGGCGCGTTTCTACCGTTCCATCCTGCCTGGCTCGGGTACCGGGCCGCAGGCGTCTCTGATGATGAAGACGCGCTGCGGCCAAGACCTTCCGTGGTGCTGCCGAGGCCAGAGCAAGTAAACCGGCGCGCATCGCGCCCGTGCGCCGTCTTCCTTAACGATCAGATCTGACCGGCCTTGGGCCGGTTTTCTTTTTTGGAGAGGTGTTGTATGTCCGTCCATCGCGCATTGCCATACCAGGAAGTCATCATGCGGCTCCAGGAGTACTGGGCCAGGCAGGGCTGTCTGATCTGGCAGCCCTACAGCGAAAAGGTCGGCGCTGGCACAGGCAATCCGGCGACGGTGCTGCGCGTGTTGGGGCCGGAGCCATGGAATGTCGCCTATGTGGAGCCGAGCTATCGCCCCGACGATGGCCGCTATGCCGAAAACCCTAACCGCATGCAGATGCACACCCAGTTCCAGGTGATCCTGAAGCCCGCTCCGGCGAATTCGCAGGACCTGTATCTGGGCAGCCTCGAAGCGATTGGCATCGATCGCCAGAAGCACGACATCCGCTTCGTGGAAGACAACTGGGAATCGCCCGCCCTGGGTGCATGGGGGCTGGGCTGGGAGGTCTGGCTCGACGGGCTGGAAATCAGCCAGTACACCTATTTCCAGCAGGCCGGCGGCTACCCGCTGGACCCGATTCCGGTCGAGTACACCTACGGCCTGGAACGGATCGTGATGTATCTCCAGGGCGTGCGCGAGGTGTGGCAGATCGATTGGGACGGTCGTCGCAGCTACGGCGATGTGCTCAAGCAGCCTGAGATCGAGCACTGCAAGTACGATTTCGAGATCGCTGACGTCAACCGGCTCAAGCTGATGTACGATCTGTTCGAGGCCGAGGCGAAGAGCTGCCTGGCGCACAGGTTGGTGATCCCTGCGCACGACTACGTGCTGCGCTGCTCGCATGCCTTCAACGTGTTGGATGCTCGCGGGGCCATCGGCGTGACCGAGCGCGCCGCGTTTTTTGCCCGCATGCGCGATCTGGCGCGCCAGGTGTCGATCGCCTACGTCGAGCAGCGAGAGCACGAAGAGTATCCATGGTTGGAGAAGGAGAAGGGGTCTGAGGCGCAGGAGAGGATCGATGAAGCGCAGCCTCGCGATACCCCTGCTCATCTGCCGGCGGACAGTGCGCTGACCTTCCTGCTGGAGATCGGAGTCGAAGAACTGCCCCCCGCCGACCTGGCTGATGCGATCGCTCAACTGCAGGTGAGCGCGCCGAAGCTGCTGGCCGACCTGCGATTGGCCCACGGCGATATCGCGGTTTCGGGCACGCCGCGCCGGCTGGTGGTGCGGGTCGCAACGCTGGCGCCGCGCCAGGCGGACGAGGAGAGCGCAATCAAAGGGCCGCCGGCCGAGCGCGCCTTCGACGCGAGCGGCGCGGCGACCCAGGCGGCGCTCGGCTTTGCGCGCAAGAACGGTGTGTCTGTGGATGCGCTGGAGGTCCGGCCGGAAGGAGCCGGTCGCTACGTCTACGCCGTGGTGCGCCGCGAAGGCCGGCCGACGATCGAGGTGCTGCCGGAAGCGCTGTCCGGGCTGATCGCTGGCATCAAGTTCGGCAAGACGATGCGATGGAACAGCACTCAGGTCGCTTTCTCGCGTCCCATTCGCTGGCTGGTCGCGCTGCTCGGCGAGGCTGTTGTACCGTTCAGCTACGCGGGTCTGGTGGCCGGCAGAAAGACGCGCGGCCCGCGCGCGGAGGGTTCGCCGGAGATCGAGGTGGCCGACGCCGATGCCTATCAGGCCTTGATGGCCGCGCATCATGTCATCGTCGATCGCGCTGCGCGCCGGGCTTCCATTGAGGCTCAGATCGCGGAGCTGGCGGTCCAGGTCGGCGGCGCAGTGCCTGACGATCCTGGCTTGCTGGACGAGGTGACCGACCTGGTGGAGCAGCCGACCGCCGTGCGCGGCAGCTTTTCCGACGAGTATCTGCGCTTACCCAGAGAGGTGCTGACTACGGTGATGAAAAAGCACCAGCGTTACTTCCCGGTCGTCGGGCAAGCGGAGGCCGGGCGCACCGGCAGACCACAAGACCGGTCCGCCGATGCCGTCGAGCGTCGATCCGCCGGACTCTTGCCTTACTTCATCACTGTGCGCAACGGGCCGCCGGACCACTTGGAGGTGGTGCGCGAAGGGAACGAAGGGGTGATCCAGGCGCGCTATGCTGACGCGGCCTACTTCTTCCGGGCCGATGCGGCGCGGCCGCTGGAGAGCTTCACGCCGAAGCTCGCGACCTTGACCTTCCAGGAGAAGCTCGGCTCGATGCTCGACAAAGTGCGCCGGATCGAGGCGGTCACGCCCGCACTGGCCGACCAGCTTGGTCTGGACGACGGCCAGCGGGCGAGCGCTCGCCGCGCGGCCGCGCTTCTCAAGAGCGACCTGGCGACGCAGATGGTCGTCGAGCTGACTTCACTCCAGGGGATCATGGGCCGCGAATACGCTCGCCTCTCCGGGGAGGCGGACGCCGTAGCCCTCGCCATCTACGAGCATTATCTGCCGCGCTTCCAGGGCGACGCCCTGCCGTCCTCCCGACCGGGCCTGCTCCTGGGCATCGCCAATCGGCTTGACTCCCTGGTCGGCCTGTTCGCGGTGGGCCTGGCCCCCACGGCGTCCGCTGATCCGTTCGGGCTGCGCCGCGATGCACTCGGGCTGGTCAGCGCGCTGGCGGGCTGCGAGCAGCCGTTCGACCTGCGCCAGGCGCTGCAGGCGGTTGCCGACACCATGCCCGTGGCGATCGGCGCCCCGGTGCTCGCCGATGTGTTGACCTTCATCCGCGACCGGCTCTATGTGTGGCTGCGCGATCAAGGGCTGGCGCACGATGTGGTGTCCGCCGCGTTGGCCGAGCAGGGTCACGATCCGTATCACACCGCCGCTGCGGCTCGCGAGCTGGCCGTATTTGTCAGAGCGCCCGACTGGGCGGAGACCCTTACCGCCTATGCGCGCTGCAAGCGGATCGTGCGCGGTCTGCCGGAGACCTATCCACTGGCGCCGGGGCTCTATACCGAGCCCGCAACGAGGGCGCTGTACGATGAGTGGCAGGCTTCCCAGTCAGGCGGTCAGGCATCGGACAGCCGCATGTCTACCCTGGTTCACACGCTGCGACGCCTTCGGGAGCCGGTCAATCGCTTTTTCACGGCTGTGCTCGTGATGGCCGAGGATCCGGCGGTAAGACAGGCGCGGCTGGCGCTGGTGCAGCGGATCGCGGCGCTGCCGGACGGGATCGCCGATCTGAGCCAGTTGCAGGGGTTCTGATGTAGGTTTCTATGATTCCAATCAAACTCCGACTCCGCAATTTCATGTGCTACCGCGAGGAGCAGACGCTCGACTTCTCCGGCATTCATCTGGCGTGCCTGACCGGCGACAATGGGCATGGCAAGTCCACGCTGCTCGACGCCATCACCTGGGTGTTGTGGGGCAAGGCGCGCGCCCGGCGCGACGACGAGCTGATCACCCTGGGCGAAACCGAGATGTGGGTGGAGTTGGAGTTCGGCTTGGTCGGGCAACGTTATCGCGTCTGGCGCCAGCGCACCAAGCGCGGCCGTGGGCAGAGCGATCTGCACTTCTATGTCTGGAATGCCGGAACCGAAGCCGGCAGGTCGTCGCCGGTCGCCGGCCAGGATGCCGGGAGCGGCGAGTGGCAACTGCTGGATGATAGCACTCTGAGTGAGCGACAGGCCCAAATCATTCACACGCTGCGGCTGGACTATGATACGTTCACCAATTCCTCGTTCCTGCTGCAAGGCCGCGCGGATTCGTTTACGGTGAAGACGGCCAGCGAACGGAAGCAGATCCTGGCCGACATCCTTGGCCTGAGTCGATATGATCTGTATGAGGACCGCGCCAAAGCGGAGGCGCAGACGCGCAAAGAGCGTGCGGGCTTGATCGAGGGGGAGATCCGAGCGATTGAGCGCGACGTGGCCCGCCGCGCCGAATACGAGGCGCAATTGAGCACCGCGCGCGCCACCGCGCTGGCTGCGGTGGACGCGCTGCGCCGGGCGGAAGCTGAGCAGACGGCAGCCAGGTCCCAGGTGGAAGGGCTGCGGGCGCAGGCGAACCAACTTGCTGATCTGCGCAACCGATTGGGTCGGGCCGAGGCCGACCTGCACGCGAGCCAGCAGCAACTTGAAGCCGCCAGATCGCGGCTGGCGCAGATTGAGGCTGTGCTGAGCCAGCGCGCCGAGATCGAGGCCGGTTGGGTGGCGCTCCAGCGAGCTCGCAGCGATGACGCGTCGTGGAATGCCCATCTGCTCCGCCACACCCAGCTCCAGGAACAGATCAACCGGGCGCGACTGGCCGTTGGGGAGATGCGTTTGGGGCTGGAGGCTGAGCAGAGGAGATTGTCCGACCGCTACGCTGAGTTGGGCCGCAGAATCGCAGCAGGACAAGAACAGGCGATCATCCTGGCGCAGGCGCGCAAGGCGCTAACGTACTTCAGCGAGCTGGAAGCGCGGCGTGATGGATTGGCATCCGAGCTACGCGAGCTCGTCGAGCAATCCGCCGCGCTGAAGGTGGAAAGCGACAGGCTCAAGGTGGAAGGACAGGCGGTGCGCGACAGGATGGAGCTGATCGTTGCGAACGAATCGGCGACCTGTCCACTGTGCGGCCAGCCGCTGGAGTTAAGCCAGCGCGACCGGATGCGACTGGAGCTCGAGATCGAGCTGGCACGCCTGGGTGATCAGTATCGCAGCGATCGCGACAGGATGGTCGCACTGGCGAGCCGGCGGGCCGAGCTGGAGGCGGAAGATGCTGACCTGGCCCGGCAGCTGCGTGCACGCGACGCCCGCCAACGTCAGGCCGTCCAGGCTGAAACGGCAGTCGCTGATGCGCAGGCTGCCGCGGAGGAACAGGCGCGCGTGGGTGACGAGCTGGCGCGCGTGGCCGAGCGGCTGATTGCCGAGGTGTATGCGCCGGCCGAGCGGGCGGAGCTGGCGCGACTGCAATCGCTAGCCGCGGAGATCGGCTACGATGCAGCGGCGCACGAGCAGGTGCGCAAGGAGATCGAGCGGTTGGCGCCTTTCGACGCGCGCTATCAGCGGCAGCTCCTGCCGGCGCTGGATCATGAGGAGGACGCACGCCGTCGCATCGCCGACCTGGCCGCTCAGGTTGCGCGCCGCGAGGCTGAGCTCGCAACCGACCGCACTGAGGCCAGCCGGCTGTCAGCCGCGGTCGCTGACCTGCCGCGTCTGCAAGCGGCGCTTGACCGAGCGAGCGCCGAGGTGGAGGCGATGGCGACCGCCGAGCGCCGTGCGCGGCAGCATGAGGGCGCCGCAATGCAGCAGCTCAGCGCTCTCGATGCCCTGGTCGAGCGCTCCAGCAAGCTGGCTGCTGACCTCGATGCGCTGAATACGGAGATCAGCATCTACAACCAATTGCGGGAGGCGTTCGGCAAGCGTGGGTTGCAGGCGATGATCATCGAGAGCGCGATCCCCGAAGTCGAGACCGAGGCCAATCGGTTGTTGGGCCGCATGACCGAGGGCCGCATGAGCCTGCGCCTGGAGACCCAGCGCGAGAAGGTCACCGGCGGCTTAGCGGAGACGCTGGACATCGTCATTTCGGATGAGCTCGGCGCCAGGCCCTACGAGATGTTTTCTGGCGGTGAGAGCTTTCGGGCGAATCTGGCGCTGCGCATCGCCATCAGCAAGCTGCTGGCGCGTCGCGCCGGCGCACAGCTCCAGACGTTGGTGATCGATGAGGGCTTCGGCTCGCAGGATGCCCAGGGCCGCTCGCTGGTTGTCGAGGCCATCAACTCGATCCAGCACGACTTCGAACGCATCCTCGTCGTCACGCATATCGAGGAGCTCAAGGACATCTTTCCGGCACGGATCGATGTGGTCAAGACGGCAAGCGGCTCGCGTGTGAGTGTCGGGTGAAAGGAGCGTAGCCCATGGCGGATGCGATTCGCAGCATCAAGGCCCGGGAGATCATGGCCCAGCGCGGGGTGCTCTCCCTCGAAGTGACGGTGACCACCGAAGGCGGCAGCCGGGGGGTGGCGACGCCGGAGTCGGGCGTCTCGACCGGGTCGTACGAAGCTGCGTTTCTGCTTGACGGCGGCGAACGCTACAACGGATTGGGGCTGCGGCAGGCCGCGAGCCAGATCAACGACGTGATCTCTCCTGCACTCCACGGGATGGACGTCACCCAGCAGCTTGCGATCGATCGGCTGATGATCGAGCTGGACGGCACACCGAACAAGGCCCGGCTGGGCGCCAACGCCATCGTGGGCGTCTCGTTGGCTGTGCTTAAGGCGGCGGCTGCAAGCGCCGGACAACCCCTCTACCGGTGCATCGGCGGGGTCAACGCCTGCACGCTGCCCATCCCAATCATCAGCATCGGAGCAGGGGGCCGCTATCGCGATCCAGGCCGGTCGCGTTGGTTCAAGCCGAGCTACGAGTTCGCGGCGTATGCCGCCGGCGGCTATGCGGAGGCGCTCTATTGGAGTTGGCGCTGTGCGGAGATGGTGAAGACCCTGCTGGGCGAGCGCTATGGCGATCACTACTCGCCGGCTTACCACAACACCGGCCTGGCCGGCGTCATCGGTCACGATCGCGAACTGCTCGAAATCATGACCGAGAGCATCGTCCGCTGCGGTTACGAGGGCCGCGTAGGGATCTACTTCGATGTGGCCGCGGACATCTACTACGAGCCGGAGATCGATCGCTACGTCGGGCTCTTCTCGCCGGGAGAGAAGACGCGCGACGAGCTCATCGGCCTGCTGCTCGATTTCGTGGAGCACTACCCTGTCGTGTCGCTGGAAGATCCCCTGCACGAGGAGGACCTCGAGGGACACGCCATCGCCACGCGTGAGTTGGGCATCGAAGTCGTGGGGGACGATCTGTTTACCACGAACATCGAACGGCTCCAGCAGGGAATCGCAGCCGGCGCATGCAATTCGATGGTGCTCAAGATCTCGCAGGTGGGCACGGTGAGCGAGGCGCTCGCAGCCTGCCGTTACGCGCTGGCGCACGGCTACAACGTCCATCCCTGCGGCAGCCGCGGTGACCGGGACAGCATCGGCGATTTTGCGGTGGGCTTGAACGCAGGACAGGTGCGGGCCGGGGACCACAATCGATTGCTGGCTATCGAAGAGGAGCTCGGCCCCACCGCTGTCTGGCCGGGCAAGGCGGCGTACAAGGGGCTGCGGCAGTAATGCGGGTCCGCACGTGGCCGGGATGGATGGCTCTCCCCCAGGTAAGCCGCGAGGTGTGGCTGCTCTGCCTCGCCACCGGGCTGATCAATGCCGGTTACCTGAGTATGATGGGCCTGCTGAAGACTATCTTCGTGTTGCGACTCGGCTACGACGCCGATTTCGTCGGCACGATTATGGCCGCAGGCTCGCTCAGCTTTGCGTTGTCAAGTCTGCTCGGCGGCATCCTGGGAGGCCGCTTCGGCGCCAGGCGCATGATGATTGCCGGCGCAGCGGTAGTGGCGGGCGGCATGGCGCTGCTGCCTCTTACGGAATTCGTGCCCCAGGCGGTGCAGCCGTTGTGGCCGCCGCTGGTCCAGGTCGTGACATCGACCGGCTGGGCTTGGGTGGCTGTGAACCTGGTGCCGGCGTTGACAGTCTTCAGTCTGCCAGAGAACCGCAGGGATGCCTATGGGCTGAAGGAGGCGGCGGCCGGGCTGGGCATGTTTCTGGGGGCCATCGTCGGCGGACTCTTGCCGGCCTTCTTCGCCGCTGCACTGCACCTGAGCCTGGACACGCCGGCGCCCTACCGATATGCGCTGATGGCTTCGGTGCTCGTCGCGCTGGCTGCGTTGATCCCTGTGACGCGGGTAAGCGATGTGCCGCGGCTGCAGGCTGGTGCGGCCACGCCCGTGCGAGCTTCGGTCGCTGCGCTGCGGCCATTTGCCGGCCTGATCCTGGCGGCGCTCTTGAACCACGCGGCAGTCGCTAGTTCCAGGGTGTTCTACCCCGCGTACCTGGACCGCGTCTTTTTCATGCCCACCGCGCTGATCGGGGTGATCGCAAGCATCGGCACCCTGCTCGCGGTGGTCGGTTCGCTGAACGGCCCGCGCGTGATCGGGTCGCGCAGCAGCGGCTTCGGCATGATCGTCGCTTCCCTTGGCCTGACCGCGAGTCTGTTGTTGATGGGGCTGTTCGAGCACCGGCTCGCCGCTGCGATCGGCACCATCGGCACCCTTGCGCTCATCGGCCTGTGGACGTTGGCATACCAGGTGTTGCAGATGGAGATGGCCGAACCGGCGCAGCGTTCCCTGGTGGCCGGGGTCGGCTGGATGGGCATGAGTCTCGGTTTTACGGTGATGAGCTTTGCCGGCGGCCAGATCGTGACCGCTTACGGCTATCAACCGCTGTTTCTGGTGGGAGCGCTGCTCTCGGCCGCCAGCGCGGTCGTCATGTGGCGGATTGCGCACCGTCGCGCCGGGTTGCAGCCTGCGCGATCCAGGTAAGCTGCACGTCCGGCGCCAACGCAGCCGCGCATCCAGGGCTTGCATGATTTGGCTCCGTGCGCCTGCGCGGGAAAACCACCCAACCAGCTTCGGAGGAGGCACTGATGACAGCACTTCTGCAGGGCAAGGCCGCGTGGGTGACAGGCTCATCGCGCGGCATCGGACGGGTCGTCGCCGCGCACCTGGCGCGACTGGGCGCTCGTGTGGCGGTGCACGGCACCAGTCCGACCTCCGCGCGAGCGTTGGGCGAAGCCGAATCGCTGCAGGCTGTGGCCGCGGCCATTGCACAGGAGCATGGCGTCGACGTGCTGGCCGTGCATGGCGACCTCAGCGACGAAGCGGTCGTCCGGCAGAACGCAACGGCGATCCGCACCCGGTTCGGACAGATCGACATTCTGGTCAATTGCGCGGGAGGAGATATCGGCGCGCAGGGTGTGACCGCGCCAAACGCAGGCAAGCCCCCCGCC
>CAYRFV010000139.1:0-13558 GCA_964423545.1 uncultured Anaerolineales bacterium | reverse complement strand
GTCGAGATCGAGCCTACAGCGACCAGGTACAGGACGCCGACGCTGAGATCCTGGCCGATCACCCCGCGGCCAAACGGAATCACCGCCCACAGCAACGCTGCGCCCGCAAAAATCAGCAGCGGCGCGATGTTGAACAGCGGCTTGTCGGCGTTTTCCGGGATGATATCTTCCTTGGTCAGCAGCTTGACAGCGTCCGGGATCGCCTGGAAGATGCCCCACGGGCCCACTCGATTGGGACCGATGCGGTTCTGGATGCGTGCGATCACCTTGCGCTCCATAACCGTCAGCGTCAGCGTGGCGATAACGGGCATCAAAACCAGGATGACAGACGCCACCAGGAAATTGACCAGGATCACCGCCCAAGGCGGCAGAAAGGAGCTCAGCAGCGCTGTCCAGGAGTTGCCCAGGTTTACGAAGAGGTTGCTGATATAGTCCATTCACGCCTCGCAAGACCGATCAGGCTGTGATTCGCAGGATGGTGAGCCGCGACGCGAAGCGCCGCGCTTCATATCTGACCGATCACGTCTCACCGCCACTCCAGTGCGCCCTTTCGCCAGGCATAGAGCAACCCGCCCAACAGGATCGCGATGAAGAGAGCCATCTCGACGAGGGCGTAGAGTCCCAGCTTGTTATAGGCAACGGCCCAGGGGAAGAGGAACACGACCTCAACATCGAAGACTACGAAGATCAACGCGTACAGATAATACTGAGCCTTGAACTGCACCCAGGTATCACCGATGGTTTCCATGCCGCATTCGTAGGTCGAGTTCTTGATAGGATTGGGTTTCTTCGGTCGTAAGGCCCAGGCCAGCGCCAGGCCAACGATGGGGACAACAAGAGTAACCAGGAAGAAGATCGCTATGAAAAGGTACTGTGACTGCAAAGCCTACCCTCCTTTGGGCTGCACGTATCCGTGTTCGTGAATTGGGCGCACAACACAGAGCGGGCCACGGCACACAGACGCCAGGGGAATAGAGCCCCGAGTGCTCCGATGAACGAAACGTGCGAATTGTAGCACATGCCACAACGAAATGCAAGGTCGGAATGCCCTGCTGTGCCGGGTTTTTGTGTGTAAAAGTACGGTTTTGGCTTGACAGGGATAGGGCCTCGTGATAGACTTTGCAAGCTTGGGAGGGGCACAGGTCTCGCGCCAGCATCCCTGTTTGTCGCTCCTTCCCGCAGCGAAAATGAGGCTCGTGGCGCAATCCGGGCGAAAGCGGGACCCTGGCACACGACACACGGTGGAATCGTGAACGCTGATCTGCCGAACAGCGGAGCTGTGGCATGACCGAAGGTTATCTGCCAATCCTGGTGATGTTCGTCGTGGCGGGAGCTTTCGCTGCGATTGCGTTGGTTGTCTCTGCTCTGTTGGGACCCCGGCGACACACTCCCGTCAAGGATGAGCCCTACGAGTCCGGCATCATCCCCTTCGGTGATGCCAAACGCCGGATCCCCATCCAGTTTTATGTCATCGCCGTGCTCTTTGTCCTCTTCGACGTGGAAGTGATCCTGATGTATCCGTGGGCGGTGGCAGCGCGCCAGCTTGGGCTGTTCGGCCTGATCGAGATGGCGATTTTCGTCGTGATCCTGCTGGTCGGCTTCATCTACGCCTGGAGGAACGGCGCGTTCAAGTGGCAGTGAACATGATCGATGACGCGTGATCGGTGAACGGGCCGGGTTCCGAGCGCCTTTCCCGCGCGTCACGACTCATGATGGATGGAGTTTCGCATGGGTCTTGAAGAACGACTCCCCGACGATGGCTTCGTCACAACCACGTTGGAAGCCGCGGTGAATTGGGGCCGTAAGTATTCCATCTTTCCGCTGACGTTCGGCCTGGCCTGCTGCGCCATCGAGCAGATCGGCTCCGGCGTCAGTCGTTTCGACATCAGCCGCTTCGGCTCCGAGGTCTTCCGCGGTTCGCCGCGGCAGGCCGATCTGTTGATCGTGTCTGGCCGCGTCAGCAACAAGATGGCGCCGGTGGTCAAGCGGCTCTACGAGCAGATGCTGGAGCCCAAATGGGTCATTGCGATGGGCATCTGCGCCAGTGCGGGCGGCCCCTTCAACAACTACGCCATCATCCAGGGCGTCGACAAGCTGATCCCGGTGGATGTGTATGTGCCGGGTTGTCCACCGCGGCCCGAAGCGTTGTTGTATGCCATCACACTCCTGCAGAAGAAGATCCAGAACGAGAGATTTCGCGATCGCGCATACGGACGAATGACCAAGGGCCAATGAGAACCCTGCCAGCTTTCGTCCTTCGTCTTCGGCCCTTCGTCAGGTACAGAGTATGACCGACACAAACCCAGCCGTAGAGAAGCTGCGCGCGATGTTTCCCGCAGCCATTTCCGGGGAGAGTCAGTATCGCGGTGAAACCACCCTCGTGGTGCGGCCGCAGGATCTGGTGGCAGTGGCGCAGTTTCTGCGCGATGATCCCGACCTGCGCTTCGATCACCTGGCGAACCTGACGGCGGTGGACTGGAGTCGCTATCCGACCTATGATGGCAAGGCACGCTTCACTACGATCTATCACCTGTTGTCGACGAGCAGCGGCCAGCGTTTGACCCTCAAGATGCCTGCGGCCGGCGGCGATAACCCTGTGGCGCCTACGCTCACCGGCCTCTGGACAGGCGCTAACTGGTATGAGCGCGAGGTCTACGACTTGATGGGCGTCAAGTTCGACGGCCATCCGGATCTGCGGCGTATCTTGATGCCGCTCAACTGGCCCAACCATCCGCTGCGCAAGGACGTGCCGCGCGGGGGCGAACCGGTGCCGTTCTCGATGACCTGGGAGGACGAGGAGTTCGCATCGTTCGGGAAACAGATCCTCGAAGCCAAATCGCCGCAGCCCGTGCCGCCGAAGCAGGCGGACGCCAACAAGCACATGATCCTCAACATGGGACCGCAGCATCCATCGACCCACGGCGTGCTGCGCGTGATCGTGGAGCTGGACGGCGAGACGGTTGTGGCCGCGTATCCCGACATTGGCTATCTCCACTCCGGCTTCGAGAAGCACGGTGAGACGATCCGCTACAAGGATTTCACCCCTTACACCGATCGGATGGACTATGTTGCGTCGATGAGCAACAACCTGGGGTATGCGCTCGCCGTCGAAAAGCTGATGGGCGTGGAAATCCCGCGGCGCGCCCAGGTGCTCCGCGTCATCATGGCGGAGCTGCAGCGCCTCGCCTCCCACCTGGTCTGGCTGGGCACGCACGTGATGGACGCTTCGGGCGTCAGCCATGCGCTGCTGATGTACGCGTTTCGGGAGCGCGAACAGATCCTCGACATCTTGGAGCTGGTCAGCGGCGCGCGCATGACGACGTCGTACATCCGTCCCGGCGGCCTGTGGAAGGATGTGCCACCCAGCTTTGAAGCACGCGTTCGCGATGTGCTCGCCACCTTCCCGAAGCGGATCGACGAATACGAGCGCATGGTCACCGGGAACCCGATCTGGAAAGCGCGCACGGTGGGCATCGGCAAGCTGACCGCACAGCAGGCGATACGGCTGTGCGTCACCGGCCCGATGTTGCGCGCCTCGGGGGTGAAGTTCGACTACCGCAAGGCGCGGCCCTACAGCGGCTACGAGAACTATGACTTTGAGGTGCCGACGTCAACCGACGGGGATGTCTACGCTCGCTACCTGGTGCGCATCGCCGAGATGCGCCAAAGCCTCCGCATCATCCAGCAGGCCATGGACAATCTGCCGGATGGTCCGGTGTGGACGGCCGACCGCAAGATGGCGCTGCCGCCCCGCCAGGAACTCGATACGAGCATGGAGGCGGTGATTCACCACTTCAAGCTGAACACCGAGGGGTTTACGCCGCCAAGGGGGGAGGTGTATGACTGCATCGAAAGCCCGAAGGGTGAGCTGGGCTTCTACCTGGTCAGCGACGGCACTGCGATTCCGTACCGGCTGCGTGTGCGCACCCCATCGTTCATCAACCTGCAAGCGACCGACACGATGGCGCGCGGCGGCCTGATTGCGGACCTGATTGTCATCATTGGGACGATCGATATCGTCCTGGGAGATGTGGACCGTTAGGGCGTTTCAACGTTTCGACGCTGGAACGCCCTAACGTTGTGGAGGCACGCGTGCTGTCTGAGGAAGCCAAAGCTGAAATCCGGTCGCTGCAAGCCCGCTATCCGGTCGCCCGCTCGGCGCTCGGTCCGGCGTTGTACGTTGCCCAACGCGAGGTGGGCTGGCTGCCGTCGGATACGATGGCCGAGGTCGCCGGGCTTTTCGGCATCGACGCCGCCGAGGTCGGTGAGTTCGCCAGTTTCTACCACATGCTGAACACTCATCGCGAGCCGGGGCAGTATCATATCGAGATCTGCACCAATGTGCCGTGCATGCTGCGCGGGTCGAACCAGCTCGCTGCGGTGGTGAAAGAGCGATTGGGCATCGATTTCGGGCAGACGACGCCTGACGGCAAGTTCACGCTGGGCCATGTCGAGTGCCTCGGCTCGTGCGCCACTGCGCCGATGTTTGCGTGCACGGAGAAGTTCACGGGCAAGATTCGCTATTTTGAGCAGTTGGACACGCCCGAAAAGATCGATGAGGCGCTGGGCGTGATTGCGGCGGGCCAGGGGTTCGAGACGTGCGAGAGCTGGCCGGCGGGGCCGCACCGTCACGGCGGCAGGCCGGACACCAGTTTCCTGCTGAGCCGAGTGGACAAACCTGATTCGCACAGGATCGACAGCTACATCGCGGATGGCGGCTACGAGGTTGCGCGCGGCGTCATTGCGGGTGTGGGCGCCATCCCTCAGCGGTCCCCTCAGCAAGTGATCGATGAAATCAAGGCCGCCAACGTGCGCGGCCGCGGCGGCGCCGGCTTCCCTGCCGGACAAAAGTGGAGCTTCTTGCCCGCAGGCAAATACCCGCGCTACCTGGTGGTCAACGCCGATGAATCGGAGCCGGGCACCTTCAAAGATCGCATGATCATGGAGTACGATCCGCATCAGTTGGTCGAAGGGGTGATCCTGGCCTGCTATGCGATCGAAGCCGAGCGTGCGTTCATCTACGTGCGCGGCGAGTACTATTTCGCGGCGCAACGGTTGGAGCAGGCGGTCAACGAGGCCAGGGCGAAGGGCTTTCTGGGCCAGGGGATCTTCGGCAGCAGCAAGAACCTGGAAGTGGTCGTTCACCGCGGCGCTGGGTCCTACGAATGCGGCGAAGAGACGGCGCAGCTCACTTCGCTGGAGGGGTATCGCGGCCACCCACGCCTCAAGCCGCCTTTTCCGGCCGTCGAGGGCCTGTACGCCAAGCCGACCATCGTCAACAACGTCGAGACGCTCTCGAATGTGCCGCATGTGCTGCGTCACGGCGCGGATTGGTACAAGCAGTGGGGCACGGCCCTGAGCAGTGGCTTTCGCATCTTCTGCCTGAGCGGTCAGGTGAAGCAGCCCGGTCTGTATGAGCTCCCACATGGCACGACGTTACGCGAGCTGATCTACGAATACGGCGGCGGTCCGACCGAAGAGGCCGGCGAGCTGAAGGCGGTGATCCCCGGCGGACTATCGGTCCAGTTCATCACCCCGGAGCAGCTGGATGTTGCGCTGGACTACGAGAGTCTGGCAAAAGCGGGGTCGGCGCTCGGCTCGGCCGGCGTGATCGTCATCGGCGCCAATCAGAGCATGGTTGAGGTGGCGCGGCGCACGGTGGCGTTCTATCGCGAAGAGAGCTGCGGCAAATGCACCCCTTGCCGCGAGGGCACGCCGTGGCTGGAAGCGATCCTGGAGCGCATCGAGCGCGGTGAGGGGCGCACCGACGATATCGCGCTGATGCTGTACCTGGCTGACATGATCGGCGGCAAGAGCTTCTGCCCGTTCGGCTATGCGGCCGTGTGGGGCCTGCAAAGCAACCTGGCGAAGTTCCGCGGCGAATTCGACGCGGCCATCGCTGGAGCCACGAAGCTGCCCGTCATCCCCGTGCGCCCGATTTTCCGGCCCGATCCTGGCGCGCCGTCTGGCGTGACGGAGCCAAGCTTGCCGCTGGAAGAAAGATTCAACGCGCCAACGCAGCGGAGATAGTTCTCATGCCTGATCTGGTCAACGTGACCATTGACGATAAACCGATGGCCGTGCCTGCGGGCACCCTGGTGGTGGATGCTGCCAAGGCCGCAGGCATCGACATACCGATCTTCTGCTCCCATCCCAAGCTTGATCCGCTGGGGGCCTGCCGCATGTGCCTGGTCGAGTTTCCAGGCCCCCGTGGCAGCCGCCTGGACACCGCATGCACCGTGCGCGTGAGCGAGGGGATGGTCGTCAAGACGAATACACCGCAAGTCAAGGCGGTGCGCGAGGCCAATCTCGGCTTCATCTTGATCAACCACCCGCTCGATTGTCCGATCTGTGACAAGGGCGGCGAGTGCCCGCTGCAGGATCAGACCCTGGAGTATGGACCCGGGGTGAGCAAGTTCATCGAGCCGAAGCGCCCCAAGCAGAAGCACTATCCGATCAGCGACCTGATCATGCTCGACCAGGAGCGCTGTATCCTGTGTTGGCGCTGCATCCGCTACCTGGAGGAGTGGGAAGACAAGCCGCAGATCGGGCTGTTCGAGCGCGGCGGCGAGACGATGATCGACACCTTCCCCGATCAGCCGGTGGATGCCAAGACCTCGGGCAGCATCATCGACATCTGCCCGGTCGGCGCACTGACCAACCGGGTCTCGCGATTCCGCTATCGCCCATGGGAGCTGAAGAGGACGCCGAGCGTGTGCAACCATTGCCCGGTGGGCTGCAACGTTCGTCTGGATGAGCGCGCGCACGCGCTGCGCCGGATCGTCGCCCGTGAGAACCTGGCGGTCAACAACGAGTGGATCTGCGACAAGGGCCGGTTCGTCCATCAGTTCGTTGATCATCCAGAGCGACTGGCGACGCCGCTGGTGCGGCAGGATGGCACCCTACGTCCTGCAACCTGGGATGAAGCGCTCAGCCGGATCGTCGAGCGGTTCGGCTCGATCATCGAGTCAAGCGGCCCCAACGCAGTCGGCGGAGTCGCTTCGGCACGCATCGGCAACGAAGGGGCCTACCTGTTCCAGAAGTTTTTCCGGGCGCTCATCGGGACGAACAACGTGGACTACCCCGACGGCTCGGCGGTGCGAGCGCATCCCACCGGGCTGTCGTCAATCACCGATATTGCGAAGAGCGATCTGGTCGTGCTGATCGGCATCGACCCAAGCGAAGCGGCGCCGCTGCTCGATCTTCACATCAAGCGTGCGGCGCTCCGCGGGATCAAA
Source organism: uncultured Anaerolineales bacterium (assembly GCA_964423545.1). GTDB lineage: Bacteria > Chloroflexota > Anaerolineae > CG2-30-64-16 > CG2-30-64-16 > JALOOE01. The sequence continues at coordinate 6,320 of CAYRFV010000139.1, read as the reverse complement.
GCCAGGCTGCTGATCATCCATCCGCGGCGCATCGAGCTGGCCAAGTATCCGGGCGCGTATCTGCCGGTGCTGCCGGGCCATGAGGCGGCGCTGCTGAACGAGCTGACGCAGGCGCTGCAGAACAGTCGACCGGCAAGCCAGCAAGCCGGCAAAGCGCAGGTCGCGACTCGCCGGCCGCAAGCGGATGCTGAACCCTCGCGACGCGACGCGCCTTACGCTCGGATCATCGAGCTCCTCACCTCCGCCAGGTCGCCGCTCTTCATCTATGGCCCGGATGCGGCCGCGGGCGAGCGGGGCCGGGCGATGGTGGCGGCGCTGACCCACTTGGCCAACCTGCTGGGACAAGGGGATAAGCTCGCGTACGTGGGACGCGAAGCAAACAGCCAGGGCTGTCGCGACATGGGGCTGCTGCCTGATACGCTGCCCGGCCAGGCCCCGATTCAGGACGCTTCCGTACGTGACCGCCTGAGCAAGCTATGGGGCGTCCAGCCGCCTGCTGACGCGGGGCTCTCGTTCGCCCAGATGCTGACAGGCGGGGTCAAAGGGCTGCTGATCGCCGGACTGGACCCCTTCGCCAGCTCGGCGCTCACCGGAACGGCGGCTGCCGGGGCGCTGAAAGCGGTCGAGTGCCTGGTCGTCCAGGATCTCTTCCTGACCGAGACGGCCAAGCTGGCCGAAGTGGTGCTGCCGGCGTGCAGCTTCGCCGAGGCGGACGGCACCACCACCAACCTGGAGCGTCGCGTTCAGCGCGGGCCACAGGGCATTCGCCCAGTCGGCCAGAGCCGGGCCGACTGGGCGATCCTCGCCGCGCTGGCGGAGAAGTGGCAGGCGGTCGAGGGCAAGGGCGACCCGTCATGGCATGCCGAAGGCGGGCAGGCGCAAGGTGCTGCTTCCGCCACGGATGTCCCTGATTGGAAGCGCAAGAAGCGCAAGGTGCGTCAGGGGCCGATCGCCAAGCCCTGGAACTACCCGGATGTGCGCGCGGTGTTGGAGGAGATCGGCAAGGCGCTGCCCGCGTACGCCGGCATCCGCTGGGAGATGCTGGGCGAGGCAGGCTTGCAGTGGCCTGTTACGGCCCTGCCGCGCGGCGCTGCTCGCAAGCCGGAGAGCGCCGAGAGTGCGCCGCTGCCCGCAGCGGGTCCAGGCAACTTCCACCTCGTCAGCGCAGGCCTGCTGTGGGATGGTGGCGTGCTGATGCAACACGCGGCGGAGCAGGTGCGCCGCCTGATCCCGCAGCCGTTCGTTGCACTCAATCCGGCCGATCTGGCGGCGCAGAAACTGGCCGAAGGCGGCAAGGTGACCGTGACCAGCGCAAGCGGCAGTGTGAGCCTGGTCGTGAGAGCCGACGCCTCGGTGCAGCGAGGGACGGCCTGGGCGCCCGCCGGACAACCGGGCTGCCCGGCTGAGGCGCTGGGCGCGGGACGCGGCGAGCCGGTGCTGGTGCAGGTGCGGAGTGCAGGTTGAAAGTGGCAGGTTGACAATGGATTGGATCGACCTGATTCTCATCCCGGCTATCAAGTCGCTCATCTTCATACTGGCGCTGTTGGGCGGTTTCGCCTATCTGACCTGGGTGGAGCGCAAGCTGGTGGGGCGGTTCCAGTTGCGCATCGGTCCGAACCGGGCCTGGAAGTTCGGTCTGGGGCACCCGATCGCCGACGCGCTCAAGATGATCTTCAAGGAAGAGACGATTCCCAGCTACACCGACAAAGCGTTGTTTGTGCTGGGGCCGGCGCTCGCGATCGTGCCGGCGCTCGTCATGTTCGCCGTCGTGCCCATCGGCCCCACCGTCACGATGTTTGGCCGCACGATCACGATGAGCATCGCTGACATCAACGTGGCGCTGCTGTATATTCTGGCGATCGGCGGGCTGGGCACCTATGGCATCATCTTGGGCGGCTGGGCCAGCAATAATAAGTATTCGCTGCTTGGCGCGCTGCGCACCAGCTCGCAAATGCTGGCCTACGAGCTGCCGATGGGCCTGCTGCTGCTCGCAATCGTGCTCGTGACGGGCACGCTCAGCCTGACGCAAATCGTCGACCAGCCGGTAGCGTGGCCTTTCCGGATCTGGCTGATGCTCGCCTTTCCGTTCTTCTTCATCACGACACTGGCCGAGACCAACCGCAGCCCCTTCGATTTCCCGGAAACGGAGAACGAGCTGGTCGCCGGCTTCCAGACCGAATACGGCAGCATCAAGTTCGCCCTCTATTACATGACCGAGTATCTGCATATGATCGTCGCCAGCGGTGTGATCATATCGCTGTTTTTCGGCGGCTACCGCGGCCCGCTCGTAGACCAATTTCCGCTGCTCGGTCCGGTGTATTTCACCGGCAAAGTCCTGCTGATGATCTTCTTGTTCATTTGGGTGCGCGCCAGCCTGCCCCGCGTTCGCTACGACCAACTGATGCGGTTTTGCTGGACCTTCCTGACCCCCCTGGCGCTGGCATACCTGGCGATCACGGCGGTCATGGTGGTGTTGCTGTGAGACTGAGAGCGGCGCGTTGCACGCACGCGGCGCGGTCGCGCCGGGCGTTGGCGTGGCAACGACGCCAAGTGGAGCAGAGTGATGGCTATCGTTCGTGAGACGGTCGACGGGATTGGGCAGATCGCCCAGGCCATGGGCATTACCTTGAAAGCGCTGCTGACAAAGCCGCTAACGGTGCAGTACCCGGAGCAGCCGATTGCAGTGTATCCGCGCTTCCGGGCGCGCCACGAGCTGCGGCGTTACGAGAACGGGCTGGAGCGATGCATCGGCTGCTGCCTGTGTGAGGCGGCATGCCCGACGGGCGCCATCCATGTGGAGGCGGCGGAGAACGACCCGCAGCATCCGATCAGCCCCGGCGAGCGGTATGCTTCGGTCTACGAGGTCAACCTGATGCGCTGTGTTTTCTGCGGCGATTGCGAAACCGCCTGCCCTGTGGAGGCGATCGTGCTTGGCCACGATTTCGAGCTGGCCGTGTACGACCGGGACGGCTTTCTGCTCAGCAAGGAGCAGTTGCTGAACCCGAAGGTTCCGAATGTGGTGGTGAGGGCGGAGTGACACGTGGTGACTGCTGCGTGAGACGGTTCGGCTTCACGCAGCACGTTGCACGACTCACGCGGGGCGCCTGACCTGAGGTTTCCATGTTTCTCTTCATCATCTTTGCACTGATCGCCATCGTTGCCGCGCTCGGCGTGATTCTGAGCCGCAAACCGGTGTACAGCGCGCTCTTCCTGCTGGTCAACTTCGGCACGCTCGCTGCGATGTACATCATGCTCCAGGCGCAATTCCTGGCGATGGTGCAGGTGATCGTCTACGCTGGCGCCATCGTCGTGCTGTTCCTGTTCGTCGTGATGCTGATCGGCGGCGGCGAGCTCGGCGATGTCCGCGCCAGGGGCGTCTCCCTGCGCAGCCGGCTGACCTGGCCGCGCGCAACGGCTTTGGCGCTCGCCGTGCTGCTGATCATCGGCCTGACCTACGGATTGATTGTGGGAGCGCTTGCACCGGTGCAAGGCAGCCAGGCTACGTTTGGCCAGGGCAGCATCGAAGCCATCGCCAGCGTGCTCTACACCGACTATCTGCTGCCGTTCGAGCTCACGTCGCTGTTGCTCCTGGTCGGCATGGTCGGCGCAGTGGTGCTGGCAAAGCGTGAAGCGTGACGGGTGATCGGGAAGAGCGGTGCGTGAGGAGTGAACAGGTCCGTATCAGCACGCGTTACGCAGCACGCTGCACCTATCACGCATTTCGAGGAAAGCAGGCGACATGGTCCCGACTGATTATTACCTGATCCTGAGCGCTGTTCTCTTCACGATTGGCGTCGTGGGAGTGTTGATCCGGCGCAATGTGCTGATCATCTTCATGTCGGTCGAGATGATGCTCAACGCTGTCAATCTGTCGTTCGCCGCGCTGGCTTATCACTTCCTGGACCTGACCGGCCAGATCTTCGTGCTGATGGTGATGGTCGTCGCCGCGGCGGAAGTCGCGGTCGGCCTGGCGATTGTGATGACGATCATCCGGCATCGGGACACGACGAACATCGAGGATGTGAATCTGTTGAAGGGGTGACGAAGGACCGGAAACCCGTGACTGATCATCTCTTCGTCTTCGTTCTCCGGCGCGTCGTCCGCCTTGGGAGTTCCCATGCTTGATACTGCCTGGTTGATGCTCTTGTTCCCCGCGCTGGGGACCCTGATCCTGGCCTTCTTCGGCCGGCGGATCGGCCACCGCCTGACGGGCTGGCTCGCCTGCGCCACCGTATTCCTTAGCTTCCTGGTTGCCGCGGGCGTGTTCGCGACGATGGTGGGGCTGCCCGCCGAGGAGCGCAGTCACCAGATCGTGCTCTGGTCGTGGATGACGACGGGAGCGTTCCATGTCGATGTGGCGCTGCTCATCGATCAACTCTCGATCACCATGGCGTTGGTCGTCACGGGCATCGGCTTCCTGATCCATGTCTATTCGATCGGCTACATGCACGACGACGCACGCTACTCACGCTTCTTCACCTACCTGAACCTTTTCATCCTGATGATGCTGACGCTGGTGCTGGCCAACAACTATCTCCTGATGTATGTCGGCTGGGAAGGGGTGGGCCTGGCTTCCTACCTGCTGATCGGCTTCTGGTTCGAGAGGCCCGCCGCGGCGGACGCCGGCAAGAAGGCATTCATCGTGAACCGCATCGGCGATTTCGGGCTGGCGGTCGCCATCATGCTCATCTGGACGGCCTTCGGCACGCTGAACTTCACCGAGGTCTTCGAGATGGCGCCGACCACTTGGGCCGCGGGCGCGAGCATTGCCACGATCACCACGCTGCTCATGCTGTTAGCCGCCACCGGCAAGAGCGCTCAGATCCCTCTTTTCGTCTGGTTGCCGGACGCCATGGAAGGCCCCACGCCGGTCTCCGCGCTGATCCATGCGGCGACCATGGTGACCGCCGGCGTCTACATGCTGGCGCGTTCCCACGTCCTGCTTTCGCTGGCGCCCACCACGGCCAGCTGGATTGCGCTGATCGGCGCGCTGACCGCGCTCATGGCCGCCACCATCGCCTTGACCCAAACGGATCTGAAGCGCATCCTCGCCTATTCGACCATCTCGCAGCTCGGCTACATGTTCCTGGCGGTGGGCGTCGGCGCCTATGCCTCAGCGATCTTCCACCTGATGACGCACGCTTTCTTCAAGGCGCTGTTGTTTCTCGCCGCAGGCAGCGTGATGCACGCGCTGGCCGGCGAGCTCGACATCTTCAAGATGGGCAATCTGCGGAAGAAGCTGCCCACGACCTACTGGACTTACCTGCTCGGCGCGGCCGCGCTGGCCGGCATCCCCTTGATGTCCGGGTTCTTCAGCAAGGACGAGATTCTCTGGTACACGTGGCAGAAGTCGCCGATGCTGTGGCTGGTGGGCGCGTTCACGGCCGCACTGACCGCTATCTACGCGTTCCGGTCGGTGTTCGTGCCGTTCTGGGGCCAAGAACGCGACAAGAAGCTGTTCAGCCACGCGCACGAATCACCGCGCGTCATGACGGTGCCGCTGATCCTGCTGGCGGTGGGCGCCGTGTCGGCCGGCTATTTGGGCTTGCCGCGGCTCTCGCTGTTCGAGAAGTGGCTCGAACCGGTCTTTCACTCGGAGGCGCCGAATGCGGCAGCTGCCGCAGAGGCGGCGCTCCACAGTCCGCTGGAGTGGGTTCTGCTGGCGGTGTCGGCGCTGATCGCTCTCGGCGGCGCCTATGCTGCGTACCGGCTTTACGTGGTCAACACGGATGCGCCCGCCCGCATCCGTGCAGCACTGGGCTGGTTCGCTGGCGTCGTCGAGAACAAGTACTACTTCGATTGGGCGTACGATAAGGGGATCGTCGGGCCGCTGCGCGAGCTGAGCGCCTGGTTCGCCGATGTGGCAGACAAGCGCGGCATCGACGGTGCGGTCAACGGGCTGGCCGCGGCGACGGGATGGGTGGGCCACCAGGCGCGGCGCCTGCAGACGGGGATGGTCGGCCTCTATGCACTCTCGATCCTGCTGGGCGCCGTGGCGCTGCTGGCGTGGATGGTGATTCGATAGTGGTCGCGCATCACAGTGCGGACGATGACCGTGCGAGAAACTGAGGCATGAATTGAACATCCCTATTCTCTCAGCTATCATTTTTCTCCCGCTGGCCGGCGCGCTGGCGCTGCTGATCTTGCGGGGGGAGCGGCTGCAAAAATGGTGGGCGCTGCTGATCAGCCTCGTCACCTTCGCCGTGTCTTGCCTGCTGTGGGTGGGCTGGCGGGCGGGCGAGCCAGGGATGCAGTTCGTCGAGCGCTCGGCCTGGGTGCCGCAGTTCAACATCGAGTACCTGGTGGGGGTCGACGGTCTC
>CAYRFV010000138.1:0-13616 GCA_964423545.1 uncultured Anaerolineales bacterium | reverse complement strand
CACTGCCAGCGAGTTCGCCAACGCGAGGCCACCGGCGCCGAGCGGGCGCATGAGGGCAACGGCGAGCCCGATGTTGAGGGCCGCGGACGCTATGGCGAGCAGCAGCGGCGTCACGGTGTCCTGTTGTGCGAAGAAGGCGCGTGCCGCCAGCTCGATGCATGTGTGCGCTACGAGGCCCAGCGCATAGAAGAACAGGGCGATGTAAACGGCTTCCGTGGCCTGCGCATCGAATGCCCCGCGTTGATACAGCGCCGCCAGCAGAGGGCGGCCCAGGACGATCAACCCGACGGCAGCGGGTACAGAAATGGTCAGCACCGTGCGCAGCGACTCGGTCAGCGTCGTGCGCAGCCCGTCGCGCTCGCCGCGTGCAGCCAGCTCCGCCAGCGTGGGGAACGCAACCAGGCCGAAAGCTGTCCCGATGATCGTCTCCGGCAGCTGCATGGCGTCCCAGCCCCACTCCAAGGCGCTGACGCCTCCTGCTCCGAGCCGCGACGCAAGATTGGTGGTGGCTAACAGTGTCAAGTGAAAGACGCCCAGATCGAGCACGCGAGGCGCCATCAGAAGGGCAACTCGCCGGACGCCACCCTGCCCGGTGCGCAGGATCGGCCACCAGCAGAAGTTGAACCGGAGCAGGCCCGGAACCTTGATCGCCAGGTGGAAGACGGCGCCGATCACTGCCCCGGCCGCGAGACCGAGCACACCCCAGTGCGGGGCCAGCCGCAGCGCGCCGATGATAATCCCGACCGAGTAGACGGCCGGCGCCAGGGCCGGCAGCAAAAAGTGCTTGAAGCCCTGCAGAATACTGCTCTGCAGCGCGCTGATCGCGAAGATCACCGTAGAGATCAGCACCACGCGCATCACGGAAGCCGTCTCGGCCGCCTGTGAGGCGTCGAAGCCGGGTGCAATGACGATGCGCACCAGCCACGGGGCCGCAATCGCCACCACCAGCGCCAGGCCGCCGGTGATGAGTGTGACCCAGTTGGTGATGGCGCTTGCCAGCCGCCATGCCCCCTCCCGATCTTCCTGAGCCAGCCGGCCAGTGAACACCGGAATGAACGCCGTGGCCAGCGCGCCGCCCGCAATGATCGTGAAGAGCAGATCGGGCAGCTTGAATGCGGCATAGTAAGCGTCCAGCGCCGTGCCGATCCCGAACTGCCTGGCGATGATCGCGTTCCGCACCAGTCCGACCGCCGACGCCAGAACAAATGCCCCGGACACGAGGAGAACGTTGCGGGCGATGTGACGTTGGCGGGAGCGTGCGGCAGCGGTCACGGAAGGCCTGGAAGCGTCACGGGACCGAACGGATGCTGAAGCAGCGTCACTGCGGCCGATCCAGGCCTGACAGCGCATTCGCCGCATCCGCATAGCGGGGATTGAGCTGCAGCGCGCGCTCCCAGGAGGCCCGCGCGGCTGCGGCGTCCCCCTTCGCCTTTTCGGATAGCCCGCGCCAGTAGAATGCCTCCTCCGCCTGCCTGGCGGTGGCAATGGTGGCATTCGCCAGGGCGATCACCTCATCGTGGCGCCCGGTTTCGTAGTAGGCCCGATAGGGGCCGAACTGATACCAGAGCATGCGCCAGGGAAGCCCGATGCGCCGCGCACGATCGAAGGCTTGGGACGCCTCCTTGAAGCGTCCTACGGCCACCAGGTCGCTGCCCAGGTTGAACCAGGCGAACGCATCGTTCGGCTGGGATTGCACGGCGGCCTGCGCCTGGGCCAGGGCTCGCGCATGGGCGGCGACCGAATCTCGATCTTCGCCCAACACTTGTTCGACCGCGGTCGTGCGCGCTGCGTCGTATATCACCAGGTACTGCCGATTGAACACCGACCACAGCCGCTCCGTCTCATCGTAGGGCAGCCTGATGCCTGCGTACGGCTGCCCCTTCACCAGATCTCGCGTGTCGAACGAATCGTAGGCAACCCATTGCCCGGCTGCGTCGTCGAAACCGATCAGCAGACGGTAGTGGCCCATCCCATCGTTGGGCTTTGGCTCATGCCAGGTCTCGATCAGGACCGGCACGCCTGCTCGAATCAGGCGCCGGATGCGCTCGGCGTCGCCGTTCGCTCGAGCTACGGCTGCCAGACCCTGGCCGCGCGCATAGGCGGCCATTTCCTCCAGGCTGACGTTCTTGTCATCCGGATCGGGACGAAGATGAGCACCGATTTCCTGCTGGCCTATTCTCCTCCCGAAGTAGCTCAGCGCCATCGCGAGAGTCGCGGGGCCGCAGTTGTTCCAGGTCTGCCAGGTGTGGGTCAGGCCAGAGAGACGGGTCGTTGTGGCCGGCTCCACTTGTGGGCCCTTCGGTGGAGGTGTCGCGCTCGCGGGCGGCGGCGAGGGGGCGCGGACGGCAGGCGACGGTGTGATCGTCGGGACCACGGGACGCACAGGCGGGCTCGGCGCAGCCGCGACGGGAGCCGGCAGGGTCGGCGCCACTTCGTTTGCGCTGACCCTGGGCGCGGATTCTGGGTGCACCGGCAAGATGACGTCCGGCAAGACGGTCGCGATCGGCGGCAGCGCTTCCGTGTCACCCAAAGCCATGCCCACCTCCGTCAGGGGGGCATCGGTTGACAGGGGCGTGGGCACGAACTGAGGATGCGGCCGAAGCACGACAAACTCAGCGGCAATCCGGCGCTGGAAGTTGTCCGCGCTGCCGTAGCGCTCGATTCCAAGCACGATCGTCCCGATGAAGACTGCCGGCGCCAGAGCCGCCAGCAGCCGCAATGGCTTGTGAAGCATGAGAAAAGGACCCCCGCGGCGTTGCGGCAGAACTGGACTGCGGGGCGGTAGCTGGCGACCCCAGGCGGTGGCTGGCGACCCCAGGCGGTGGCTGGCGACCCCAGCTTGGGACCAAGACAGCATTTCAGGTCGTGCAAGCTCCGGGCGGTCGATGGCCGGTGGACGCAGGGCTGAACGTGGCGCACCAATCGGCTGAACCGCCCAGGCACGCAAGCAGCGCAATGGTGTTCAGACGCCGCCGATCGCACCATCGTTCCGGCGCGGCGTCCGCACAGCCGTGCTGTCGGCAGCGTCGATGATCCATCGCCAGCCTATGATACGGGAAACTCGGTGATGCGCAAGTTCGTGCAACCGTACGGAAGCAAAGTCAACTCCTCGAGTGGCTCGGATGACCTGATCGGACTGAGTGGCGCATCCGCTGCGGAGCCATTCTCCATCGTCCAGGCAGGCGCGCGTCGCCCCAAAACCGTTGCGGTGATCGGCGCGCCGTCCGGCGAGAAGGGGTATTCCCTGACGGGGTGCTCATGGAACCGGATGCTCTGCGCCAACGTCGCGTCCGAGATGGCCAGCGCATAGTTCCACGGCGTCGTCGGATGGACCTCCCAGTCGGCGTGCGGAAGCTCCCGATAGGGCAGATCGGCATGGACGCGGCGCCACTCCTCGCCGATCCGGAGCGAGTAGATCAGCGGGCCGCGTTCGATGGCGATGGCCCCTCGGTAACCCTTCACCAGCGCCGGCGCCATCGGCAGCACCAGGTTCACCTCGGTCGCACCGCACCATTCCCTCTCGATCCGGCAGAACGTTGCGGGCGCCGGGGCGGATGCCTCCTCGTCTGCGACCTGCAGCCGGCATCCCTTGGCCCAGCCCGGAATGCGCAGCAGGAGCGGAAAGCGCACAGGCCGGCCGGCAGTCACCGTGAAGCGCAGCGAATCCCGGAACGGGTAGTCGGTTTCGAGCGACAGGGTTACCGGCGCGCCATCGACCTCGATCTGAGCACGGCAGGGCGCGTAGGCGACGGCAGCCACGCCGCCATCGCACGTGCGCATCCAGAGGTGTGCAGCGAACTTGGGCCAACCCTGGCTGAGATTGGCTGTGCAGCAGCCATAGTTCGGCTCCAGCCCGTAGATGTTGGCATCGGAGCCGTTGGTGTTCCATGTGCGATCGGGCCGGATGCTGCATTCAGCCTGGTTCACCTGCTGGTCATACTGGTGCGCCCACATGTCGGGCGTGAAGGTGGCAGGCAGCGCGTTGAAGACGATCCGCTCCAGCCTGTCTCCGAACGCTGAATCCCCCAGGATCGACAGCAGCACTTCGAGCGAATAGGCGTACTCGACGACGGCGCACAGCTCGACGCCCTGCGTCGGCCGCCTGCCGGCCAGGCATTCGTCGCCCGTGAAGACGCCAGTGATCATGCCGTGATGCTGGTCCAGCTTGGCGATCATCTCGTAAGCCGCCGCCCGATCCGTCTCCTCGCCGGTCAGACGCCACCACAGGGGACCCGCCTTGACTGCCATGGCATTGTTGACGACGTGGCCCATATAGGTCCACTGTCCCCTGGCAGTCGGCTCGGTCAGCGGCCAGCGTCGAAAGAAGCTCACCCAGTCGAAGCCCTGGGCGTGAAGCTTGATGGCGAGGTCGGCAAGCCAGGATTGGATCACCGACGACGGGCGACCGGAGGCCGACGGCAGGGGGTCGTTGCCGGCGGAGTCGTGGGCGCCGATATCTGATCCCCACTGTCTTTCCGACAACCAGTACAACGCGATCAATGCCTCGAACCACCGGAAGCTGCCCCAGTTGAACAACGGAGCGCGATCGATGTGGCGCTCAATGCGGCGCAGGCACTTCTCGATTGCGGGCGCGACGCGCGGATCGCCGGTGGCGTCGCCATATTGAGCGAGCGCCTTCAGGACCAGGAATTGCGCCCAGATGTCGTAGTTGCGCAGCGGCGTCGGGCTCTGGCCGGCTGCCCAGACCATCTGCTCAGGTCCGAGCCAACCGTCCTCCGCTTGGTGCGTGATGACGTAGTCGCAGTAATGCGTGACTTTGGCCTTGAGCGCGGCGTCGTCCAGCAGAAAAGCCAGCGGGATGATGCCGTCGAGCCAGTAAGGCGCGCGTTCCCAGCCCTCGGCTTCGCCGCCGAACCAACGGCTGTCTTTGATATCGGGCCAGAACTCGTCCAGGTGTCCGCTCAGGCCATCCGCTTGGATGCGCAACTGGCGCGCGAGCCAGCCCTGGGGCCGGATGCTCCCCAAAGGCAGGGGACGAAAACGGGGTTCCTGCAACACAATCGTTTTCATGGGTGACCTCTTGCTGCGCTCCGGCTCTCAGCGCACGATCCGGCGCCCTCGTGAGCCCCGCAAGTTCCGGGCGTCCAGCAGTGGATGGCGCCGGCGAACACCCCACTCGCGTTTCCAGGCGTCCGCCGGCCTGGCTTGCCTTCCCGCGTGCGACGCATTGGCGCCGTGGAATCCAACGGGGGAGTTTCACCTCTGACTCAGTTCACGCGCGTGCCTCCCGCCCGCGCATCGCCTCGATCCATGCCACGATGTTCTCCGCCGGGATATCATCCTGCATCTCATGTGCGGGGGCCATGACATAGCCCCCGTTCCGTCCCAGGGTGTGCGCGAGCGCGATGGTGCGCTCGCGCACCTCGTCCGGCGCGGCGAATGGTAGAAAGCGCTGCACGTCGACGCCGCCCCAGAAGACGACCCGCTCGCCGAACGCTGCCTTCAGTCGCGCCGGCTCCATCCTGGCGGCCGAGGTCTGCACCGGGTTGAGGATATTCACCCCGCAGGCGATGAGCTGATCCAGGAGTTCGAACACCGAGCCGCAGGAGTGGTGCCAGAAGTAGCCGCCGGTTAACTGCCTGGTGCGGGCGATGCGGGCGGCGAAATAGGGGGCGATGAATCGCTCAAACATGCGAGGCGAGATCAATGGGCCGTTCTGGGCGCCGAAGTCGTCGCCGCTGGTCGTGAGGTCGATGTGCGGGCCAAGGGCGGCATAATAGCGTTCGATGACGGCCATCTGGATGGAGAAAACGCGATCGAAGAAGCGATGAACGAAGTCATGATCGACCGCCAACCGCATCAGGAAGTCGTCGTAGCCGCACATCCAGCAACCGAGCTCCAGGATGCCATAGACGGGATGCTCGCCGATAACAACGTAGCGGCCGTTGTTTTTCAGGTGCTCGGCCTGCGCTTCCCAGGTTGCCAGCAATCCTTCATCCACGCGCGGCTCCGGCCAGGGGAAGGCAGTGAGATCTTCCACCGTCGCGTCGCGCAGCGGGTGGCGCGTGATCTGCCAATCGCCGCCTACCAGGTCGCGGCGGATGCCCCAGCAGTCGACGCGTGCAGTGGGCGATAGCACCTGCGTGTGCGGGCTGGGCAGGCTGATGATGCCGCCGACCGAGCGGAAATCCGTGCCCAGCCATTCGAGCAGTCGCTCGTCGATGCCGCGCCAGGTCGATTCGGGCTGGTGGGTGAAGCCTAGCAGCTGGCGCAGCTGCGTCTGGCATCCCAGCCGCATCCCGGTCAGCGACGTGCCGCCGATATCGAACGGGACGCGGTCGGCGGGCCGGTGCTGCATGGCGAGGGAGAAGCGGGACCGGCTGTTCATCCTTCAAACGTCCTGCGCATCCGTTCGCAGTAATACTGCACGTTCTCCCACTTGCAGTCGGCCGGCAGGCGATGATCGGGGCAGGGGATGAAGCCGCCGAGCACGACCAATGGCTTGAGCCGCTCGATCTCGGCGTCCACTGCGGTGTAGTCCTGGGCGAACGCATATTTGCGCATCCCGCCGATGCCGCGCAGCTCCGGGCCGTACTTGTCTCGCCACGGTCCAATGCTGGCGTTCCACGTGCCTACCTCGATGGGGAACATGACGTTGACGCCATTGTCGAGCCAGACCGGCACCAGCGCATCAATCCAGCCATCGCAATCCAGCGACACGATGGTGATGTCATACCGCCGCAGCAGATCGGTGATGCGCCGGTAGTGCGGGCCAACCTTCTTGCGGAATACCTTCGGGTTGATCAGTGGGCCGTTCTTGAAGCAGATGTCTTCCCAGAAGTGGCCGAAGTCGAACACCCCGCCCACCTCTTTCAAGGCTTGCTCGGTGCAGCGATAGCACATCTCGCCCACCGTATCAATGATCGCATCGAAGAGCACGGGATCGTCGCTCTGCACATAAGCCGAACCGAGGACGCCCAGCCAGTTGCGTATCCAGCCGTAGAGACTGCCGCAGTGCACACCGAGCGGATGCTCCCAGGAATTTGCCCGGAGGTACTCGCGGCCGCCTTCATCGAAGCGCGCCTCGCAGGTAGGCGTGCGCACGATCGTCTGTGTCACTCGCTCCGGCGTCCACTGCATGCGCGGTGCGAAGTGCTCGTCCCACTCGGCGCGACCCTTCAACAGGTGATCGAGCTCCGGCGGAATACCCCGCGCGTCGTCTTTTTCGAGAATCACGACGCCATTGCCGGTGACGACCTTGCGCCAGCCGTCCGGGCTTTCCTCGAGGACGACGCGCTCGAAGGCCGGCCAAAGACCGGCAGCCGGAGCAAAGACGCTCTGCCAGTTGAAGTCGAAGCCGAGCATGCCGCCGATTTCCATGTCCGCTGCGTTGCTGTCGAGCTGCGCCTCGGCCAGGTCGTGCGAGATGTGGCCCTCGCCGGCCCATCGCCGCAAGGTGTCGCGCAGGAAGCCGAAGTGAACGATCGGCAGGCGGTCGTACGGCTGATAGTTGAGGACGGCGAGTGCGCGCTGGCGGTGATTCATGCGGGGCTCCCTCTGGGCATGCCGGTGCAGAGTGATTTGATTCTCATCGGCACACGGCGCAAGATGGGCCCATCTTGCGCCGTGTGCATCAACATCGGGCCCTTGTGGAACGCCCTACTTGTAGAAGAACTGCTCGCCGCTGTAGTTGGCGCCAATGGCCTGACCGCCCTGCGGTATGTTGCCGAGCTTGTTCGATGCCACCATGGCGTACTTCACTTTCTCGGCCAAGGGGAAGGTCCACAGGTTGTCTTTGTACAGCTTGTACATCTGCTGGACAAGCTTCTGATCTTCGTCCGAATAGGGAACCGCTTTGACGCGGCCTTCGTGAACTCGGTACAACTCCTTGATTTCGGCCGGCGGCTCTTCGCCCTTCTTGCCACTGCTGTCGTACCAGATCTGCCATAGCGGAGCCCAGCGATCGAACGGGAGGTAGTTGGCCGTGCCGCCGGGCCACTGTGGCTGCGGGTTCCAGATGATGGTCGCCTGGAGATCATTGGCAGCAGCCCGCTGCGCCCACAGGTTCGCATCGATCTGCTTGATCGTCACCTTCAGCCCGGCCTTCTTCAGGTGCTGGGCCACGAGCTCCGCGGCCGGCGCGATGTCAGGGGCGTGAGCGCCGTGCTCCAATGCGATGATGAAGGTCTTGCCATCGGGGCCCAGGCGGTAACCCTCGGCATCCTTCTTGTCAAGACCCATCTGGTCAAGCAGCTGATTGGCCTTGTCGATGTTGTACTCGCCGCTCACCAGTTCTGGCAGCTGCGCCAGACCGTAATAGACGCTGTCAATGATCTCTTTGCGGTTGATCGCATAGTTCACGGCCTGCCGGAAGCGCAAGTCGCTGACCACCTTGCGCCAGTTCTCGTCCTTGTTGGTCAGGTTCAGATAGAACACTGAAGGGTCAGTGTGCATGTCCATCAGGATCGGCTGAATGTTGGCCTTTGCTGCATTTTCCTTGTAGAGCGGGAGTTTGACCAGCGCGGTGCTCTCCCGCACATAGTCCACTTCTCCGTTCAGCACCTTCATGGTCACCATCTCGACGTCATTGACTTGCTGCGAGCGCAGCTTGTCGACGTAGGGCAGTTGCTGGCCGGTAGTGTCCACTTTCCAGTAATACGGGTTGCGCTCGAAGGTGAGCAGGCTGGGGTTGCCGGAGGTGGTCTGCACCCAAGGGCCGAGCTGCGGGAAGCCGATGCCGCAAGGCCGTGTCACGTTCCAGTTGGTGCAGTCCTTGGCGTTGAAGAGCTGCCACCATTCGTCCTTCAGATTCATCTTGGACAGCTCGTCCTTGACCTTCTGGCTGTTCATATCGCCGTATTTGGGGTGCCATTGCTTCAGGACATGGCTTGGCCGAAGCAAGTCGGTGTAGCCCTGCCACGCCCTGATGCTGATCTCGCGCAGGAAACCGCCGTAGGGCTCGCCGAACGTCAGCTTGAAGGTCTGGTCGTCGATGATGCTCAGCTTGGCCGGATTGCCGGCGGGCCGGCCACCGTCACGGAAGCGCGGCGGCGCGCCGGACGGAGCCAGCTTCTCATTGCCGTAGATGTCCTCCCAGACAAAGCGCACGTCCTCGGTGGTCACGGGGGTGCCGTCCGACCATTTGAGGCCCTTGCGCAGCTTGAAGGTGAACTCCTTGTTGTCATTCTCGACCTTGTATTCCTCGGCCAGACACCCCTTCAACCCCTCCAGGCCGATGCCCGGTGCGCAGAGCAAGTGCTCGTTCAGCATGATGAAGATATCGGGGTTCCAGTTGGCGACGGCATGGGCGAAGTTCAGAGTGCCGCCATATTTGCCCGGCTGCCAGCCGGGCAAATCCTTTTCGGTGATCAGTGAGCCGGGGCCGACGACGTACGGCTTTTCGGGTATGCGCTGTTCGACGGCCGGCAAGCTGCCGGCCTTGACCAGTTCGGTCAGCATCGGCGCCTCTTTGTATTTGCTGGATGAGACGGTCTGCGCCGCGGCCGGCGCTTTGGTCGGTTCGGCCCCCTTGGTTGCGGCAGCGGCTGGGGCTTTCGTGGGCTCCGCCGCCTTGGCAGGCTCAGGCGCTTTGGTCGCTGCAGCAGCCTGTGGCGCCTGAGTTGGCTCCGCTTTGGCTGGCGCGGGGGCTGGCGTGGCTGCTCCGCCGCAGGCGGAGAGCAGCACGCTCAGCGCGATGACGATGGACCACAGATAACGTCGAGACATCTCCCTTGTTCTCCTTCCCTGTGATTTGTGGGCGGTTTTCATACATTACAGATTTGCGGTGATCCGTATGGGATGCTACTCATCGGCGTTCGCATGTCGGTGTCCGGCCCGCAGACCAGTTGCCGCTGCGTCCACTCGTTGAGCAATGGATCGCCCGTTTGGCGCAGCCAGTCGGCCAGACGCAGGCGCAGCCGCTCCAACTCGGCCCGGCATGTGAGATCGCTGGCGCGATTGTGCAGTTCTGCTGGATCGTCTGCCAGGTCGTACAGCTCATCCTCAGCGGTCGGATTCCAAATGAACTTCCAGCGCACGTCACGCACCATACGCTGGCTGAACAGACCAAACTGGTTGCCATGGTAGCTCGAGAGAATGTCCCGTCGGGTGTTTCCCGCTCGCCGTCCCGTCACCAGAGGCAATAAGCTCTGGCCGGTGAAGGTGGCTGGTGTGGCCAGGCTGGCCACATCACAGAAGGTGGACGCCAGGTCAATCGCCGAGCTGACAAATGCCGCGATGGCCTGCCCCGGGGAGATCACACCTGGCCACCGCATGATCAGCGGTACGCGCACCACGTCATCATACATGACGTAGTGCTTGTCCATCATTCCGTGCGCGCCGCACATATCGCCATGATCGGCAGTATAAACCACAAGCGTGTTGTGCGACAACCCTAGCGCCTCGAGTTCGGCAAGCACGGCGCCCACCTGGGCATCCAGCAGCGTGATCTCCCCAAGATAACGCCCTACGATGGGAGCCCAACGCTCCCACGGCCATCCCTCAATGCCCCAATTGCGAAGCTGCGTGCGCTGTATCGTCGGCTTGCCCTGCAGCGAATCGCCGAAGCTCGGCCAGGGCGGGATGCGCTTCGGTGGATAGAGGCTGGCGTAAGGCTCTGGAACGATATTGGGTAAGTGCGGCTCGCTGGGATCCCAGCGGATGAAAAAGGGTCGGCCTCCTTCTGCCGCATGGCGGATCAGTCGTCGGGTCTCGCGCGCAGCCCAGGCGAGGCGCGACTGGTCCGGCGTAACCGCCACATCCGTTTCGCCGAACCAGCCGTTACGATAGATGCGTGGCGGCAACTGCGCCCTTGCTCGCCACCTAGTATAGGCATCCTCCGGGATATAGTCGTCAAAGCCGAAATCGAGCGGCGTCGCCTCCTCATCCACATGCCACTTCCCGACGTAGCCCAGATAGTAGCCCGCCTCGTGCAACAGGGCAGTGAAGGTGGGCTGATGAGGCAGCATCGGACGATAGGCTTCCGCGATCTCCGTGAAAAGCAGGCCATGCTGTACCGGCCATTGCCCGGTCAATAGGGATGCGCGTGTCGGGCTGCAGATAGGGCTGGGACAAAAGGCGTGCTCGAAATCCGCGCCTTCTGCAGCCAGGCGATCCAGATGCGGGGTCCGCAGCAGTGGATGGCCGTGTGCACCCAGGCAATCATACCGGTGTTGATCGGAGTGGATCAGCAGGATGTTGGGCCGTGGATCTGACACGAGAGCTCCCCAAGATGCAACAGCAATCTGGGGTGCATGCTATCGGATTCGCGCAGGTTTGTCTTGTACGTTTCTGCGAGGATATTTTAAACTTTCCCGACGTTGCGGTGCTGCTTGCGATAGGCGGTGGGCGTCATGCCCGTTTCGGCAACAAAGACACGGGTGAAGTACGAATGACTCCCAAAGCCGACCGCGAGCGCGATTTCGACGATGCTTCGATCGGCAGCCTCAAGCAGCTTGCGGGCCTGCTGCACGCGATAACGGTTCAGATAGGCAACCACGGAGATGCCGACTTCCTGCGCAAAATAGTGGCTGAGCGAATCCTCGTGAAGGCCCAAGCGCGCGGCCAGATCACGGCGGGTGATCGGCTCCATGTAGTGAGCCTGTATGTACGCCATCGCCCTACGCACCTGTCGTCTTCCCTCCGTGCCGAGCCGTGGGGTATGGGCCAGGATATCGCGGATTCGAGCGATGGTCTCCTGGGCGGTCAGGACTCCTTTGCCCAAGATCAGAGCCACACCTTGCGACAGCCTCTCCAGATCGAGATCTGAGAGGGCCTGTCCGGTCAACACGACGACGGGCACGTGCCGGGTGCGGGGATCTGCACGCATCTCCGCCAATACGCGGAAACCATCCACCTCTGGCATCAGCAGGTCGAGCAGCACCAGGTCGGGCGTCTGTGTTCTCAGGATACGAAGCGCTGCAGCGCCCCCGGTGGCGGTGAGCACGTTGCTCCCGGGCAACCGCTCCCGCACCAGCATTTCGTGAATGTGCACCGTCTCGGCGTCATCATCCACGATCAGGATGTTCGGGGCAGCCTGTCGTCGCCTGTTGTCCAGCCCGAAGCGGGAAAACAACGGATCCAGCTGCGCCGCGCTGAAGGGCTTCGCCAATACATCGAACGCCAGAACGTCTCCCCGGTCGAATTCTGCGATGAGCGTGTAGAAGATCACCGGCACATCGCGGGTCAGGGGATGCTCCTTCAGCGCCCGCAAGGTTTCCCAGCCCCATTCGGCCTCCAGGGCGCATTCGATGATGATGGCGCCAGGTTCATGCTCGAACACCCGCGGGGGCAGGTCGTCGTCGGCATGCACCGGAACCAGGACGGCCTCGAAGCCGTCTGCAGTCAGGCGTTCCCGGAGTTCATGCCCCGCGCCGAGATGCGGTCCGATGATCAGCACGGGGCCCGCGGGGGCCGCGCTTGTGGCGGCGCCCTCCGTCACCGGTGCTTCGGGCAGCGTGAAGTAGAAGACCGAACCCTGGCCTTCCAGGCCGCTTGAGCGCAAGCCAACCTTGCCGCCGTGCAGCTCGACAAGCCGGCGTGTTACGGCCAAGCCTAGCCCCAAGCCGCCGAAGCCACGCGCGGTCGCGACCGGCGTCCGATGGAATTCATCGAAAATGATCGCTTGTTCGCTGGGTGGAACCCCGATGCCGGTGTCGCTCACCTCAACCGTGATCCAGCCGTCTCGTTTCCCGGCGTGGAGGGCCACCTCTCCCTGCAGCGTGAACTTCGCCGCGTTCGCCAGCAGATTGAGCAGAACCTGCCGCAAGCGGGCGCGATCGCCCAACACGTGGAGCGGTTCCTGCGCTAGCTCGCTGCGCCAGGCGAGTTTGCGCTGCGCCGCCATCTGTTGGCCCAAGCCGGAGGCTTCTGCCAGAAGGTCACGGAGATCGAGCGGCTGCAAATCCACGTGAAGTTGTCCTACCTGCTCCCGTGCCAGGTCGAGCACGTCGCAGATCAGCCGATCCAGGTGTTGAGCATGGGCATGGATCTGTGTCTGATGCGCCAACAGCTTGCGCGCCAATGTATCGGGAGATTGACTCAGGCGCGTCGATTCCAGGTTCGCCAGCTCGATCAGACCCACGATTTGGGCGAGAGGTGTTCTCAACTCGTGACTCACCAGAGCCAGGAAACGGCTCTTGAGCTGATTCGCCTCATCGGCTTGCTCACGGGCTTCATTGGCCTGTTGGCGAGCCTCTTCCAGCGCAGAACGCAGGCGCACACCGGTCAGTGCACTGGAAAGCTGGCTACGTAGGGTCTCGAAGGCCGTGCCCACCCCCAATCCCTGGGCAGGATCGGCCTCGCAAATCAGGACACCGATCTGCTGCTCTCCGAAGTAGAGCGCTTCCACCACGAAATCGATCGGGAGGTCGTCACGGCCGGTTGCCGGTGGCGCCTCGGCTGGCATCAAGGCCGTGGACGGAAGCGGTAGTCCGGCCGGGGGCAGGACGCCCCGGCGTCCTTTCTCGAAGCGGAATACCAGGCATAGCCCTTCGGTCGGTCGTTCCGGCGCAGCGTAGAGGCCAACATAGCATGTGGCGATGTCCAGTCGGGGCAGAAATGTGGCGAGCACCTCCCACAGCTCCGCCTCAGTCATCACCACATGGGCCGCCGCCTCGAATTCCTGCAGCACTTGTGCGCGTGCCAACGCCTGCCAG
>CAYRFV010000137.1:0-13972 GCA_964423545.1 uncultured Anaerolineales bacterium | reverse complement strand
GCGCGGCATCCTCGCGATGGATCGCCAGCAGCCGTAGCGGCATCGGCGCACCGGCCGGTGTTTCGATGACGCCGCAGCGCTGCAGGCGCGCCTCTCCCGAGGCGTCCTCCGTCACGACGCCGTAGCCGGTGGTCGCCGTCCCCGGATCGATGCCCAAGACAATCACGGTCATGCTAGAGGCGAAACTGCCCGCCCTCGGCGACGACTCTGCCATCGACGAGGATTCTGGGCCGCACAGCCACTAGATCGGTGTGCGAGGAGGCTCTGCCGAGCTTGCCTTTGAAGTGGGGCATCTGCGAGCCGTGCCCGAGCACGAAGCAGCCCGCCACCCGTTCATCCTCCAGGATATTGCCTGTCAAGCGGGCAGCTGGATTCATGCCGACCGAGATGTGCGCCACGCAGTACATCTTCGGATCATCGAACTTCGCCAGCCACTCGTGCCAGCGAGCGCCTGCTGGCCCGCCCGACACGTCGACCACTCGGCCATCCCGATACGTCACTCGAATCGGCGCGCCGACTGCGCCGACGGGCGGATACGCAGAGCCGTCAATCGTGATCACGCCGTTAATGCTCTCCTCGATCGGCGCGGAGGAGAGCTGTGCGCCCGGCATGTAGTCCAGATCGCCTGGCCCATCCAGCAGCCCATCGCGCATCACCTGTGGCCGGCCGGTCAGAGTCATCGCTAGCACATCGCCATCGCCCGTCTCTACGCGGCACTCGGCCCCGGCGCTGAAGATCGCCATCAGACGGTCCCCCACCCTGAGCAGTTCGTCGTAGTCCACGCCGCCTACCAGGCGGATCAACATATCGTCGGTGATGCCGGTGCCGCACAGGATGCGCGTGCCGCCCTCGCGGGCGCGCCAGTATGCGCTGGTATGGATGATGTACTGCTGGATCAGATCCAACACGAGTTCGGCCGCGGCGAGGGCTGCGGCGACCGCTTTCGGCGGCTCCCGATTGATCTCGGCCTTCGTCTCGAAGATCATCACCTGTGTCTCGCCGCCAAGCGCACAGGCCGCATTGGCGAAAGCGTCCACCAGGCTCCTATCCACGATGCTGTCCGCAAGGACAAGGACATTCTCACCCGGCTTCAGTCGGGCGCAGTATTGTACGGCCTTGTGCGCCGCGCGAGCCAATTCCATTGAGCGCATCTATCCCTCCGGTCTCATACCCGCAGCTTCCCGTCCCGCATGATCACTTCGCCATCGCCGAGAATCGTGGGCCGGGTGATCACGAAGTCGAGATGGATCGGGGCCATGTTTGTCCCGCCAAAACCCGTGTTGCGCCCGATGGCGACGTGAGCCGTACCGAGGATCTTCTCATCCTCGACCGTGATGCCAACGAAGCGCGAGGCAGGATTCGTGCCGATGCCGAACTCGCCCACGGTGTACACAGATGGATCGTTGAGTCCTTCGAGCAACGCTCGCAAGCGATCGGCAGCGCGGGCGCCGTCGATAGTCACCACGCGACCGCCCCGAAACTCCAGCCGAACCGGTTGATCGGGGATGCCGATCTGCGCCAGGCTGCCGTCTACCACGAGCACTCCGTCGGCCTCCGTCTCGAGGGGCGCCAGGAAGGCTTCTCCGGCGGGGAGGTTGCCCCATTCGCCCGGCTTATGATACAAGCCGTTGTCAGGTGGCTGAGCCGGCTCGCGGCCTGCCTTGCCCAGGCGCAAGCGCGTGCCCAGCGCCGATTCGATCACGATTTCTTTCTTGCCGAGCAGCGCAGCCGTCACGGCATCGCTGATGCGGGCGACCTCGGCGTAGTCGGCGGTCATGCCGCCGCTGCGCATCATATCAGACGTCACGCCCGGCATACTCGCCAGCCGCACGCCGGCTCGAGTCGCCTTTTCGCGTGCCGTCGTGTGCGACAGGGAGCGCGTGGTGATCAGGAACGCCACCTGTGCAGCGCACAACGCAGCGGTTATACTGGCGGGCGGCTCCTGCGCGTTGCGCTCGCGCGGCCGCATCACGGTGACGACAGGGTCGCCGCCGACGGCGGCCACCGCGGCTGTCAGCGCTTCGGCGATGGGCTGCCGCTCGTAGTCGGTCACGATGACCGCGGCCTCATCCGGCTTGACCGCCAGGCACGTTTCAACAGCGATCCGTGCGCCGCGCATCAGTTCGATCAGACTCATCGATCCCCCTCCCGTTTTCCCTCTTGAGCAAAGCCCTGCTGGAGGAAGGCCAGTGATCCGTACAGCGATTGGATCGTCGCCCACTCCTGCATATCGACGAACCGGCAGCGGTTGGCAGTATACGCTTTGGCGACCTCCACGCAGAATCGCGTGGCTGCCTCGATGTCGTAGATCTGATTTGCGCCCGTCGCTGGTCCTGGCACGGGGACCTCAGCCGTGAGCGCGACGCCGACGACCGGCGCAGTGGTCACCGTCGCTGGCTGCAGGATGCTGTTCAAGTGATACAGCCCGTTTCCGTAGGGCGTGATGTCCTGGATCGTGATCGGAAAGACCACGGGCATCTTGCCGGTGACCCAGCTCATGAGGTTCAACAGATCCTCGCTGACCCGCAGGATGTAGCCCTCCTTGACCGTGGGCGAGATGGCAAAGCCGCGATGGTTGATCACCCGATTGCCGCGCGTGGTATCCACCGACAGAATGGCCTGCATCTCCCGGTGGACCTCCCTGGCATTCATCACGCCGATCTCCACGGGAGACCCCATGAACGGCGTTGGCTCATGTGGGGCCGTGGGCGCAGACGGGCAGATGTGGGTGGCGAAGCGCACCGGCCCAAGCAGTACATCACCGGCGCGCGCCATGTCCGCCAGCTTCAGCGCCGCGCTCAGGGCTACGATAGCGCCGTCAGCATCCGACACCAACCCGATCTGCGCCGGCCGCGCGCCGATGCCCCCCAATCTCCCGATCAGGCCGAGGGTCGGGCCATCCCCGGCGCCGGGGATGAGGCCAGAGACGAAGTCCGTGTACCCTCCCTTGCCGGTCACGCGCTCGACCTGCACCCCATCAAGTCCGTGCGCCGCGAAGAGATCGGCTACCTGTCTCCCGTCAACCAGCGGGCTGTCCAGCAGTTCGTAGACTTCGAGGACTTGTTTCAGCGCCATGAGCTAACTCCGAAACGGTGAGAGATCCGGGTCTGGGATCGGCATGGCCGCCAGGAGGTTGCGAGTGTAGTCCTGCTGCGGGTCAGTGAAGATGCGTTCGGTAGCGTCTTCCTCCACGATCTTGCCCCGATAGATTAATGCCACACGATCGCAAATGTAGCGGATGACCCCCAAATCATGCGAGATGAACAGATAGGTCAGGCCAAGCCGTCGTTGCAGGTCATCCAGCAGGTTGAGGATCTGAGCCTGAACCGAGACATCCAGCGCCGAAGTCGGTTCATCCAAGATGATAAGCTTCGGGTGCAGAGCGATCGCGCGCGCAATACCGATGCGCTGGCGCTGTCCACCGGAGAACTCATGTGGGAAGCGGTAAAGATACTGGCGGCTCAGCCCGACCAGGTCGAGCAGTTCCACCACACGGTTCGACAGCGCGTCACCCCGCAACGCGGTGTGGATCACCAGCGGTTCGCCGATGATATCGCGCACGGTCAGCCGAGGATTGAGGGAAGCGAACGGGTCCTGAAACACGATTTGCATTTCAGCGCGGCGCAGGCGCAACGCCTCGGCTTCCAACTTGAGCAGATCGGCGCCCTCAAACAGCACGCCGCCGTACGTCGGCTCCTCCAGCCGCAGCAGGCAGCGGGCCACGGTGCTCTTGCCCGATCCTGATTCGCCGACCAGTCCGAAGCTGCTGCCCTCGCGGATCGCAAAGCTCACGCCGTCCACCGCCTTGATCGTGCCGATCGGACGGTTGAACAGCCCTCCGCGCAACGGGTAGTGCTTGCCGAGATTCTCGACCTGGAGCAGGAAGCCGGGCTGATCGCTCATGAGCCGCGCTCCAAGCCTGAGCTGCCTGGGTCGCCCGCCTGGGTTTCCTCCTGTCTGCCACTACTGCTGACGACGAAAGGAGAAGATGCCAGGGAGGAGCCAGCCTCCCCATAGAGATAGCACGCCACCTGATGATCAGCCTGCAGGGTGGTCATCGACGGGAAGACGGCTCGACACACAGGCATGGCGTGGGAGCAGCGCGGCTCAAACCGGCAGCCTGGCGGCGGCTGAATCAAGTTGGGTATCTGGCCCGGCACGCCCGATAACTCGCCGCGTTTCGTCTGCGGCGTCGGAATGGAGCGTAACAAGCCCTGCGTGTAGGGATGTGCTGGGTTCTTGAAGACGCGCCGCGTCGAGCCGCGCTCGACAACGTTGCCGGCGTACATCACGGCGACTTCGTCGCACACTTGCGCCACCACGCCGAGATTGTGCGTGATCAGCAAGACGCTGAGGTGGAATTCCTTCACCAAGCCATAGAAAAGCCGGAGGATCTGCGCCTGCACAGACACATCGAGGGCGGTCGTCGGCTCGTCGGCGATGAGCAGTTGTGGCTGTCCCAGCAGAGCCATTGCGATCAACACGCGCTGGCGCATGCCGCCGCTGAACTCGTGGGGGTAGCTGTCAATACGCCGCGCTGCGTCCTCGATGCCGACGTGCTCCAGCAGCTCGATCGACCGCTGGCGCGCAGCCTTTCGCCGCGCGGCTGCAGACAAACGACGGCCAGAGATGCTAGCGTCTCCCGCCGTATCGGCGATGCTCAGTGCAACGTCGGTCATCTGTTCGCTGATGCGGAAGACGGGATTCAGGTTGGTGGCCGGATCCTGGAAGATCATTGAGATACGGCGGCCGCGCAGCTTGCGCATTTCCGACTCGGACAGGGTCATGACGTCTTGGCCGTCGAACCAGATTTCGCCCTTTGTGTAACGACCGGGTGGGGTAGCAACCAGTCTCGATACCGACAGGCCGGTCAGCGTCTTGCCGCAACCGGTTTCGCCCACCAGGCCCATCACCCGGCCGCGCCGCACGCTCAGGTTGATCCCGTTCAGGACGTGCAGGGTTCCTTCGAAGACCTTGATGTCCAGGTACAAGTCGCGAATATCGAGGAGCGGGCTGGATGGCGCTGACATCATCGTTTCGCTCGGGGGTCGAGAACATCACGGAGACCATCGCCCAGCAGATTAAAAGCGAAGACGGTGAGGAACAATGCCATGCCGGGAAAGAAGGGATACCACCAGTACTGCGGCACATAGCTGCGCGCCGCGCTGAACATGGCGCCCCATTCCGGCGTCGGAGGCTTGGCCCCGACCCCCACAAAGCCAAGCGCGGCTGCGGTCAAGATCGCAAAGCCCATGTCAAGCGATGCCTTCACGATGATGGGCGATGTGATGTTCGGAAGGATGTGCGTGAAGATGATGCGCCGCTGGCTGGCGCCCGAAGCGCGCGCCGCCTGCACATAGAGATCCTGCTTGCGCGATGTCACTTCGGCTCGCACCAGCCGGCAATAGCCGGGCCACCACACCAACGAGATGGCCAACATCATGTTGAGGACGCTGGGCCCCAGAGCTGCTGCGACCGCAATGGCGAGGATGAGACTTGGCACGGTCAGAAAGATATCGGTCACCCGCATGATGAGTTCGCTGGTATAGCCGCCGACGAAGCCAGCGATCGCGCCGAGCAGGATGCCGATGGTAGTTGCACTGATCAGGACGACCACACCGACCGATAGCGACACTCGCGCGCCAATCACCACCAGGGTAAAGATGTCTCGTCCCATCTCATCAGTGCCGAAAGGGTGCTCTGGGCTGGGCGGCTGGAAGCGTTCCTTGACATGCACGGCCCCCGCCGCATCGGCTGGGTACGGAACCCAGAGCGGCCCGGTCAGCGCCACCAGGAAGATGAACACCGTAATCGTCAGCCCAACCATGGAGAGCGCGCTCTGGCGAAACCGGTAGAAACCTCGCTGCCAGTTTTCAACGCGGCTTTGATTTCGCTCGCGCCAGCGGACCAGTGGACCGGCAGCTGCAGCGGTCATGAGTAGCGGATCCGGGGGTCGAACAGGCCGTACGCCAGGTCAATCAGCAGGTTGGTGAAAACGAACGTGATGCCAATCAACAGCGTGACGCCCATGATGGGCTGGAAGTCGAGGGAGATGATCGAGTTGGTGGCATAGAGCCCGATGCCGGGCCAATCGAAGACGGTCTCCACCAGCACCGACCCGCCGAG
This sequence comes from uncultured Anaerolineales bacterium, assembly GCA_964423545.1. Lineage (GTDB taxonomy): Bacteria > Chloroflexota > Anaerolineae > CG2-30-64-16 > CG2-30-64-16 > JALOOE01. Next base: position 7,846 of record CAYRFV010000137.1, on the reverse strand, counting down.
AAGCCAACCAAAATAGAGCCCGATCACTGTCAGGGTTGAAATGAAGGCGTTCTTGAGCACGTACTTGAACAGGATCAAAGATCGCGGCAGACCAAGGGCACGGCTGGTGAGCACATAATCCTGTTGGAGCACCTCGAGTACGCTGGCGCGCATCATGCGAGTGATCGTCGCCAGGGCCGACAGTGAGAGAGCGAACGCCGGCAGAATCAGATGCCGCAGGGAGGTCACCAGAGCGATCCAATCGCGGGCAATGATCGAGTCGATCGTCAGAAAACCGGTGACGGTCGGGGGTGGCGGCAACAGGGTGGGATATCTCCCGCCCAAAGGCAGGATGCCGAGAATGAGCGCAAAGGTGATCTGCAGGAGCAGCGCCAAGAAGAAGCGCGGAATCGAGATCGAGCCGAGGGAGAAGATGCGGATGACAGTGTCGGGCGCCTGGTCGCGCGCAACCGCTGAGAAGATGCCGAATGGGATGCCTAGCACGATAGCGATCAAGATGGCTGCCAGCACCAACTCCAGTGTGGCCGGAAAGAACAGCCTTAGGTCATCGGCCACCTGGCGCCGCGTCATGATCGAACGGCCGAAGTTCCCCTGCAGGAGGCCGGCCATGTAGCGCACATACTGGGTCGGCAGCGGCTGATCCACCCCGAATTCGGCGGCAAGCGCGGCGATCTCCTCCTTCGTCGCTTGTGGGCCAGCAACCAACATCACAGGATCCCCCGGCACGAGATGGGAGATGGTGAAGGTGAGAAGCGATAGCCCCAGCAGAACCGGGACAACAAATACGAGGCGCCGCAGCAGGTAGTAGGCCATGGGCACGCAAGATCAGAAACGCCGGGCGCTTGACTTGGCGCCCGGCGTGCTGCTGATACCAATGCTTACTTCAGCGATATTGGGAAGAACTCGATGGCGTTGGAGGCCACGGGCACGAAAGACCAGCCCGTGACGTTGTCACGCATCGCCAGCTTGCGCTTCTCCAGTACGCCGAAGATGTCCGGCGCATCGTCAACGACCAGGCGTTGGAAGTCGCCGTAGACTTTGGCGCGCTCGGCATCGGCCAGGGTGGTGCGGCCTTTGTCGATCAGCTCGTTCGTCTTCGCGTTGTTGTAGGTTGGATTGGTCCAGTTGCCGTTCTGGGATCCGTGATATGTCGGGAAGGCGATGTTGTCGGGATCGGCATAGTTGGCCGTCTGGAAGACCGGGAAGAAGTCCGGTGTCGTCTTGGGATCCTTGGTCAGCGCGACCATGTCGGTCCAGACCAGCTGCTTAACATCCAGATCAATGTTCAGCTTCTTCAGGCTGTCCAACAGGATCAGGCCGAACTTGCGCTCGATCTCCAGGCCAGAGACGTATACATAGGTCAGCTTGATGCCGCCGTTGGGATACTTGGATTTTGCCAACCACTCCTTGGCCTTGTTCAGGTCCATACGAGGCACTTCCAGCGTCGGATCAGCGCCAAAGATGCCGGGCGGCAACGGGCCCTGCATCAGAACGGCATGGCCCTGCCCCTCAGCGGCGAGCATGGCCTCGTAGTCAAAAGCATACGAGACAGCCTTACGGAGGTTGGCGTCGGTGAACGGCCCATTCTGCGTGTTCATCTTGATGGAAAAGGTGCGGTACTCCGGTTCCTCGACGAGCACGACTCCGGCCGAGCCCTTCAGGAAGTCCATGTCGTCGCCGGTGAGGTCCACGGCAATGTGAGCATCCCCCTTCTGCACGGCGAGGCGCTGCGAAGAGGTCTCGCGCGTGATCTTCCAGATGGCGCTGGTCAGGTTCCCGCCGCCCTTCTTCCAGTAATCCTTGTATCGCTCGAGCTCGTAGAGATTGCCTGGCTCCCAGCGCTTGATAACGAATGGCCCCGACCCGGCCTCGTGATCCTTGAGCCAGGTCTGCCCTTCATCGGCGCCCTTATTGGCCTCTACAACCTTGGGGTTGACGATGAACATCCAGGGCAGGACCGCCATGAACGGTGCAAAGGGCTTGGTCAGCTTGATCTTGACCGTGCCGTCATCGACGACTGTCGTGCTGTTCTCATCCATCGCTGATGAGAACATCCAGTTGCCGCCCTTCTTCAGCTTGAGCGAGCGGTTGAATGAATACTTGACGGCTTCGGCGTTCACGGGGGAGCCATCGTGAAACTTGGCGTCCTTGGCGAGCTTGAAGGTGTACTCCATCCCATCCGGAGAAATGGTCCAGGATTCAGCCAAGTTAGGCACGATCTTGGGCGGGTTACCCTCGTAGCGCACGAGGGAATCGTAGACATTCCGTTGCATTGCGCGATTGGAGTAGCCGTCGCCAGTATGTGGATCCAGGTTAGAGATATCCTGGCCGCTGGCGACGATCAAAACCTTCGCTGGACCAGCGGCTGTTGGCGCTGCAGGGGCCTTGGTGGGCTCTGGAGCTTTGGTGGCAGCAGGCGCTGCGGCGGGAGCCTTGGTTGGCTCCGAGGCCTTCGTGGGGGCTGTAGCGGGAGCCTTGGTCGACTCCGGTGCGGGCGCGCAGGAAGCCATCAGTAGCGCCAGCACCGTCACGATGAGAAGAAGTCGGCCGATACCGTACACATGCTTGGAAGACATAGTCCCCTCCTTAAGTCTGGAAATCCGAGAAATGACCGCCTCATGACCCATCAACACACATGAGGGGAAAGATGACACCGCTGGCGACCTGTTTGTATCGACTCTCGTGGCTGCGACGCAGCACCTATGTAGCTATGCACCGGCGAATGCTGACCGCAAACGTCGGGTCGAGAGACCGAAAGGAGTACGCGCCAAGCATTCTACATGTTTTCGGCGACTTGTCAACGCGGCCAAGTTTCCCAGGTGATTGCCCCCATGCCCGTGTGGGAGAGGGAGACGACACCGCAGACGACGCCTGGAATGACACCCCCAAGATGAAGTTGATCGCCAGAAACTTCTTTCGTAACGAGAGTGGCGTTATACTGTGTTCGCAGGATTCTGCTCGAGATTGCACCCGGAGGCTGCCCATGTCCACACATACGATCAAAGGCCGCGTCGAGGTGGAGGATTTGATCCGTGGCCTGACCTTCATGGGTACCGGAGGTGGCGGCCGACCGGATGCTGGTCGCAGCTACCTCTACCGACTCCTGGAGGAGGGCAAGCCGTTCGGCTGGACGGATCCGAGTGAGTTGGGTGATGATGGCTGGGCGTGCTCGGTCTTTTCGGTAGGTTCTACTGCGCCGCGCGCCGCGGGTTTTGTCGAGGGACAGGCGTGGCCCGGCTATGGCATTCGGCGGGTCGGCTCGGCCATGCCCGCCGCCATTCGCGAGCTAGAGGCCTATACGGGCAAGCGCATCTCGGTCGTCTTTCCCGTCGAACTGGGCGCCCATAACACGCCCGGTCCCATGTTCGCCGCAGCGGAGTTGGGCATCACTCTGGTAGATGGCGATGCCAGTGGGCGCGCCGTACCGGAGGCGAGCCAGGTGACGCCGGAGATGCAGAAGCAGGCCATGTGGCCGTCTGCGATCGCCGACGAGTGGGGCAACGCGCTGATTCTTCGTCAGGCGACCAGCCTCGATGTCGCCGAGAAGACGCTCAAAGCGATGTCGGTGGTCACCAAGCTGCCAGATTCCTATGCCATCTGCGCCGTCGCAGCCTACCTGATGCCGGTTTCTGCCCTGAAGCGGGCCTTGATTCTGGGCACCATCAGCCGCTGCTATGAGCTGGGGCGGACGATCCGCCAGGCGCGCGAAGCGGACAACGACCCGGTTGCTGCGGCTGCCGCGTTTCTGGGGGGATGGGTGCTGTTTCGCGGGGTGGTCAGCTTGCGGGCATGGGAGAGCACGGGGGGATACCAGATCGGCACGACGGATATCGCCGGCACGGGCCAGTTCGCCGGTCACGACTTCCGAATCTGGTTCAAGAACGAGCACCACATCACCTGGCGTGATGGAGAGCCCTTCGTTACCAGCCCGGATCTGCTGTCGGTGGTCGACGCTGATTCCGGCGAGCCGACCACCAACACTTACCTTGCCGAGGGGATGAATGTAGCCGTCATCGGCGTGTCAGCCCATCCGGCTTTTAGGTCGACAGCCGGGATCGCCTGCCTGGGGCCCAGGCACTTTGGGTTTGAGCTCGACTACCGGCCCATCGAGGAACTGATCTTGCGATAGGGGCCCGCTGAAGTGGAACTCGCGGCCGGGTGGGTCTCTGTCCGAGCCCGGCATGGTCAGAGACCGGTCCGGGCCGAGCCTGGAACGCGTCCGTGGCGCTTACGGCGCCCTGTTCTCGACCCGGTCTACGCCATCTGCGCCAGCGCCTCATCGGTGATCTCCAGGTTCGAATAGACCTTCGAGACATCGTCTAGCTCCTCGAGCGTCTCGATGAGATTCATCACCTGCAACGTGTCGGCCGGTGCAAGGGAGACGTAGGTCTTCGGCTGCATCGTCACTTCGGCATCCTCCACCTTGTAGCGCGCATCCTGAAATGCCTGGCGCACCGACTGCAGATCGGCCGGCAGCGTGTAGATTTCGGTGATCTCATCACCGAACTGCACATCCTCCGCACCGGCTTCCAGCGCCAGCTCGAACGCCTTGTCCTGGTTCAGCCCTTCGGCCGGGATCGTGATGTAGCCCTTTTGATCGAAAAGCCAGGCCACACTGCCCGACTCGCCCAGATTGCCACCGCCGCGGCTCAGCGCCCGGCGAATCTCTGAGACGGTGCGGTTGCGGTTGTCGGTGACGACCTGCATCAGGATCGCCACCCCGTGCGGTCCATAGCCTTCATAGGTCACCTCTTCGAGCACCGCGCCGTCTTCGCCCGTGCCTGCCCCGCGCTTGATCGCGCGCTCGATGTTCTCTTTGGGCATGTTCGACGCCCGCGCCTTGTCGATGATCAAGCGCAGCTTGAAGTTGAAGTTGGGATCGCCGCCATCGCGCGCCGCCAGCGAGATTTCGCGCGCCAACTTGGTGAAAAGCTGCCCACGCTTGGCGTCGTTTGCGCCCTTCTGGCGCTTGATGGTCGCCCATTTGGAGTGTCCAGACATGGTGTCCCCCTCGATGACGAAAAAGTGAGTGGTGCCGAGTGACCGGGAGCCGCGAGCTCACGGCTCTTGGCTCGCTCCTCGCTATTATTTCACAGCTGTTCTTTCACGGCTGCTTGTAGGAAGGCCCGGAAGAGCGGGTGTGGCCGATTCGGTCGCGAGCGGAATTCCGGGTGGAACTGTGTGCCCAGCATCCACGGGTGGATGTTCGGCGCCAGTTCCGCGATCTCGACCAATCGGCCATCAGGCGAGAGGCCGCTGAAGACCATGCCTGCGGCGCCGGCCATTGCCCGGTAGCGGTTGTTGAATTCCCAGCGGTGGCGGTGGCGCTCCTGGATAGCGCCGTTCGGCCCGTAGGCGCTTGCAGCGTGGGTCCCAGGTTGAAGGTGACACGGCCACAGTCCCAAGCGCATGGTGCCGCCCATCTCCTCGATCCCCTGCTGGTCGGGCATCAGGCTGATGACCGGGTCCGGGGACTTGGGATTGAACTCGGTGCTGTTGGCGTCCTCCAATTGCAGGACGTTGCGAGCGAACTCGATGCACATCACCTGCATGCCCAGACACAGCCCGAAGTACGGGATTCCCCGCTCTCGCGCAAAGCGCGCGGCCACGATCATCCCCTCGATGCCGCGCTCGCCGAAGCCGCCCGGCACCAGGATCGCATCGGCCGAAGTCAGCCGATCGATGCCGCCGGCTTTCTCCAGCGACTCGGCCGCGATCCAGTCGATCTCGACGTCGCGTTCCAGGCTCCAGCCGGCGTGGCGCAACGCCTCGCGCACGCTCATATAGGCGTCTTCGAGCTCCACATATTTGCCCACGATGGCCACGCGCACCGCGACTTTCGCCCGACGGATTTCGGCAACCAGCTCGCGCCAGCCGGCCAGGTCGGCAGAGGACGCCTGCAATCCAAGGCGCTCGATGATGAAATCACCCACCCCTTCCGCCTCCAGCATCAGCGGCACCTCGTAGATGCTCTGAGCGGTGTAGGCAGGCACCACGGCCCGCGTCTCTACGTCGGTGAAGAGGGCGATCTTCTCACGCACGCTGTCGCTCATCGGGTGATCGGAGCGACAGACGATCATGTCGGGCTGGATTCCAATCCCGCGCAACTCGCGCACGCTGTGTTGGGTGGGTTTGGTCTTGAGCTCGTTGCTCCCGGAGATGTAGGGCAGCAAAGTCACGTGGATGTAGAGGGTGTTGTTCCGCCCCACATCCTTACGCATCTGGCGAATTGCTTCCAGGAACGCCTCGCCTTCCATATCACCCACCGTGCCGCCCACTTCGACGATCAGCACGTCCGCGTTGCTGCGCCGGGCGGCCTCCAGGATGCCGCGCTTCGTCTCATTGGTGACATGGGGGATGACCTGGATCGTGCCACCCAGATAGTCGCCACGACGTTCGCGGCTCAGCACCTGGGTGTAAATCTGGCCGGTCGTGATGTTGTTGACGCGGCTCAGGTTCTCGTCCACGAAGCGCTCGTAGTGGCCCAAATCGAGATCGGTCTCCGCGCCGTCATCCGTGACGAACACCTCGCCGTGCTGATAGGGCGACATCGTGCCGGGGTCGACATTCAGGTACGGATCGAGCTTCTGGATCGAGACGCGCACCCCGCGGCTCTTGAGCAGCCGGCCGATCGAGGCGGCCGTCACCCCTTTCCCCAGCCCGCTCACCACGCCACCCGTAACGAAGATGTATGCAGTCATCAAATCCCCCAAGCAAACAACAGAGACACGGAGATAAGCTCCCCGTGTCTCTGGCGAGTCCTAAGTCAAGGAAAGGCGGAACGTCGGAAACTTCAGGATGATCAGTTGGCGCAGCATCGGCTCAGCCACCGCTCGGCATCAGTCTATGTCCGCCATGATAGCATAGGATCGCCAAAGGCGCAACGCAGCGCGGCCTCAACCCGTGGGCGGGACCGGCAGGGTGCGGCGCCAGCTACCCGACCCATTTCTCGAACAGGTCGCCCAGGTCCTGCCCGGCGACTTCCTCGGCCAGGCTGCGGAAGCCATCGGGGGTAGCGACGCGCCACTTGTTCTGGGCGTAGTAGCGACGCAGGAACTCCGCCATTTTGGCTTCACCCAGCCGCTCGCGCAGCGCCAACAGAAAGAGCGGCCCACGGCCATACACCAGCCCGCCGTACTCGGCTCCGGGGTATTCCGCCACAGGCAGACCGATCGGCTTCTCTCGGTAGCCCACGCTGCCCCAACGCAGATGGGTTACCCGATCCACAAAGCCTTGGGCGCCCTCCTGGCCGTACCTGTCGAGAACGTAGAGGTAGGTGCTATACTGCGCCAGCGCCTCATCGAGCCACGGATGGTTGATCTGGTCGTTGCCGACCGCATTGTACCACCATTGGTGTGCGACCTCATGCACGACGACCGATTCGAACAGGATGTCGTCGCCAGGGTTGCGATAGATGTGGCTGCTGATGGCGACCAGCCCCGGATATTCGATGCCCCCCGCTTTCGTCGGCATGGCCGCCACATCCAGCTCGCGATACGGATAGGGGCCGAACGCCTCCTCGAAAACGCGCAAGGCATCCATGGCCCAGGTGAGGGCTTTGCGGCCGCCGGCTTCGTCGCCCAGCAGAAAATAGCTGTTGACCGTCACCTCGCCCACAGTGCCGCTGTAGCGCCGATAATCGGCATGGGCGATGACGTTGAAGTCGCGCATCGGCCCCCCGACCAGCCGCCAAGTAGTCGTCCCGTCACCGTGCAAGGTCTCGGCGAGAGTGGCGCCTGTCGCCGCCACCACCAGTTCCGATGGGCCCGTGAGGGCGACATCGTAGAGTGCGGCGTCGTGATAAGTGACATCGCCCTGGTCGGCTGGCTTCTCGATCCGCCAGGAC
>CAYRFV010000136.1:0-14007 GCA_964423545.1 uncultured Anaerolineales bacterium | reverse complement strand
GACCGCAGCCACACTCGGCTCCTCCTCCAGCTGCGCCGCCACCCGACCCCAGTCGTCCGGTGCGCTGGACGCCAACGCCATGATGATCGGCGTGCCCAGGCGGCCCCAGTCAAGCGCATGGTCTTCGATGACACGACGGTAGCCGGGATTGGGATCGCCTGCGGCCAAGACGAAGCCGGATGGCGTCTCGGCGAGTCGCGGCGGGGCCTGGCCGCGACGGCTGCGCCACGACACCGGCGTCGTGACGATAGCGCCGAAGAGGGCAGCCGTGATTCCGGGAGGCCACGCATCCGCATAGCCCACTGCGCCCGCACCCGCGATGAGCGGCGAGTCGAGGGTCAGACCGTGCTTGTTGTGGGGAGCAAGTTCAATGGGCATGGATTGCCTTGGGAATCATCGATCATACATCCGCCAGATCGAGCACTGGGCCGCGCTGGCAGAGGCGGCGTCTGCCGTCCGCCAGATCGGCCGCGCACACCTGGCAGGCGCCCACGCCGCACAGGAACGTGGCGGGGTAGAGCACCTGGACGAAGCCGTGAACCAGCTCAAAACGCGTGGCGCGCACGGCCGCGGCGAGGACAGCGTAGAGTTCCCGTGACCCTGCGGCTACCACGGCATCGGCCCACGGCAGGAGTTCCGGCAGGAACTGCGCCACGCCTTCGAGCATGGGCGCAGCGCCGGGGCGTGCAAGAAGACGGCGTTGACGCACCGCCGTGTGGTATTCCACGGTCGCCGGCAGCCGGGACGCAGAGAGCAGCTCGCGCGTCCCGAACGTTTCCATCGCCAGGGTGACGGAGATCCCGGATGCGTCGGCCTGTTCGATGACCGGCAGCAGGGTCCAGGTTGCCTCTCCTTCACCCAGGCAGAGCAGGTTGCGGGCGTTCACCGGCAGGCTGAAGCCGTTGCCGACCGGCCCAAGACAATCGATCTCGCTGCCGACCGGCGCAGCCCGCAGCCAGGCATGGCCCCAGTCGCCGCCCGGGGGAATACGGAGCGTCCAGCTCTCCTCATCGAGCGCGACCGGATGGAATGTGCGGCGCAGGTACGGCGCCAGCCCCCACCCGGCCTTCACGAGCACGGCCTGTCCGGGCCGCAGGATGCGCGCGAGCGTCGGTGCGCCCAGGCGCAGCTCTTGGCTCGAACCGGCCGTGCGTCGCTCGATCAACGTCGCCGTGGTCTGGATCACAGGGGCATTATAACGCCACGATGCCCTGGGGAGCGAACCGGGCAGTCCGACGACGAGAGGCAGGCGGGCCGCTGCGAGATTGACAGACCTTCCTTCCCTCGCTACAATGCCCTCCATGATCCGGCCCAGCATTCCCAGCCAGGAGCACACCATGCACGAGGCCCTCGCGGCCCGCCTCTCGCGATATGATCGCCGGCAGACCTACCTCATTGAGGCGCTGCACGATGCCCAGGAGCTTTGCGGGGGCTGGTTGCCTCGGCCCGCAGTGGAGCAGATCGCAGCCTATCTCGGTGTGCCGCTGGCGGATGTCTACGGCGTGATCGAATTCTATGAGATGTTCCGGACTGAGCCGGCGGGACGCGCGGTGATCCGCATCTGTCAGGACGGACCGTGCGCCGCGGCCGGCGCAGCCCGACTGACGAACCAGGTCGGAGAGCGGCTCGGCATTCGTCCCGGTCAAACCACGGCCGACGGAGAGGTGAGGCTGGAGGCAGTGCGTTGCCTGGGGCTGTGCGACCGGGCGCCGGCGGCCCTGGTCAACACACAGCGGCGTGCGCCTGCTTCCGTCGAGAGCCTTCTCGACGGCGAGCCCGTTCCGGAGCGGCTCCGCATCGGTGGATTGGTCAAAGTCGCGCTGGCCAACGTGGGCATCGTCGATCCAACGAGCCTCGATGACTACCGCAGCCAGGGCGGCATGGCTGCGCTGCGGAAAGTGCTGGACGAGATGACGCCGGAGCAGGTGATCGCCGAGGTTAAGGCCAGCAAGCTGCTGGGCCGTGGCGGGGCCGCGTTCTCGGCCGGGCTCAAGTGGCAGTTCGCGGTCAACCATCCGCCGCCGCGCCACATCATCTGTAATGCGGATGAGAGTGAACCGGGCGCTTTCAAGGACCGCGTCCTGATGGACGGTGATCCGTTTCGCATCATCGAAGGGCTCCTGATTGCCAGCTATGCGATCGGTGCGGCGCAGGCATTCATCTACGTTCGCGGGGAGCACCGGCTGGGGTGCGAACGGCTCAGCCATGCCGTGCGCGAGCTGGAAGACGCTGGATGCCTGTGCCTCGAGGGCCTCGCCGGTCGCCTCACGTGCCAGATCGAGGTGCGGCGCGGCGCGGGCGCCTACGTCTGCGGCGAGGAGACCGCGTTGATCGAGAGCATCGAAGGCAAGCGCGGTTTTTCCCGGTTGCGGCCCCCCTACCCGGCGGAGGCCGGGTTGTGGGGCCGGCCGACCGTCATCAATAATGTCGAGACGCTGGCGAAGGTGCCGTCGATCATCATGCACGGCGCGCGCTGGTACAATGCCCTCGGCACACCGGAATCGGCAGGCACCAAGCTCTTTGCAGTCAGCGGCTCGGTGCTGCGCCCTGGCGTGTACGAGGTGCCGTTCGGCGTGCCACTGCGTCACCTCATCTTCGACCTGGCAGGTGGGCTGCGCCAGGGACGCACGGTGCAGGCGGTCCTCACGGGGGGCGCCGCAGGAACGTTCCTGACCGCGGCCCACCTGGACACGCCGCTCACGTTCGAGGATTTCCGTAGAGCAGGCGGCACCATCGGCGCAGGGACGATCATGGTCTTCGACGACGCGGTCGATCTGCGCGACGTACTGGCGCGCATCGGCGATTTCTTTGCGCACGAAAGCTGTGGCAAGTGTTATCCCTGTCAGATCGGCACGCAACGACAGGTGGAGATTCTGCATCGCGCGGCCGAGGGGCGCGCGCGTCCCACCGATGCAGCCGACTTGCGGGAGCTTGCCCAGGTGATGACCGATACCAGCATCTGTGGACTGGGCCAGGCGGCCTCATGGGCGGTCATGGACGCAGCCAGGCGATGGCCGGAACTGCTTGCGTGAGATGCGGGGTGCGAGGCGCAAGCTGTGGTGGACCGCAACCGGCAGACGCTAAGCGTCTGACGGTGACTCAGGGAGCATGGCATGCGTGATGCCGAGACCAGGAAGGCGCATGAAGAGACGCTGATGGCTTGGAACGCGAATGCGGCGATGTGGGACGAGCGAATGGGCGAAGGCAACGACTTCGTCGAGACGCTGATCTGGCCGCCGACACAACGCCTGCTGGCGCTGCGGACGGGCGAACGCGTGTTGGAGATTGGCTGCGGAAATGGGCTGTATGCCAGGCGACTGGCCGCCCTGGGCGCTGATGTGCTTGCCACCGATTTCGCGTCGGAGATGATTGCACTCGCCCGCGCGCGGCCCGTTTCAGCTACCGGGCGGATCGATTACCGGGTGCTCGACGCCACGGACGAAGCCGCTCTCCTGGGTTTGGGTGAGCGTTCGTTCGACGCGGCGATCTGCATGATGGCGTTGTTCGATATGTCGGAGATTTCGCCGCTGTTGCACGCCCTGGCGCGCCTGCTGAGGCCGGATGGCCGCTTCATCTTCGCGATCATGCATCCCTGCTTCAACAACCCGAGCGTGATCCAGATGGGCGAACAGGAGGATCGCGCCGGGCGCGTCGTTACGACCTTCTCGGTGAAGATCTCGCGGTACATGACCCCATTCAGCGCGCGAGGGGCAGCGTTGCGGGAGCAGTCCAAGCCCCACATCTACTTCCACCGTTCGCTGCAGGATGTGCTCGGGGCTGCATTCGCTGCGGGCTTCATCGTGGACGCCCTGGAGGAGCGCGCATTCCCGCCCGATCACCCGCCTGGACGGCATCCGTTCGGTTGGGGGGCCAACTTCAGCGAGATTCCGCCTGTGTTGATGGCCCGGTTACGGCTCCTGTCTGCGAATCGGCGCTCATGAAGCACAAGGGCCTGCTCGCAGCGCTGGGCGTCTACGTGACGTGGGGCTTGATGCCCCTTTACTGGAAGGCGCTGGCTGCGGCGCCCTCGCCCGAGATCATGAGCCACCGTGTGGTCTGGTCCCTCTTTGTCGCGCTGATCCTGCTGGCGGTGCAAGGCAAGGCCAGACAGTTGGCGGCGATCCTCCATCGACGGGCGACATGGCTGCCCTTTGTCGGTTCGGGTGCGCTTCTCAGTGTCAACTGGCTGACCTATCTGTGGGCCAACAACAACGGCCATATCGTGGAGACCAGCCTGGGCTACTTCATGAATCCGCTTGTCAACGTGCTGCTCGGCATGCTCTTCCTGCGCGAACGGCTGAGGCCGTGGCAGATGGCAGCCGTGGGACTGGCGTGCGCCGGCGTGCTGTACCTGACCCTGAGCTTCGGCCAGCCGCCGTGGATCGCCATCACGCTGGCATTTACCTTTGGTTTCTACACACTGATCCGCAAGACGGCGGCCCTGGGGGCAGTCGAGGGCCTGACGCTGGAGCTCGGGGTCATGTTCGTGCCGGCCGCGGCCTTCCTGCTGGTTCGGGCCTGGGATGGAACCGGTGCGTTCGGACGTACGGGGACGACCGTCGATCTGATGCTGCTCGGCGCTGGGGTGATGACCGCAATTCCCCTTGCGCTGTTCGCTTACGGCGCGCGCCGCGTGACCATGACCACATTGGGTATCCTGCAGTATATTTCGCCGAGCTGCCAGTTCGTGATCGGCATCCTTCTGTTCGGGGAGGCGTTCACGCCAGCTCGATGGGTTGGGTTCAGCTGCATCTGGGTGGCGCTGGCCATCTATACGGCCGAAAGCCTCCTGGCGCGACGCAGGCAGGCGCAAGCGGCCCTGCTCAATCCGTGAGTGCGGCAGAACCGAAACCGCACGTCAAACCGGAATGAAGAAACCGGAGGAAGCTCGGATGTCCAGGCCAACGCCTCACGCGCCCATCGCCCTGACTGTCAACGGGCGCACCGTGCGCGTGCCTTCCGGCACAACGATCCTGAGCGCGGCGCGCGAGATCGGGATAGCGATCCCGACCCTATGCTATCACCCGAATCTGACCGCCAACGGCGTCTGCCGCCTGTGCGTGGTCGAAGTGGTGGGCGCGCGAACGCTCCAGCCGGCGTGTGTCACGCGCGTGGCGCCGGACATGGTGGTCAATACCGAGACCGACCGTGTGCGCCTGGCCCGTCGCGTGATTCTCGAGCTGTTGGCATCGACGGTGGATCTCAGCCACGCGCCCGAGGTGCTCGACTATGCTTCACAATGCGGCGCGCAGGTGGGGCGCTTCAGTGGCGCGCGCCGCGACTTCCCCGTGCTCGACGATAACCCGTTTTACATTCGCGACTACTCGAAGTGCGTCATGTGTTGGCGCTGCATCCAGGTCTGCGCTGGAGATGTGCAGAACACTTATGCACTGACCTGGGGCGGTCGGGGCTTCGGCAGCCGGGTGACCACTGCGTTTGAGGACAAAATGCCCGCCACGACATGTGTGTTCTGCGGCAACTGCGTCGGCGCATGCCCGACGGGCGCGTTGGTAGGTAAGGTCGAGTGGGAGTCGGATCAGAACGCGGAAGGGAAAGAGCGAGAAGCCGATGGCCATTGATCATCCGCTGCCCGACATTCGTCATGCGCCGATCCGCTCCACCTGCCCCTACTGTGGCGTGGGCTGTCAGATCGACCTGTGGATCCGGGATGGTCGCATCCTGCGCGTCGACGCGCCGTTCGATGCTGCCCCGAACTACGGCCGGTTGTGCGTCAAGGGGCGATTCGGGCTGGATTTCGTCCACCATCCCAGCCGGCTGACTGCACCTCTGATCCGGCGGACGCGGCAGGCGCCCGACGAGCGCACTGCGGCAGCGTCGCTCGACGAGTGGCGCGTCGCATCGTGGGGCGAGGCGCTTGATCTCGTCGCGTCTCGGCTGCTCGAACTGCGCTCACGGTGCGGGCCGGACAGCATCACGGCCTACGCGTCGGCCAAAGCAACCAACGAGGATAACTACCTCCTCCAGAAGTACTTGCGTTCGGTCATCGGCACGAACAATATCGACCACTGTGCTCGCCTGTGTCATGCAGGCAGCGTCGCCGGGCTGCAACTGGCGCTCGGGTCGAGCGCAATGAGCAATGCCATTGCTGAGATGCCCGATCTCGAATGCTTCATGGTGATCGGCTCGAACACGACCGAGACGCACCCGGTGATCGCCACCTTTCTGAAGCAGGCGGTGCGCCGTGGCGCACGGCTCATTGTCATCGATCCGCGACAGACCGAAATGACCCGGTTCGCGGAGCTGTGGCTGCGTCATAGACCCGGCGCCGATGTTGCACTCTTCAGTGCCATGGCGCACGTGATCGTTGAGGAGCAGCGATACAACGCAGGGTTTGTCGCCGCGCGCACTGAGGGCTTCGAGTCATTCGCTGCCGGCCTGGTGGAAAAGACGCCCGAGTGGGCCGCTGCGATCACGGGGGTGCCCGCCGAGGAGATCCGCCGTGCGGCGCGCATCTACGCCGGTGCGCGGTCCGCCGCGATGTACTGGGGCATGGGGATCAGCCAAAGCACCCACGGCACTGACAACACCCTCGCGCTGACCAACCTGGCATTGCTCTGTGGCCAGATCGGCCGGCCGGGCACGGGCCTGAATCCACTGCGAGGACAGAACAACGTCCAGGGCTGCTCCGATGTCGGCGGCGTTCCTGGATTCTATACAGCCTACCAGCCGGTCACCGATCCGGCCGTCCGGGCGGCCTTCGAGGCAGCTTGGGGTGTGGCCCTGCCCGCCGGACCGGGGCTGACTGCCACCGAGATGGTGGATGGCGTGTTGACGGGTCAGGTGCGCGGCTGGTCTGTGATGGGTGAGAATCCGCTGATGAGTGAGCCGAACCAGGCGCATGCCCGCCATGCGGTCGAGCACCTGGAATTCTTCGTCGCCCAGGATATCTTCTTCAACGAGACCAACTGCTACGCAGACGTGATTCTGCCAGCCGCAAGCTTCGCCGAGAAGGACGGCACATTTACCAACACCGACCGCCGCGTGCAGCGTGTGCGCCGGGCGCTGCCCCCTCCCGGGCAGGCCCGTCCCGATTGGGAGATCATCGCTGAGCTGGCGCAGCGGACCATCGGGCGACTGGCGGCCGACCATCTGCCGCGAACGCCCATCTCTGGCGGCCCGGCATCGGTCTCTGACTGGAGCTATTCCGGGCCAGGCGTCATCTGGGACGAGATGCGCCAGGTCACCCCCGATTTCGCAGGCATCACGTATGCGCGTTTGGAACGCGAGGGAGGGGTCCATTGGCCCTGTCCGGAGTCCGATCACCCCGGGACCACGTACCTCTTCGCTGAGGAGTTCCCGCGCGGTCGGGGCAAGTTCTGGTCCGTGGAATACGGCACGACCAGCGAGCTGCCGGACGAGACCTACCCGCTCATCCTCAGCACCGGTCGGGTGCTCTATCACTGGCACGGCGGTACGATGACGCGCACCTCCGCGTTGGATGCTGCGTGGCCGGAGTGCACCGTCGAGATGCATTCACGGGATGCGGCGCAGCTGGAGCTGACAAGCGGCGCATGGGTGGATGTGTCGAGCCGCCGCGGGACGATCACGGCCCGGCTGCTCGTCACCGACCGCTCGCCCAAAGGCGTCATCTTCATACCGTTCCATTTCGCCGAGGCCGCGGCGAACATCCTTACCGACAACCGTCTCGATCCCCGCGCCAAGATTCCCGACTACAAGGTGTGTGCAGTGCGCGTGGCGCGTGCGGCGTCGATACCCGACCGTCCCGGCGCCGCGACGCCGCTCAGTGAACGAGGGGCGATCAAGGACCCGGTCATGGGATGAGCCGAGGCAGGCGGAGACGAACGGGCTGACCGGCGCCGGGCCGGCTTGGGGAAAAAGCGTGCGGACGCCAGCTTGCCGGGCTTCACTGCCGGCAGGCTCCTTCGGCGCCAGCGAGCGCACCTCGCACACTGCACGGGTCTGTACAAGAACGGATCCAGGTCGAGCGTCTGCCACTCGTACTCTGACCTGTCGGCGTAAGGCGCACAGCTTCGTCGTCGTTCCAGAATGAAGGCCGCGAAATCGGTGACTTCAGCCAGCACGTTGCGTGCATCGTACGCAGAGCGACAGCCGCTCTGCGATCTTCTTCCAGGTGTGATATGGCTCACCACCGAATCGACCCGCAAGCTGATCTCGCGACTGCCGACCAGGCAGAGCTGCTCGCGTGGATGGCGACGCAACGCAGCCATCTGCTGGCGCAACTCACAGGCCTCGACGAACGTATACTGTGTGAAGAGCCAGTGATGGGCGGCTGGACGGTGAAGGATATGCTGGCGCACGTGGCGCACTGGGATGGATTCTTCGCCCGGTCCGTCGAGTTGGCGTTGGTGGGCCGGGCAGCCGAGGTCGCACTTGTGAGCATGGACGCCGTGAACGCGGCTGTGCATGCCGGGCGGCAGGCATGGTCGTTGGCTGTCGTGTTGGATGAGCTCGGGGCCGCCCGCGCCGCTTTCCTGGCAGCCTTCAGCTCGGCGCCGACTGGCGCTCTGGACATCGAGTGGCAGTTCGGTTGGGGATGCGCAACGCTGCGGCGCATCGCCGAATGGCGCGGCTACCACGACTCCGAGCACGCAACGCAGATCGAGGACTGGCGGGCGAGCAAAGGGCAGAATGGGACACTGTGGATTCCAGATTGAGGGCAACGACGAACGAACTGTCCGGCTATCGCGTCGTGCGTGACCTGGGCGTCGTGCGCGTGGGCGGGCTGGGTGGCGACTTTCGCATGGAGAGATGATTGCCGGATCCCCGTGCGCTCGCGTGCGGGGGCGGGCCAGATGGCGGCGGGCTCGCGCAGCAAGGTTGGCGGCAAGATTCATGAACCTTTTGAGCCGGGGTGAGACTGGAATCGCGCGGCGGGGGGAGACTGCCGACGCTGCCGAGAGAGATGGCATGGGGTACGGGTTGCAAGCAGGGGAGGCGTTATGGCTGAAGAGAGGGCGAGGGCGAGGCCGAATCGGATCGATCAGGAGTTAGTGGGCCAACCGCTTGTTGTGGGCGGTCGAACTATCCAGCCAATTGCGCGGTTGAGCGGCTGGGCAGGCGGCAACCTCGGCAAGCAGGGGGGAGGCGGGGGCGGTTGGGTGTGCGTCCGCCCGGTCGAGGTTGTAGTGCGCGAGGCTGACGGCGCGGAAAGTCGCGTGCACATCGCGGATGCCGGACAGGCTGCCGTACGCGGCGTGGTTGTTCCGGCGTTGGCAGTCGCCGCAGTCTGCGCGGCGGTCATTGCGGGCAAAACACTCTACGGCGTGCTGCGCACACGCCGCTGCTGCTAACTGGAAGCTGCGGACCAGATTCGCGAGGAGAATCACGATGGATCAGGAACAGGGACTCACACAAGTGATCGAGCCGATCGAGAACATGATGAAGCGCCTCACGGTGAACACGGTGTTCGGTGAGCCGCTCAGGGAAGGGGACCAGATCGTTATCCCCGTTGCCTCCGTCAGCTATGCATTCGGTTTTGGTGCGGGCTACGGCAGCGGTCAGGCGCCGGCCTCGGCGGAGGGCCAGCCTGCCCCGGTCGGAGAAGGGGGCGGCTCGGGCGCGGGTGCGATGGGCAAGGCGAAGCCGCAAGGGGCGCTTCGCATCACAGCCGAGGGGGTCCGCTTCGAGCCGGCAATGGACCCGAAGGCGGTCGCGCTCGCAGGAATCGCAATGGTCGCCTGGAATGTGTTTTGGATCGCGGCGACGGTGCGCGCGTTCGCCCGGCGGTGACGACCAGAAGAGCTCCGGCGGGCGCGATCGGTCTGCCGGAGCTGCTGTGCTACGGTTTGATCAGCGCTTTGACAACTCGGAGCTGTGCCACGTCCTCCAGCGCCTGACCGGCCTGTTCCAGGCCATACTCTGCTGAGATCATCCGATCCCAGGCGAACTGGTCGCCATAGCGGGCCAGCACGCGCACGCCGCGATAGAAGTGGCTGAAGTCCGAGCCCCAACAGCCGCGCACCTCCAGGTGTTTGCGGTTGAGGTCCCAATGGGGGTTGATCTCCACCGCACCTACATCGGTGTATTGTCCCACGACCACATAGCGCCCTGCGTCGCGCGTCATCTGCATCCCCTCGCGCACGGCTGACGGCGCGCCCGTGGCTTCGATCGTCACATCCGCGCCGCGGCCACCAGTCAGAGCCTTCACTCGCGCCACCCGCTCGTCCGCTGCCTGCTCGGCGATATCGACGACGGCATCGGCGCCCATCGCGGTCGCCATCTCCAGCCGCAGCGCAGGCGCGCCAACCACGATGACCTGACCCGCGCCCTGCAATTGGGCGAGCGCCACGGCGTTGAGGCCTACCGGACCGCTGCCTTGAATCACCACGCTGTCGCCCAGCCTGATCTCGGCGCGCTCGATGGCATGGACCGAGGTCGGCAGCCCGCAGCCGGCGGCAATGAAGCGCTGCGGCGGCAGGTTCGGCGGCAGCCGGAGGGTCTTGACGCCCGGCTTGAGATAGATCGCCTGCGCCCAGCCCCCTAGCAGCCCCTCGTTTGCAGAGTAGGTGATGCCGTAGACGCGGCGGCTCGGGCAGCGAGTGCTCGCCTTGGCGACGGTGCAGAACCAGCACTTGCCGCAGGTCTCATGGACATCCAGGAACGTGATGATATCGCCGGGGCGGAGCGGTGCGCCGTCGAGGTCGAGCACTTCGCCGCCTGTTTGGGCCACGCGTCCCACGCTGACATGGCCAGGGATGAGCGGATACGGCACGCCGGCCAGGTGCCCGCGATGCAGGTGCACATCGGTGCCGCACACCTCGCTGTAGAGCGTTTCGAGCAAGACGGCTCCTGTCTCGAGGCGGGGACGATCGAACGCGCGCACTTCGACGGGAGCGCCGGCAGCTGGCATGACTGCGGCGAGAATCGAGGATGTTCCCATGGGTATCTCACTCCTCATCGGGAATCAGGCTTGTTCGTGCTTCAGCCTCCGCTCCAGCAAGGCGATCACTTCATCGGCGCTGGTTTCGATACTGAGCCAGGACAGGCCGCACGAGTTGCTCGCCACTGGCGCCGACCCCCCGGAAATGACAAGGATCGGCGGCGGCTCCTTTGTTGACTCGCGGGCGGTCACGAATGACGTAGCCATCTCGTTGCACGCCGCGCAGTCAGGCGATCGCCCTGCCGGCCCGAACCGCCCTCGATCCTACCTGTGAGTTGGCGACGCACTGCGCCTGGGCAGAAGCAGGATGAGAGGCAGGCCCAGGAGCGCGACGGCTGCGCTGATCGTGAACGCCGCCCGCAATCCGAGTCGATCGGCGAGCGCGCCAAGCGCCAGGACGCCGATCGCCAACACCAGGAAATTGATGGCCATGTAGATGCCGTTGGCCAGCGCCCGATCCTGCGGGAAGCTTTCCTGCACGAGCGCCATGGAGACCGGCATGACAGCCACCGAGGAGAAGCCCAACAGGAGAAGCAGCGGGATGGCGACCCATCCTTGCGCACTCAGAAACAGAAACATAAACAGGGCGCTGAATCCCAGGGAGGCGGCGAGGATCGACCGCCGTCCCCAGCGGTCGCTCATTGGGCCGCCGGCGAGCGCGCCGCCCACGGCAGCCACCTGCATGACCGAGAGGGCCGCGCCCGCCCACCAGAGGCTCAACCCCTCACTGTTGAGGAAGGTAGGCAGGTAGGTGGTCAGCGCGGCGATCAGCAGCGTGCGGGCAGACATGATGCCCGCCACGGGCAGCAAAACGGGCCGCATGGCGCGCAAGGCGGGACGCCAGGGCCGCGGGCCGGCGGTGGTCGCCGGACGGTCTGCCACATTGCGCAGCCAGATGAACAGGACGCCGGAAGCCAGCCATCCGCCGAGCATCAGCCAGGCGACCCCCTGCAGACCCCAGAGTGTCACTGCGCTGACCACGATGATCGGGCCGAGCGCGCGCCCCGCTTCGCCCCCAACCATCCAGAAACTCATCCCGCGACCGAGATGGCGTCCCGACTGCATCCCAGCGATCACCGCGCCCACGGCGTGCAATCCCGCTGAGCTCACGCCGGCGATCAGGAGCAACATCACCATGACAGCATAGCTGGGCGCCACACCCAGCAGGCACATCATCGTCGCCGTGATCGCGGGCGCCAAGATGAAAAGATAGCGCAGACTGGTGCGGTCGGCCAGGTAACCGATGTAGGGTTGAATCAACGAGGGCCACTGGTAGAAGACGCTGAGCAGGCCGGCCTGGGTCGTGGAGAGGGCATATTTTGCAATGAAGGCGGGCAACAGCGGCGCCAGGAAGGCCGTATAGGTGTCGTGCACGAAGTGCCCAAAGGAGACCAGGGTGACCTTGGTTGCATGGAAGCGTTCCGTCTCGATCGGTTCGGCGGCGGCGGACGCATGCGAAACAACAGTAGTCGTCGTCATGCGGCACTCGTTCTCAACAGATCCGCGACATCGGCCAGTGCGCCGCGATAAGCAGGCGCTGGAACGGCGTCGGTGAGCCTGGTCGCTGTACTGGGCGCCAGGAAGGTGGTGCATCCGATCGTTGCCGCGACCATGTCCATCGCCTCGTCACCCACCACGAGCGCCGCTTCAGCGGGGCAGCCGATCTCGGCCAAAATCTCCTCGAAATAGCGCGGATTCGGCTTGGAGAAGCGGCTGTTCTCGTACGTGGTCACGCGGCGATATGAGAAGCCGTCGACGCCTGCCCACGCGATGCGCTGTCGAGTGGCGACCTCCGGGAAGAGCGGGTTGGTGGCAATCACCACATCGTACCCGAGGTCGAACGCAAGCTGTACAACCGGGCGGGCGTCAGGCTTGGTCGCCGTGAAGCGGCGCAGCGCCGGATAGTCATGCGCATAGAAGTCCATGAAGATGGGTTCCAGCTCGGCCTGCGAGCGGCCTACGCGCGGATAGAAGGCCTCGGCAAAGACCTGTGCATTCGTGGCGCGGCCGTCGTTGTCCACCATCGCCTGCGTGGCGGTCAGCAGATGGGCGATGAACTCCTGGGGCGGGATCAAGTGCGCCACGCACGCCGCGATCTGCTGAAGGTAGGGCGGCAGAAAGCGCTGCATATCGCTGTCCAGCAGCGTCCCGTCAAGGTCGAATAGGATCGCTTTGAAGACGTTCATATCGCTCTGTCTCATTCGAGGCGCGCAGCAGTCACGCTCACGCGTCGTCGCGGCGGGCGAGGAGGTGGTACAAGCGCCATTTCGTCGCACACCTTCCACGTCTCTGCCGTCTGTCCATCTCATTTCAGCGGTGGATCAGGGTCATCATCAGCCCATGTTTGGGCCGCAGCGTGACCGAGGGCTCCACTGCAATCTCCTGGCCGGGCACGAGGCGCAGCTTATAGCGCTGGGCCACGGCGGCGATGATCAACCCCGCCTCGACCAGCGCAAAGTGGTTGCCGATGCACAGCCGCGGTCCGCCACCGAACGGGTAGTAGGCGAAGCGCGGCCGGCCCGCCGCCCGTTCCGCGGAGAAGCGGTCAGGATCGAAGGCTTCCGGCTCATCCCAGAAGCGCGGGTCGCGTTGGGTCACGAAGGGGCTGGCGACCACCAGCGCGCCTGCCGGGATCCGATAGCC
Organism: uncultured Anaerolineales bacterium; assembly: GCA_964423545.1. Classification (GTDB taxonomy): domain Bacteria; phylum Chloroflexota; class Anaerolineae; order CG2-30-64-16; family CG2-30-64-16; genus JALOOE01. The sequence goes on along the minus strand of CAYRFV010000136.1, from coordinate 482 downwards.
GCCGATCTCATCGTCCGCAAGCGCCTTGCGGGTGATGATCCACGCGGGGGGGTAGAGCCGGAGCGCCTCGTCGAAGACCATGCCGGTGAAAGGCAGCTTCGGCAGATCGGCGACGGACGGGGGCCGTCCGTCCAGGACGCGATCCACCTCTTCGTGGAGTTTTGCCTCGGCCTGGGGCGCATCGGCGAGCAGACGCCACGTCCAGGCCAATGCACTGGCGACCGTCTCGTGTCCGGCGATGATCATGGTCATCACCTCGTCGCGCAACTGCTGGTCGGTCATGGCAGCGCCGGTCTCAGGGTCGCGCGCGGCCATCAGCATCGCGAGCAGATCGTTGGCTTCTTCGCCATTCTGGCGACGCCGGTTGATGGTGTCCCATACGGCCTGATCGAGGGTGCGCAGTCCGCGACGGGCGCGCAGATTGCCCGGCGTCGGCAGCCAGGCCGGCGCCATGCCGAAGGTCTTTGCCCGGAAGACGATCT
>CAYRFV010000135.1:5825-14129 GCA_964423545.1 uncultured Anaerolineales bacterium | reverse complement strand
CGGCGAATGTGGTGGCGACCCGGCGCATTGCTGCGACATCGGCGCCGGCTGCGCCGGCCAGGCAACACGCCGCCAGGATGTTCGCCACGTTGTGACGACCTCGCAGCCGCACCTGGCCAACCCGGCAGATCTCCGCATCGCTAGCACCCGATCTGCGCCAGATCAGGGAATCTGCAGCGAGGAAAGTCCCCGCGTGAACCTCCCCGATCAAGCTGAAACCAAGCCGCGTGCTCTGGATCGGGAAGTAGACTTCCCCCTGCCCCTCGGCCGCCGGAATCTCGCAGCGCCGACTGCGCAGCCACGGCCCGGTGTATGCATCATCGGCGCACAGCACGCACGTGTCACCTGGGCCCTGGCGCCGCAGAATGTTCGCCTTTGCGGCCGCGTAGTGGCTCATCGAGGGATGGCGGTCGAGATGATTGGGCGTGATGTTCAGGATAGCTGCGATCGCTGGCGACCGATCGAAGAGTTCCAGTTGGAAGCTGGACAGCTCCATCACGACCTTATCGCCAGGACCGATCCGCCCGAGCTTGTCCAGCAAAGGCGCACCGATATTGCCGCCGACATGCACCGTGAAGCCGGCTGCTTCCAGCATCAAGCCGACGAGCGTGGTTGTAGTGGTCTTGCCTGCTGAGCCGGTGATGCCGATCACCGGCGCCGGACAATGACGAAGCGTCAGTTGGCCGTCATTGCTCAAGGGGATGCCACGGGCGACAGCGGCCTGCACGATCGGAATCGCCGGAGAAACGCCGCCACTCAGACAGAGCAGGTCAGCCTCGTCCAGCAGACTGAGCGGATGTCCCCCCAGTGCAAAGCGCAGGCGCTGCTCACCCGCGCTCGCAACCGGATGTCCCGCCGCGAACGCTTCCAATTCGCCGCACACCCCAGCCAACTCCTCGGAAGACCTCAGGTCACTGAGGGTGACCTGAGCGCCTTCTGCCAGGAAGAAGCGGGCCGTTGCCGTCCCCTGGCGCGCTGCGCCAAGGATGACAACACGCTGCCCGGCGCACACCAGCGGGCTGCCCGGAGCCTTCCCGTTCGACCTGACATGCTGCATCATCAATCGATCCTAACTCGACGCCGCGGCCCATGCGCGGAGCCACTGCGAGGGGTGCTGCTCCGCCAGGCATTGCCCCAAGGCGGTGGCCTCGTCGCGGCCGACGGCGCAGTTGCGATAGCAGATCGCGATCTGGGTTCCCAACTCCATGAGCGTGCCGTCGAATTGCGCCTCCATCGGCAGCGGCATCAGCTCCACAAGCAGCGCGTGGATGCGCACCTGGCCCGGCAGAAGGGTGTCGCCGCGCATCACGGCAAGCCCATCGCCGATCCGCCTGAGCGCGCCGTAGGCCAGCTGCAGTGCGGAGGAGTGATCACAACGCATCAGTGCAGCCTCCAGCTCGCCCTGCAGGGGGGCCAGCGCCTGGCCGATCAGCCCCTCAACGCCGTCTGCGAAGAGCGCACGTCGCTGACTTCTGGGTGGCAAGATGCCATGGAATCGTGTGATCTCAGCCATTCGACGGCCTGCCGTCATAGCAGCGCCAGCGCGATGCCGAGCATCGCCGCCAGCATGCTGACAATAAAGAAGCGAAACATCACGTGTGTCTCGGACCAGCCCAACAGCTCAAAATGGTAGTGAAGCGGCGCCATCTTGAAGATGCGCCTGCCCGTACCCGTGCGGCGTCTGGTCCACTTGAAGAAGCTGACCTGCAGACTGACCGAGAGCGCCTCAGCGACAAACACGACTCCCACGACTGGCAGCAGGAGCCACTGACCGGTCATCAATGCCACCACTGCCAGGGTCGCCCCCAGCGCCAGTGCGCCCAGGTCGCCCATGAAAAGCTGCGCCGGGTAAGCGTTGTACCAGAGAAAGGCAAACAGCGCGCCGGCCATCACGAAACAGAACGACATCAGCGGATACTGGCCCTGGAGGTGAGCGATCACGCCGTATGCCGCAAACGCCACAGCCGAAGTGGCTCCGGCCAGTCCATCCAGGCCGTCGGTCAGGTTGACGGCGTTGGTCATGCTCACGATGACGAATGCCGCGATCGGTATGTAAATCAGGCCGAGATCGATTTTCTCTTCCAGGCCCGGAATGGCCACGCTGTGGAGATCGAGCACGAAGTAGAGCCCCACGGCCACGACCAGTGCCAGCACCGTCTGATAGGACGCTTTGACGCGGGCGATCATACCCTGACCGTCGTTGCGCTTTCCGCGAATGCCGGCCAGATCGTCACGTGCGCCCAGGTAGCCGAACGCCACCATCACCAGCAATGGAAACAGGATCGACTTGCCGATCAGCGAGCTGCCTTCGGCGAAGTTGAACACCTGCAGAATCGCCTTGCCCCAGGTGAAGCCGCTCAGGAAGTTCGCCAGGTTCAGCACCACGGTGATGACTAGAACCGGCGCCACGAAGAGGATGCCCCCCATCGTCGGTGTGCCGGTCTTGACCTGATGGCCGCCGGGCTCCTCGATGTGAATCTTCTTGCCAATGCCGCGCCGCTTCAGTTCATTGATCAGCGGCTGCCCCCAGACCACCGTCAGCAGGAACGACACAGTCGCCAGCGCCAGGGCAAACGAAACGGGCTGCTGTACCGGCATGTCGGCTCAGCTCCTGTTCTCGGAGGTCTCGGACAATGCATCCACGATCGCTTCCATAGCCAACCCGCGCGAGCCTTTGACGAGCACGATGTCATTGGGACGAATCAAGCCGAGCAAGACCGCGATCGCGTCATCGTTGTTGGCCACCGGGTGAACATCGATTGACTTCATGCCTGCGGCCTGCGCCTCCTCGGCGATCCAGCGCGCTCGGCTGCCCACCGTCACCAGCTTCGCTGCCACCTGCGCCGCCCTCCCACCGACCAGCCGGTGTCCTTCCTCCTCATAGGCCCCCAGCTCCAACATCTCACCCAACACAGCCACCGCTCGATGTTTGTCGTTGATGATGTCTTCCAGCAGGTTGAGGGCCGCCAGCATCGATGCGGGACTGGCATTGTAGGTATCATCGACGATCATCGTGCCGCGCAGCCCCGGCGCCACCATCAGTCGCAACTGACCCCGCTGCTGCTGCAGCCCCGCCAGGATTTCGGTCCAGCTCAGCCGTTCCACCAGTCCGACCGCGGCTGCTCGTAGGGCCGTGTGCACGCTGTGCCTGCCCAGCATCGGCAGATGAACATGCAGCACCTCTCTGCCGTAGTGGAAGCGGAATCGAATCCCCTCCAACCCCTCACTGCTGATCTGATCAGCCCACAGATCACTCGACTCATCGAGTCCGTAGGTGAACACGAGCGCCGAAGTTCGGCTGGCCATGGCGCGCACCAGCGGATCATCTGCGTTCAGGATCGCGACTCCGCCCGCCTCGGCTGCGGGCAATGCCTGCACCAGCTCTGCTTTGGCCTGCGCGATCCGCTCGATGGAGCCCAAACGCTCCAAGTGCGTCGGACCCACATTGGTCACAACGCCGATGCGAGGCCTCGCCAGGCGGCAAAGGCCGGCGATCTCGCCCAGGGCGTACATCCCCATCTCCAGAACGATGCGCTCGTCCTGCGGTGTCAGCCGCAGCAGCGTCAAGGGCAGGCCAATCTCATTGTTGAGATTCCCTTCACTGCGCACGGTGGTGTAGCGTTGCTCCACGACGTTCGCTACGATCTCTTTCGTGGTCGTCTTGCCGACGCTGCCGGTAATACCGATTGCGACGGCGGGCATCCGCGCTCGCCAGTGTTCCGCCAGTTTCTGCAACCCGTCCCGACTGTCGGGTACGATGAAGATCAGAGGCGCGCTGGCGGATTCGCCCGTGCGCACAGCGCCATCCGGCATGACAAACGATGCACGCAGCTCCAGATCCAGCGCACGCGGCTCTGCCAGCGCAGCGACCGCGCCTCGCGCCAGCGCATCCGCCAGGTGCAGATGACCGTCGGTCCGTTCGCCTCGCATGGCCACGAAGAGCGCCCCCGCCTGCACGACGCGGGAATCGACCACGACCGCGCTGATTTGACGGTCGGTGATGCCAACAGGCATCCGCCCCGTTGCTCCGACGATTCCCTGCCAGATATCCGAAAGCTGCATCAAGGCCTGCCCGTCTCTCAAGGCGCCCGGTCGTCCGGCGCGATTCGCAGCAGACGCACCGCATCTTGCGCCACCTTGGCCCACACCGGGACCGCCACCTGCTCGGCCCAACGTCCACCGCGCTTGGGTTTTTCCAGCTTCACCAGGATGATGAGTTGCGGGTCCGCGGCCGGCAAGAATCCTACGAAGCTCATGATCGTATCCTGGGTGTACCCTTTCGCCGTCGAGATTTCTGCCGTGCCGGTCTTGCCCGCAACCCGGTAACCCGGCATGAACTTCGAATATGACGAGCTGTCGACCGTGTGCACCATCATCTGCGTGAGCGTTTTGGCGGTCTCCGGCTTGATCGGATACCCCAGGACATGGGGCGGCAGGTTATACACCTGTCCATCGCGCACTAATGCTTTGACCGCCTGCGGCTGAAAGCGCGTTCCTCCGTTAGCAATCGCTGCCACGGCATTGATCACCTGGATCGACGTGGCGCTCAGCGCCTGCCCGAAGGAGTTCGTCGCCTGGTCAAAGCGACTCCAGAAGATGTGCCCCGGTTCCTTCACCTCGCCGCTTTCCTCGAGGCTGAGGTCCACTTCGGTCGGTGCACCGAAGCCAAACTGCCGCACGTAGCGGTAGAAGGTGTCGGCGCCCATATCGAGACAGATTCGTGCGGTCACGACGTTGATCGACTTGGCCAGCGCGGTTCGTACGGTGACCTCGCCGTAGCGCTTTTTGTCTGCGTTGTGAATGCTCTTGCCGTCGATGGCCAGCTCACCGGAATCGAAATAGATGCTGTCCGGGCCGACCTCTCCGGCGTCCAGGGCCGCCGCCATCGTGATCAGCTTGAAAACCGAGCCTGGCTCATAGGGACTGCTGACCGCAGCGTTGGCCCATTGCTCCATCCTGACATCCGAATACTGATTCGGATCGAAGGTCGGGTTGTTCGCCAGGGCCAGAATGCTCCCATTCCGGGGATCCATGACGATGATGGTGCCGGCATCGGCCCCGTACGTTGCCACTGCCTCGGCAAGGTGCTTCTCGACCATGTGCTGGAGCGCGGCATCCATGTTCAGTATCACATCGTGGCGTCCAGGCGACGGCAGATAGAGAAGCATGTTGTCTGAAAGGGTTCCCTGCGTGCCTGCTTTCTGCTCTTCCGCCAACTCGCGTTGCCCCATCAGCCATCCGTCGTAGCTCGCTTCGACGCCGTAGAGACCTTGCCGGAAGTAGTTGACAAATCCGACCAGGTGCGCGCCCAGCGCGCCAAGGGGATACGCCCGGCCGCGGCGCACATCAGTCCAGATCATGCCCACCGGCTTGCCGAGCTCTTTGATCGCTTTGCTCTGCTCCTCGCTGGCGCGCCGGTGAAGCAGCACGATCGGTGCTGTAATCGCCAGGCTACCCTGGATGGACTCAATGGGCCGGTCCAGGATACGCGCCAGATTCGCCACGACCAATTGGCTGTCTTTTTCCTTCTTGATCAGCTCAGGGCGCACGTAGACTTCCCAATGAAAGTTGTCCGTCGCAAGGAGCAGACCGTCGCGATCGACAATCCGGCTTCGCACCAGTTCAGCGGCTGCAGCGCCCGGCACGGGAGCAGGCGCCGGACTGGCCACCGCCCAATAGGCCGTGCGCACGATGATGACGACCACGATGATCAGGAAAAGAGCCAGCAGGAGCCGGATGCGGTTCAACAGGCTCGGTTCATCGTCTCCGTCCCGGCTTTCGCTCGCCGGCTCCGGCTTCGGCGCTGTCTCAGGCTCCCGCTGCGACAGCGCAGCAGGAGTGACCGAAGGGTTGCGCTTCCACCAGGGTTTGTCGTCCATCGCGTCCTGCCTACGTCGGGTCTGACGGCGGTCTAGCGCATCCAGGCGGCAACCTGAATCACAGCTCTCGGCGCCGGCAGGAGCTCAATCCATTGTTGCCATCGAGAAGCCACGCGGCTCGCATCGCTGCGCGACGCGGATGGCGCTTGCATCGGCTGCGGGACCCGCATCACCAGGAAAACCTCGGCCGGCGCCATGCCCTGTCGGCGCGCCTTCTCCTCGATGTAGGCCGGGCGGTTCCACTGCGCCACCTGCAACATCAGAGAGACGTTCTGGCGCTCCAGTGCCGACAGCTTCAGCTCAGTGATCCGGGTGTCCTCCTGAATGTCACGGAGTTCACTCGACTGCCACAGATAGATGCAGGCCATCAGGCTGACCATCACGGCGATGAGGGTCAGTTGCAGCAACCAGGCGTTCGGGCCCGTCAGCAGCCGGCCAGTTAGCAGGCCCCGCAGCAACGCGCCCCAATGCAGAGGCAAATCGGGCGTTGTGAGCGAGGTTCGGTTGAGCATAGTCGATCTCCTGAGCACGCTGGCGGCTGGCAGCCAGCGTGGACTGGATCATCTTGGGCAGGATCGCGTCGTTCAGCTGACCGCGCGTTCCTGGGTGGCGCCAAGGGTGGTTGGCGGCCACGCCTCTGCGATGCGGCGGCTACAACCGTTCGGCGATCCGCAGCTTCGCACTCCGGCTGCGCGGGTTAGTAGCAACCTCATCCTCATCCGGCTGGATGGGCTTACGCGTGATGATCCGCAACTGCGCCCGATGCCCGCACCGGCACGCGGGCAGGTCCGGAGGACACAGGCAATCGCGCGCTTCCCGCTGCATGAACTGCTTGACCAGCCGGTCTTCCAGAGAGTGAAACGTAATCACGGCGATGCGTCCGCCGGTCGCCAACAGCGCCGAAGCTTGTGGCAAAGCCGATTCCAGCGCGCCCAACTCATCGTTCACCGCAATCCTGAGCGCCTGGAAGCACCGCGTCGCCGGATGCACCCGGCGACGCTCGCGGTCAGCATCGGCGGCTCTGGCGATTACCTCCGCCAGGGCAGCGGTCGTGTGAAGCGGTCGGGCGGCGACGATCGCTCGCGCGATGCGGCGAGACCGCGGCTCCTCACCGAAGCGATAGATGATATCGGCCAGCGCATCCTGTGGCCAGGTGTTGACGATCTCGTCGGCCGTCAGCCCGGCGCCCGGATCCATGCGCATGTCAAGAGGACCGGTGGCCATGAAGCTGAAGCCTCGCGCAGCCTCCCCAAGCTGATATGACGAGACACCGAGGTCCATCAGGATCGCGTCCGCAGGCGAAAACCCGTTGGCACTCGCCACCGCACCGATCTCTCGGAAATTGGCTTGCACCAGCCTGACCTGCCCGGCGAATCGAGCGAGACGCATCCGGGATCGAGCGATCGCCTCTGGATCGGCGTCGAGCCCCAGCAGCCTGCCATGCGGTCCGATCAGGGCCAGGATCGCTTCGGCGTGTCCGCCCCCGCCCAACGTCGCATCGATGCAGACAGACCCGGGGCGTGGCGCCAGGCCCGCGATCGTCTGTGCCGGAAGGACGGGAACGTGTTCGCTGTTCATAGGTTCAAAGCAAGCGCCCGCAGCCTTGTCGGATCGTCGCCCGTTTCCTGGGCCAGCCTGGCGTTGACGATGCGAGCGGCCCGCTCCTGCCACTTCGCGCGGCTCCAGATCTCGACCCGATCGCCGTTGCCAAGTACGACTACGTCGTCAAACAGCTCGGCATGGCGACGCAGGTACGCCGGGATCACCATGCGACCCTGGCGATCCAGTTCCGCTTCGTTATAGGAAAACAGAAACCGCACGGTATCGTCGATGTCGCCCCGGTCTTGGCTAGCCTGTTGAGCCCGGTCGACCATCTCCTTCCACAGGTCAACGGGCAACACGTTGATTTGGCCGCGAGAGCCGCGGCCAATCATCACTGCCTCGCCCAGTGCTTCGCGGTGCCGGATGGGCAGCGATACCCGGTTCTTGTCATCCAGGGTGTGCTCTGACTCCCCAAAGAACACGTTGCCCGTCCCTCTTGAGTGCTATCTGATTCGTATTTGGGATTATATCCCAACTTTTTACTACTAAAAACCATTGCTTGGGAAATACTACCACGAATCACAGGAAATGTCAACTAGTTAGGGGCAATTGTGATATTATTATTTAGGCATTTTAACATGCTGATTAGTTGTCAGCAATGGAACAGGTGATGATAACATCGGGGATGCCTCGGACGCCCCGTGAGGCGCAAGCGGCGGAGGTGCGCGATCGGACTGCGGTCGCGAACGACGCTGAAGTGAAGTGCGAAAAACATTTGTTCCGTCGGCGGCGCCCCGTCGAAGCTTATGATGCGACAGCATCGCCGCAGCGACAGCATCGCCGCAGCGACAGCATCGCCGCAGCGACAGCATCGCCGCAGCGA
>CAYRFV010000135.1:0-5725 GCA_964423545.1 uncultured Anaerolineales bacterium | reverse complement strand
CAGCATCGCAGGGGGCCAGGGATCGCGGAGGCGATTTGACAGAAACCGCCCGATGGGCTACGCTGATGTCCGGTTGGGGAGTAGCCCACTTCGCCCCCTGGGTGGAAGCGAGCAGTCGTCAATACGGAGCTTGGCTCCCGGCTGTTCTAAGTGTTGCGACACGACAGGCGAGACCACCACGACTCTGCGCCGTGGATCTCGCCCGCTTTTTTTGCCGCCGCCGTTCGCACTTCTGAAGGGTGCAGGCGGCATCGCGTCGCTTGTGCGGCAGGCGTGATCAGGAGCAGATGGCAGGAATGGCGCCTGGGAGAGTTCTGTTAGCCTCAATCGGTGTACTGGCAACTGTCGTGGCGTTGATCGGGATCGTTGTACCGTTGCTGCCCACCACCCCATTGCTTCTGTTGGCAGCGGCCTGTTTTGTGCGCAGCTCCGACAGGCTCTACAACCGCCTGACCGGCAGTCGATGGGTTGGGCGCCAGATTCGGGGCTACCTCGAGCATCGGACCGTCGCTCGCCGTACGCGCGCGCTCGCCCTGGTCATGTTGTGGAGCATGATGTTACTGGCGATGACCCAGGTTGCGGCCTGGTGGGCGCAGGGGGCAATGGTCCTCATCGGCGTCGGGGTCACCGTTCATCTGCTGCGACTCAAGTCCGCTGGCTGATATGAGGCGAGAAACACCGCCAGCCGACCCGCCTCCGGGTGAGTCACAGGCGAAGGACCCCTTCGATCTATTGGTCGAGGTCGTTCCCCTCCACATCTGGGTGAGCCTGGGTGCGCTGGCGCTGATGTTGCTCCTCGGTCTGCTGTTCTTTCGCGAACCGAAAACAACGACGGGCCCCGAGACCGGCGTCACCGAGACCCAGGAAGGGCGGGTGATGGCCCTACTGGGCACGGAAAGCAGAAGTAGTGGGGAGGTCGCATCGACCGTGCAGAGGGTGCTGGTCGAAATCACGCGCGGCAGTGAGCGAGGCAAGCAGGTCGAGATCGAGTATGGCGATCATCTGCTGGCAGTGGCGAGCGCCCAATTGCAGCAGGGCGATCGTGTGCTGATCGAGCGCAGCGGCGACGGTCCGTTCGGCCAGCGCTATTTCGTCAGCGACTTCGTCCGGCTGCCTGCGCTGCTGGCCTTGTTGCTCGTCTTCGCCGCACTGACGATCACGGTCGGGCACTGGACTGGGTTACGAGCCCTGGTCAGCATCGGCATCAGTGTGGTGGCGCTGGCCGGGTTCTTCATCCCCGGCTTCGTCTCCGGACGCGATCCGCTGATCGTGGCCCTGATCGGGTCGATCCTGTTGATGATCTCGACCCAATACTTGATTTACAAGTGGCGCTGGAAGACGCACACGGCTCTTCTGGGCATGATCATCAGTCTTGTGCTGGCCTGCGCAGCAACGTTGCTCTTCGGTCGCCTGGTGCACCTCACCGGTCTCGGGTCAGAGGATGCGGTCATCCTGCTTCAACTCACTGAGGTGAAGCTGGACGCCCAAGGGTTGTTGTGGGCGGGAATTCTGATCGGCGCGGTCGGCATCCTGGACGATGTGGCGGTCGGGCAGGCGTCATCGACCTTCGAGCTCAAGCGAGCAAGTCCCGACCTGGGGTGGCGCGAGCTCTTCCGCCGCGCGATGGTGATCGGCCGTGACCACATTGCGTCGTTGGTGAACACACTGCTCCTGGCCTATGCAGGCGCATCGCTGCCGCTCTTTCTGCTGCTTGCCACACAGAACCCCTCGCTTGGCGCCACGCTCAATCGCGAGTTCCTCGCCGAGGAAATCGTGCGCACGTTGGTCGGCAGCCTGGTGCTGATCGCCGCCGTGCCGATCACCAGCCTGATCGCCAGCCTGGTGGCAGACTCGCGCCTGGCGGCAAGTGAGTTCCAGGCGGCATCCGCCGCTCAGGACCAGGCCGTCGACCCGCTATCGCCGGCACAGTCTTCCTGAGGGACGTCAAGTCAGCGCACTGATCCCTGGCAACTTCACACTGAAGACGCTGCCTTCCCCGGGCCGGCTCTCCACGACAATTGCACCCCCCTGGGCCTCGACCAGTTCCTTGGCGATCGCCAGTCCCAGCCCTGTGCCGACGCCGCTCCGCGACATGTCTCCGCGATAGAACCGCTCGAAAATGTGGGGGAGCACGTCGGGCGCAATGCCGGGACCCGTGTCGCGCACGCTGATCTCGACCCGCTCCCCGTGCTGCTCCGCCGCCAGCTCGACTGCGGCCTCGGGTGAGGTGTGCACCAGGGCGTTGTCGAGCAAGATCAACAGCACCTGCTTTAGCGCATCGCGATCGCCCACCGCGGCGATCTCTTCCGCCGGGGGGTGATAGCAGATCGGCGTTTGCGCGGGGAGCAACCTGGCCTGCCGGCAGACATCTTCGAGAAGGCGGTTGACCGACAACGGCTCCCCTCGCAGAGTCTGGCCAGCGTCAGCGCGCGCGAGCACGAGGAGTTGGTTGACCAGCCGGATGAGCCGATCCACCTCGTCGCTCGTATCCGCCATCACCTCGGCACGCTCGCGCGAGTCGATCGGCGGCTCACGGCGCAGCAGCTCGATGTTGCCGCGCACGGTCGTCAAGGGCGTGCGCAGCTCGTGCGACGCGTCGGCTACAAAACGACGTTGGGAATCGAGCGTCTGCTCGAGTTGGCGATACGCGGTTTCGAGCTCGGTCAACATGGCGTTAAAGGTGAGCGCCAGTTGGCCGACTTCATCGGTCGGACCGACATGTTGCACGCGGCGGCCGAAGTCTCGCTCGGCGCCGATGGTCTGCGCCGTGTGGGTGATCCGCTCGATGGGCTTCAGAGCCATCCCGGCCAGCACCCAACCGGCTGCGAACGCCCCCGCGATCGCGAGACCGCACCCGACGATCAGGATCCACCGCAGGGTCACCAGCGACTGCGCGCGTTCCGCGATGGGCGCCGCCATCTGTACGATCAGCGTCACCCCACCCCGCGGCGCTATCGAGCGACTGTAGATCAGGAGCGGCTGCTCTTCGACAACCGCCGTCTCGAACCAGCCCATCTCTGGTCGCGCGACGATCGCCGCCAAGCCAGCCTGGCTGAGCGGCAGCGTCGCCTCACTGAGATCGGGCGTGCGCGCCAGCACCTCACCGTCGAGGCTGCGCGTCTGCGACCAGCGACCGGGCAAGACGCCTCCCGACGCCGACCCGTCGGTGGGCGCCGGTCTCGGCGGTGGGATGTCGTCGCTCGGCGACGGTTCGGGCGGCCTGGGAAACCGCTGCGGCGGATTGGCGAAGCTGTCACTCTGGCGCACCAGATTGGTCTTGATGCTGTCGTAGGTCAGGCGAGACTGAACGACGTAGAGCGCGACGCTGAAGGTCAGCAGCGTCAACGCTAGAATCGCGCTGTAAAGCAGCGTCAGTCGCAGTCGGATCGACATACCGAACGGCCTCAAGCATCCTCACGCAACACGTAGCCGACGCCGCGCACCGTCTGGATCAACCGTGGCTCTTCGCCAGCCTCGGTCTTCTTCCGCAGGTAGCCGATGTACACCTCCAGCACGTTGTCATCGCCGCCGAAGTCGTAGCCCCAGACCTCCTGCAGGATCTGCTCGCGCCGCAACACCTGGCGCGGATGGCGCATCATGTAGCGCAGAAGGTCATACTCCTTGGAGGTCAAATCAAAGGAGCGACCGCCCCGGCGCGTCTCGCGCGTGCTGGGGTCGAGATAGAGATCGGCATAGGCGAGGGCTTCATCGGCCGCGCCCATAGCAGGGCGACGCAGCAAGGCGTGGATGCGCGCCAACAGCTCCGCTGGTGCAAAAGGCTTGATCAGATAGTCGTCGGCGCCGCTCTCCAGCCCCTCCACCCGGTTCTCGACCGCATCGCGCGCCGTCAGCATCAGGACAAGAGTCTTGTCGCCGGCCGCTCGCAACCGCGCCACCACGCCTAGACCGTCCAGTCCGGGCATCAACCAGTCGAGCACGACGACATCTGGCCGCCGCGCCTGGATCTCGGATAGGGCGTCGTTCCCGTTGGCGGCGCTCAGCACACGGAAACCCTCATAGACCAGCGTGCGCTGAAGCATCTTCAGCAGCTTCGCATCATCGTCTACAATCAGTACGGTAGCCATCGCATCCTCATCAGTGTCGTTCTGTTCCCGATTATAGCACGCTGCAACTGAGATGAAGCTGAGCGATTCCTGTGTTGTCGCTGAGAGAATCCGCGCTCGCTCAGTACAGCGCGGACGCCTGCATGGCAGATTCGGGGTGCAGCGAGGCCGAAAGTCCGACGAAATGACGTTGACTTTCGCGCAGAAGCGCGCTACAATGGAGTCACTTACACGGGCGACCATATGGCTTGGCCTGATCTACCCCCCAAGGCGTGAAGCCCTCGGCGCCCTGATCGAGTCTGCTGGAGACGTCTGAGTCGCTCGTAGATCGGGTTGCCATCCCATTTCATGTGCCAGCTCCGACGTTTTCCGGCAGATACCAAGTGACGCGGAAAGGAGTGCACCCCATGCAACTCGCCATCACCGGCAAGAACCTCGAGATCTCGGATTCCCTGCGGAGGTATGTCGAGAAGAAGATCGGCCGGTTGGATCGCTATCTGCCCAACATCGTCGACGCACGGGTGGAGCTCACGGTCGAGAACACCCGCGCCGCCAAGGATAGCCAGATCGCGCAGGTAACGTTGCGCACCAAACATGCGATTCTGCGCGCTGAAGAAGCATCCGCCGATATGTTCGCCTCCATCGACGCCGTCTTCGACAAGATGCAGCGTCAGGCGGACCGCTATAAGGGCAAACGCTGGTCGAAGCGCGGCGTCGAAGGGGAGGCCCCTGCAGCGCCGGTCGCTGAAGAGGAGACGGCCGCGATCGAGGAACAGCCTTCGCGGATCTCGCGCGTCAAGCGCTTCTCGATGGTGCCGATGGACGAAGAAGAGGCAGTCGACCAGATGGAGCTGCTGGGACATGACTTCTTCATCTTCTTCAATGTGAATGCGAACCAAATCAACGTCGTTTACCGGCGCAGCAGTGGCGACTACGGGCTGATCCAGCCTGACCTCGCCTGACGGACGAGCGGCGATGGACGGCGGCCAGCTCCGCCGTTCATCGCCCTGGGCCGGCAGTCTATCGTCTGAGTGCTATGAAAACGATCCTCTTCGTCTGCACTGCCAATATCTGCCGCTCGCCGATGGCGGCCGCGCTCATGCGCAAGCATCTAGCCACTCTGGGTCTCTCCGGCCAGGTTGAAGTCAAGTCCGCAGGGGTGTGGGCCCGGGAAGGGTTGCGAGCAAGCGAAGGGGCGACGACGGTTCTGGGGCGACGCGATATCTCCCTCAGCGATCATCGCTCGCAGCCGATGAGCGTCCAGCTCCTGGAGCAGGCCGATATCGTCCTGGTGATGGAAGAGGAGCACCGGCGCTCGCTTTTCTACCTGGAGCCGAAACATCTGCGCAAGGTGTTCCTGCTGACCGAAATGGTCGGGCTCAGCAGGGACATCGCTGATCCCTACGGCGGTCCCATTGAGGGCTACATCAGGACGGCCGCGCACCTGGACGAGCTGATCAAGGCCGGTCTGCCGGCGATTCTCAAGCGCATCGGCGTGACCTTCCCGGCGAAGGAGGAGGGGCGGGCGGCGGAAGCGGGTTGAGACAGGCTGTGCTGCTTATCTCAACTTCGGCGCAGCAGATGCCAGTGCGGCATGAAACCATAATAGAACCCCAGCAGCGCCGCGAGTTTGAACCCCACCCAGCCGTCCTTGTAACCCT
>CAYRFV010000134.1:0-14187 GCA_964423545.1 uncultured Anaerolineales bacterium | reverse complement strand
CAGCGCCACCTCGGCCGCCAGCTTCTGCTGCTCGGGCTTGACGTTGGGATTGATGTGCCAATAGTCGACGCCTGCCAGCGGGGTCGCTGCGCCCTTGGGGCCGGCCGGCATCGGTGCGACGCCGAGCTTGTCACCCAGGTCCTTCTTGTAGTCGCCCAATACCCACGGCCCGTTGATGATCATGTCAACCTGGCCCTGGCGGAAGAGCGTGTCGGCCTTGCCGCCATCGGTCTGGAACGATGCGCCTGCGGCCTTCAGGTCGGACATGTACTTCAGCGCATCGGCAAACCCGCCCTGGTCGGCGATGCACTTACCGCTGTCATCCAGCAGCTTGCCGCCGAACGCGCCGGTCAGCCAGCCGAAGTTGTGATAGTTGTTCTGGTTGATGGCGATCTTCTTGCCGCTCTTGACGAGCGCCAACAGCTCATCGGTCGTCTTAGGCGGGTTGGGGACCGTGCTCTTGTTGTAGTACAACGCCACGGCCTTGATGATGCCCGGCACGCCGTAGAGCTTGCCATCGATCGTGGCGCCGGCGAACGAAGACGGCGCGAAGCCGTCGGTCCGGCCCTTGATCAAGTCATCCACCGGAGCCAACAGCTTGGCGCGCGCCTGGTTGCCGGTGTTGTCGTTCGGCACCGTGTACATATCGGGGCCGCCGCCGGCCGCCACTTCGGTCTCCCACTTGTTGAAGACCTGGTCGAACGGGATTTGCAGCACGTCGACCTTCAGATCGGGATTCTCTTTCTTCAGCGCATCCAGGGCCTGGGACAGCGCCTTCTCCTCGGCGCTGCCGGTGCCGTAGGCATGCCACAGCGTAACGGCGCCCTTCAAGCCGGCGCCCGCCGCAGGGGCGGCAGCCTTGGTCGGCTCCGGCGCCTTGGTCGCAGCAGGAGCCGCCGCCTTGGTGGGCTCCGGCGCTTTGGTAGGCTCCGCTGCCTTGGTCGGTTCGGGCGCCTTGGTCGGTTCCGGCGCCTTGGTCGGCGCAGCCGGCGCGGCCGGCGCCTTGGTGGGCTCCGGCGCCTTGGTCGGGGTCGCCTGCGGCGCGCAGGCGGACGCCACGATGCTGAGGACGACAAGCATGGATAGAACGATCAACAGACGCTTCATGGTGCCTCTCTCTCCTGGTGAGTAACTGAAAGGGTGTCTCTCGAACCGGTCATGAATGGCTGATGGGGCTGTGTCCGCGTTCTGCACCTCCTCGGCGCCCTCCGCCCGGGCGTTATGGATAACACCTGCACATTGGTTCGACATTGACGCTGCGCGTCATTATATGCGTTCCCACCGGACGATGCAAATTATAGCCGCTCCCGCATGCATGCAATGTGATGCAGCCTACGCTTAAAGAAGAATGCGTTGCGCCCTGAAAGCCGGAGCCACTCACGAGGCGCACGAGGACCGCGGCGCGGCGGAGAAACAAGACGGGGGAAGGTTGTGCGCCTTCCCCCGCCGATTCGCTCGTGTATCGGTGGCCGCGCTACTCGGTTCCCGCCAGCCGCGGATCGAGCGCGTCGCGCAGCCCGTCGCCCAGGTAGTTGAACGCCAACACGACCACCGCCAGACAGAGCGCGGGCACCGCCAGCAGCCACGGCTGCGAGTTGAGCGCGGGCTGTCCCTCCAGCAGCATCGATCCCCAACTGGTGACGAAAAAGTCGCGCGCATCGGTGCCGGGCCGCAGGCCCAGGCCCAGGTAACCCAACGTCGCCTCCGTGATGATCAGGGCCGGGATGAGGAAGGCCGTCGTCACGATGATCGGGCTGAGCGCATTCGGCAGGATGTGCTTGATGAGGATCTCGGTGTCGCTGGCGCCGATCATGCGCGCGGCCTCAACGAACTCCTTGCGTTTCAACGAAAGCACTTGCCCGCGCACCAACCGTGCGCAGCCGACCCAACTGACCAGCGCCAGCGACATGAAGAGCAAGATCATGCCGCTTGCCAACTGGCCGAGCGCCGAATCGCGCAGCGCGGTCATCACGATGATGTAGAAGAGCAGCGCCGGGAAGGCATACACGATGTCGGTGAGCCGCATCAACAGGTTGTCGGTGCGGCCGCCCCGATAGCCGGCCCACAGGCCGATCGAGATGCCGATGATCAGGATGATGAGGACCGGCACGAAGCCGACGATCATCGACACGCGCGCGCCGTAGATCACCCGGCTCAGCACATCGCGGCCTAAATAGTCTGTCCCGAAAACGAACACCGGCTCGCCCGGCTCGGGCGGCTTGACGAAGGCAGGAGGCGAGAAACCCTTGCCCGAATAGATCCTGAGCGGATCGTGCGGCGCGAGATAGGGCGCCAGAGCGGCCACCGCGAGGAAGAACGCGATCACCAGCGCGCCGAGAACAGCCGCCTTGTTGCGCAGCAGGCGGTGCCAGGCGTCCTTCCACAGGGAGCGCGGCGGACGTGAGATGGTCTGCGCGAGAGCGGTCTCCCGCACAGCTTCCTCTGAAGCCGTGCCCGGGGGCGTTACGGTGCGTGTGGTCATCTTCAGTCCCCCAGCCGGATGCGCGGATCGAGGAAGGCGTAAATCAGATCCACGGTGAGATTAGCCAGCGCAATCAAGACGGCGTAGATCAGCGTGGTCGCCATGATCATCGAGTAGTCCCGGTTGCTGATCGCCCGCACATATTCGCGGCCGCTGCCGGGAAAGCTCAACATCGTCTCGATGATGAAGGAGCCGGTCACCAGGCCCGCCAGCGCCGGCCCCAGGATCGTTACGACGGGGATCAAGGCGTTGCGCAGCATGTGCCGCGAGATGACGACCCGCTCGGCCAAGCCCTTGGCGCGAGCCGTGCGCACATAGTCCTGCTGCATCACCTCCAACATGCTGGAGCGGGTGAGGCGGGTGATATAGGCGAAGGTGCCGAAACCCAGGATCAACGAAGGCACGAGCCACTCGGCCGGATTGCCCCAGTCGTGCTGGGCGAACTTGCCGATGCCCAGTCCCTTGACGACCACGATCAGCAGCAGCAAGAGAAGCACAAAACTGGGCACCGAAACGCCGATAGTGGAAAGGAAGAGAGCAAAGTAATCGGCAATCGTGTTGCGTTTGAGCGCGGCGATCATGCCGAGCGGAATGCCCAACACAACGGCAATCGTGAGCGCAAAGAGGCCCAGACGCATCGAATAGCCGAAGCGACTCTCCCAGAACGGCTCATCTTCGGGCGCCTTGAAAAGGATATCCTGGACATCCATCCCGCGCATGCGGTAAGACGGACCCAGGTCGCCGCGCAGGAGACCGAAGATGTAGTTCCAGAACTGGCTATCGAGCGGATTGCCGCCGCTCAGGTTGAAGTAAAGCGGCTTGTCCAGGCCATACCGCCGGTTGAGGATCTCCTGGGTCGTCTTGTCCACCTGCCGTGCGTCAAGGTTACGGTCCCAGGGGCCGCCGGGCGCGGCGTGCATCAAGGCAAAAGTAAGAAACGCCACGAAGAAAAGCACCGGCACCAACCAGAGCAGTCGGCGGATAAAGTAAGTGGTCATCACAACACCCGGACATACGCTGCCGGGCGACCGGCACATCAAAAATGCCGGTCACCTGAGCAGGCGTGCGGACAGGCCCGATCTCATATCGGGACCGGGCCTGTGCTGTCCCCAACCGTTACTTCTTGGCGGGCAGCTTCGTCGTGTCGATGTCGATGGTCCACGGCGCCACGCTGCCGGGGAACCCATGCTCCTGCGGGTAGGGCTTGTAGCCCGTGACCCACGGCTTCACCAGGTACTGGTTGACATTGTTCCACGCCATCGCGACCGGCACGCCGGCGATGAGCAGCTTCTGCGCATCGTCGTACAGCTTCGCGCGCTTGGCGGGATCGGGCTCGGCATCCGCCTTGTCCACCAGGGCATCGAACTCCTTGTTGGAGTAGCCGATGCGCTCGCCGAAGGCGCCGGTCTTCCAGTAGACGCTTAACCAGTTCTGCGGATCAGGGTAATCGGCGCACCAGCCAAGGATGAAGGTCTGCGGCGCAGTCTTGATGTCCTTGGTCAACGCCGTGTAGGTGGTCGGATCCACCGGGTCCAGCTTCAGGTCGACGCCCAGGTTCTTCTTCCAGTTCTGCGCCAGCCACTCGTTGCGGGTGCGGTTGCGCGGGGTGTCGGAGAAGGTCAGCTTGATGGGCGGCAGCTTGTCGACCGAACCGTACTTGGATTCGGCCAGCGCCTTCTTGGCGGCTTCCACATCAAAAGCCCAGCGCTTCTCGTCCTTGTCGTACCCAGGGTACCCGGGCGGGATCCAGGTGAGGGTCGGCGCGCCCAGTCCGGCCAGCACGTCTTTAACCCAGGCTGCACGATCATACGACTGGGTGAATGCCTGCCGCACCTTCGGATCGGTGAACGGCTCCTTCAACTGATGGAACATCACGGCAAAGGTGCAGGCGCCGGGATAGACCTTGGCCTGCTCCTTCAGGGCCGCATCCGCCTGGATGTTCTTCCAGTCCTCGGCGCCGAAGCCGATCACGTCGAACTCGTTGTTCTTGTACGCTTCGAATGCAACCGCGCCGTCGGTGATGTAGGAGTACTCGACGTCGATCTTGGCCTTGTCACCAGCGTAGTTGGGGTTGGGGATGAAGACGGCCTTCACATACGGCTCGATGCTCTTGAGGATGAACGGGCCGTTGCCGATCTGATACTTAGCCGAGGTCCACCAGATATCCTTGCCGCCCGTGATGTTTTCTTCCTTGGCCGGATAGGTGACCCACAGGCTCATGACGGTGTGGAAGTAGGGGGCCGGCCGGGGCTTGCCCGCCAATTCCTTCACCGCAAAATCCGCCGGGTAGGCGAACTTGAGCTTCAGGACGGTGCAGTCGGCTTCTTTGTAGGCATCGGCCAGCTTCGGCGCGCAGGGGGTCTTGCCGTCGGACTTGAAGATCGTGATGCCTTCTTTGTCCACCACGTCCCTGGCCGCAGCCTTGGCCTTGGCGTTATCTTCCTTCGACTTCTTGGGATCATCGGCGAAACCGCGCCATTCAGGCGCGCCCTTGATCTCGTCGGTGATCTGCGCGTACTCGCCCGCGGTCTCCGGATCGATGTTGCGCATGATCGAGAACTTGTAGCGGGCGGCGTTCAGCGGGCTGCCGTCGCTGTACTTCAGGCCCGGCTTCAGATTGAAGGTGAGCTCGCTGAGATCGGCGTTGTACGTCCATTTCTCGGCGGATGCCGGGATCGTCTCCAGCTTCTCGTTCAGCTTGGTCAGCCCCTCGTAGATCATCTGCAGGTGGCTGATCTCGCCGACGAAGGAACTCTTCTGGGGGTCGATCACATCGGGGTACGCGCCCGTGTTGACGCGCATCACCTTGCGCACCGGCGCCGGCGCCGCGGTCGCCTGCACGACTACGGTCTGCGGGACGACCTTCTCGACCGCCTTCTCGACGACCTGAGTCTGGACGACCTTGACCTCTTCCTTCTGCGTGACGACCTGGGTCACGACCTTCTCGACCACCTGCGGCGTGGGGGCCGCGCAGGCCGAGAGCACCATGCTGAGGATCACCACGATCCCCAACGCCACGGACCACTTCTTGACGGACATGTCCCCTCCTTAATGAAGATAGTGTAACTCGAAAAACGGGTCACTCGGGCTTCACCGCCGTCGGTAAGCGCCATTACCCGTTTTCCACCCCGTACTATAAGCGATGCCGGCCACTTTGTCCTTAGCGCCCGATGAGAGGCGGCTAAGGACGAGATGAGCGTGCTCGCTGGCAGCGACACCGGATCGTGATTGTGCTTCCTCTACTTCTGATATAGCCAACACGCCACATAATGCTCGCCGCCGTAGTCGCGGAACTCCGGCTCATTGTCCCGGCACACCTCCAGCACCTTCGGGCAGCGCGTGCAGAAGTGGCAGCCCTTGGGCGGGTTGACGGGCGTGGGCACATCCCCTTCCAGGATGATGCGCTGGCGTTTCTCCTCCACCACCGGATCGGGAATCGGCACCGCGGAGAGGAGCGCCTGGCTATAGGGGTGCATCGGGTTGCGATACAGCTCGTCGCGGTCGGCCATCTCCATGATCTTGCCCAGGTACATCACAGCGATGCGATCGGAGATATGGCGCACCACCGAGAGGTCATGGGCGATGAACAGATAAGTGAGGCCGAACTGCTCCTGCAGATCCTCCAGCAGGTTGATGATCTGCGCCTGGATCGACACATCCAGGGCCGAGATCGGCTCATCGCAGACAATGAACGAGGGGTTCACCGCCAGTGCGCGGGCCACGCCGATGCGCTGGCGCTGGCCGCCGGAGAACTCGTGCGGATAGCGGTTGATGAAATAGGGATTGAGGCCGACCACGCGCAGCAGCTCACGCACGCGCTCCAGGCGCTCGGCCTTGGTGCCGATGTTATGGACCTCCAACGGCTCTGAGATGATGCTGCCGACCGTCATGCGCGGGTTCAACGACGCATACGGATCCTGGAAGATCATCTGCATCTGCCGGCGCATGGGCCGCAGCTCGTTGTCCTTCAGCTTGACCAGATCCTTGCCCTCGAAGAGCACCTCGCCACCCGTCGGACGATAGAGCTGGAGAATAGCGCGGCCCGTGGTCGATTTGCCGCAGCCCGACTCGCCCACCAGGCCCAACGTCTCACCGCGATAGACGTGAAAGTTGATGCCGTCCACCGCCTTGACGTCGGCCACATGCTTTTGGAGAATGCCCCGGAAGATCGGGAACCACATCTTCAGGGATTTGATCTCGACCAGCTTCTCCTGGCTCGCGGCACCGTTGTTGCTCATCGCGCCACCTCCTGACCTGCGCCATTGCCGCCAAGCCGAAACTTGGTGACGTCGACCCAACACGCGATCCTGTGGCCGGGGCCGACAGGCTCCAGATGAGGGTTCTCGGTCGCGCAGCGGTCGATCCGGTAGTGGCAACGGGCATAGAAGGGGCAGCCTTTGGGCAGGTCGATCAGGTCAGGGGGCAGACCTTCGATCGAAGTCAGCCGATGGGCGCGAGCCTCATCCAACCGCGGCAGGGACCCCAAGAGGCCGACGGTGTAGGGGTGGCGAGGGTTGCCATACAGCTCTTTGACGCTGGCTTCCTCTACGATGAAGCCGGCGTACATCACGATCACGCGATGCGCCAGGCCGGCAACCACGCCCAGATCGTGAGTGATCCAGATGATCGCCATGCCGATTTCGTCACGCAACCGCTTGACCAGATCGGCGATCTGCGCCTGGATGGTCACATCGAGGGCGGTGGTCGGCTCATCGGCAATGAGAAGCTGCGGGTTGCAGCTCAGCCCCATGGCGATCATGACGCGCTGGCGCATGCCGCCGGAAAACTGGTGCGGATAGTCATCGAGCCGGTTGGCGGCCTGGGGAATGCCGACCATTTCCAGCAGCTCAACGCTGCGCTTGCGCGCCGCCGTCTTGTCGAGCCCCATGTGCAGGATCAGCGCCTCGGAGAGCTGGAACCCGACGGTCAACACCGGATTCAGCGAGGTCATGGGATCCTGGAACACCATGGCGATCCGGTTGCCGCGGACCTGCCGGATGTCTTCGTCCGACATCTTCAGAAGGTCCTTGCCGTCGAACCAGACCTCTCCGGCGGTGACCTTCCCTGGGGGCTGAGGGATGAGCCGCAACAGCGACATCACGCCGACGCTCTTGCCGCAGCCGCTTTCTCCCACGATGGCCAGCGTCTCGCCTTCATCCAACGAGTAACTGATGCCATTCACGGCGTGGACAATACCGTCCTGTGTGAAGAAGCGGGTCTCCAGCCCCTTCACATCCAAGAGCCTACCCATCCTTAGCCTCCGGGTATGGTATTGCAGTGGAAATCGGCCGTCAACCCGGGCTTCAACCTACGACACAAGTGGATAAGTGCATTCACGAACACAGGCAGATTGTGAGACTCCCAGGCAACGTGTTAAGAGATGATAGCATGACGAAACTGCGCTGTCAAATCATTCGTCGCCCGCTGGTCAGCAGAAGCGGGGCATCAGCCCGACCTTTAGCAGTACGACATGCTATAATGGGATCGACGGAGGAGCGAATCGCAATGGCGATCATCGATATCAGCCGGGTCCTCGATGCGCGCCTGGCGGTGTGGCCGGGGGATGCGCCGTTCACGTTGCAGGTCGTGGCGGATCGCCGCGGCGGCGCAGCAGTCAACCTGTCAACCCTGGCGCTCAGCGCACACACCGGCGCGCACATCGACGCGCCGCACCATATCGCCGACGATGCACCGTCCGTGGATGCCCTCGATCTGGCGGTGTTCTGGGGGCCGGCGCAGGTGGTGACCGTCGCCCGGCCGTCGGGGCCGCTGCTTCCCGCCGATCTGGCGCACGCCGACCTCCGGCGTGCGCCGCGGCTCCTGGTGCGTTCGGCCGCGAGCGCGCAGGATCCGGCCGCGTTTCCGTCGCACTACGTCTATCCCAGCCCGGTGCTGGCCGATTGGTTGGGCGAGCTGGGCATCCGGCTGTACGGCGCTGACGCGCCGTCGGTCGATCCTGTCGAAAGCAAGACGCTGCCGGGACACCTGGCCCTGCTCCGCAACGGGATTGCCATCCTGGAAGGATTGGATCTGAGTCGCGCAGACGACGGGGTCTACGAGCTCGTCGCCCTGCCGCTGCGGATCGCCGGCGGAGACGGCAGCCCGGTGCGGGCTGCGCTGCGCACGTTCGATGCGCCTGAGAGATGAAAGAATGACCGAACACGCGCCTTCCCCGTATCTTGAGGATATCCCGCTGGAGGCTGCGCTCAGCCGCTGGTGGTCGGCGCTGGCTGAGGCCGGGCTGAGCCGTCCCTTGTCCGGCGAATCGGTGACGCTCGAAAACGCGGCCGGCCGCATCACGTCCGAACCTGTGTGGGCGCTGATCTCCTCGCCTCATTACCATGCAGCCGCCATGGATGGATATGCCGTGCGCGCGGAGGAGACGCGCGGCGCCACCGAGACCCACCCGATCCTGCTGGCGGTGGGCGAGCAAGCCTTCTATGTCGACACGGGCGATCCGCTGCCCCCGGGCACGAACGCCGTGATCATGGTGGAAGATGTGCAAGTGCGCACGGTGGAGAGCGGGCCGAGAAGCGGCACGAGCCGAAGGCCGGCAGGACAACCGCCGGTGGACGGCGCTCGGGGGACTCCCCAGGCGGCAAGCCGCGAGCCGCAACGCGAAATCGAGGTGCTCGCCTCCGTGGCGCCCTGGCAGCACGTGCGGCCGATGGGCGAGGACATGGTCGCCACGGAGCTGATCCTGCCTGCCAATCACCGGCTGCGACCGCAGGACATCGGAGCGGCGGCCGGCGCGGGTCACAGCCGGCTGAGCGTCTGGCGGCGGCCGTGCGTGGCGATCCAGCCGACGGGTACGGAACTGGTGGCGCCGGGCGCCGACCTCCGGCCGGGCGACATCGTCGAGTACAACTCACTGGTGCTGGGCGCCATGGTCGCCGAGTGGGGCGGCGACGTCACCCGGCTGCCGCCGCTAGCTGATGACTACACGGCGATCCGCGACCGCGTCCTGGAGGCCGCGCGGACGCATGACTTGGTGATCGTCAATGCCGGCTCATCGGCCGGCTCCGAGGATTTCACGGCACGCATCGTCGCCGAGCTGGGTCAGCTGCTGGTGCATGGCATCGCGGTGCGCCCAGGGCACCCGGTGATCCTGGGGATCATTGGGGCGGGACAGGAGACGGAGCAGGAGCACGGAGAGAAACCCCGGTCCGCATCGTTCGAGGCATCCGAAGGGATGGGGAACAGCCACGGAATTCGCCATCCGCAGCCCCGCGTCGTCCCCTTCATCGGCCTGCCCGGCTACCCCGTCTCGGCCGCGATCACCTGCGAACTGCTGGTCAAGCCGACGCTGGCGCGCTGGCTGGGCCAGCCTGCAGATGAGCGGCCGCAGATCGAGGCGACGATCACGCGCAAGGTGATCAGCCCCGAGGGGGATGAGGAGTTCCTGCGCGTCACCGTCGGCCAGGTCGGCGAACGCGTCGTGGCGACGCCGCTGGCGGGGGGCTCCGGCGTGCTCATGTCATTGGTGCGGGCCGATGGCATCGTCCGGATCCCGCGCGGGGAGGGCGGCTTCGAGCCGGGCACGACCGTCGTCGTGGAACTGCACCGTTCTCCCGCAGCCATCCGCCGCACCATCGTGGCGATCGGCAGCCATGACCTGACGCTGGACCTGCTGGCCGACGAGCTTGGGCGACGGCATCCAGGCTGGCGGCTCAGCTCGGCGAATGTCGGCAGCCTGGGCGGTCTGCTCGCGCTGGCGCGCGGGGAGGCGCATTGCGCCGGCTCTCACCTGTTGGACGAGACGACCGGCGAGTACAATCTGTCATCCATCAAACGCTATCTGCCCGGGACGCCGGTCGTGGTGTTGGGCTTCGTGCGCCGCGAACAGGGATTGATCGTCGCAAAGCACAATCCGAAAGGGATCCGCACCCTGGCCGATCTGACGCGGCCCGACGTGAGCTTCATCAACCGCCAGCGCGGGGCCGGCACGCGCGTGTTGCTGGACTACCGGTTGAAGCAGGCCGGAATACGCGCCGCGGCGATCCAGGGCTACGATCGGCAGGAATTCACCCACCTGGCCGTGGCTGCCGCGGTGGCCTCGGGCGCGGCGGACTGCGGGATGGGGATCCTGGCGGCCGCCCGCGCGCTGGGCCTGGACTTCGTGCCGCTCGACCACGAACGATACGACCTGATCATCCCCGCCCGATTCTACGGGGACCCCGTGCTTGCGCCCCTGCTCAGCATCATGCGCGACCCGGCCTTTGCCGGACGCGTGGCTGCGCTGGGCGGCTACACGACGGAGGAGATGGGCAGCGTGTTGGCGGAAGCTTGAGCGCATCGGCGAGCCGAGAGATGAGCAACAAGATCCTGTCCTTTCCAACCCTCCCCAAACCCACCGCCCGGGTCATCCTCTGGGAAGGGCCGGGGCGGCCGACAGAAGAGATGCTTCGCGGCCGGCTGACTGCGGACGGCTATCAAGCCGTCAAATGGGCCAACGAGGCGGGCACGGGCTATCCGCCGCATGCACACATCTACCCGGAGCTACTGTGGCTGGTCAGCGGCAGCCTGACGGTGATCCTCCCCGCCGAGAGCCGGATGCTAGAGCTGGCGCCCGGCGACCGCGTCGAACTCCCGCGCGGGGTGTCGCACGGTACGATGGCCGGCGCGGACGGCGCGGTCTACCTGCTGGCGACGCGTTGACTCACCCAGCCACGTTCACGCCCAGCAACCGACCGACGCCGAACGTCACTGCGGCTGCCGCCAGCCCGAAGGCCACCTGCCGGAGGCCGGAATAGAGGACGCTGCGTCCTGTCATCAGCGTGATGGCAGCGCCGATCGCGAACAGAGCGAGCAGGCTGAGCACGGCGCTCGCCACGACACCAGCGAGGCCGGCGAGGAAGAAGTAAGGGAAGACCGGCACCAGTGCGCCCGCCGAGAAGAGCAGGAACGACATCAACGCCGCCTCCCAGGCCGAGCCACCCAGCTCCGCCGGGTCGATCCCCAACTCCTCGCGCGCCAGGGTGTCCAGTGCGGAGGCTTTGTCGGACAGCAGGCCGGCGGAGATCTCGCGCGCCGTGTCGGGCGCGATGCCCTTCGCCTGGTAGATCAGGGCCAGCTCCGCCATCTCCTCTTCCGGCATTTCCGCCAGCTCGCGCCGCTCGATGCGAATCTGCTGTTCGTACAGTTCGCGTGAGCTTTGCACCGACAGCCACTCCCCCAGCGCCATCGACAGGCCGCCGGCCAACATGCCCGCCAGCCCGGTCAAAAGGATCTCGCGCGAACCCACGCCGGCTCCGGCGACACCCATCAACAGGCTGAAGACGGAGAGCAGCCCATCATTGGCGCCCAACACGGCCGCGCGCAGTGCGTTGCCGCCGGTGGCGCGGTGCCGGCCCTCGAAGCGAGCCACCGCGGTCCCCTCAAGGCCGGCCGGCGAATGCGCCAACCGGCTGAACACGCGGGCATGCGAGCGCTCATGGGCCGCCATTTCCGCCACTTCCGGTTCAGGCTGCGCATCGTACTGCGTCCCGATGGCGCTCTCCAGACCGGCGATCGTGGGCAAGACGAAGCCGGGGCCGAAGCGACCAGCCAGCCAGCCCAAGGCCCGCGTTCGCCAGCCCGGCGCATCGCGCGGCGCCTCTACGCCGGCCGCGCGCAGTTTGCCTTCCCAGAACGCGCAGTGCTCCTTTTCGGTCTCAGCCATCTGCCGAAAGAGCGCGGCGAGCGCCTCATTGGGCTCGGCCGCCGCCAGGCTGATGTAGAGGGCCACAGCATCGCGTTCCACCCGCAGGTTCTCGCGATAGCGTGCAAGATCGGCCTGGGTCGCCATAGGCTCCTCTCATACAGCGAGCGCGCTGTTCAGGATGCGGTCGCACGCCCGCGGACCGAAAGCAGCCGCAGGCGAAAAGCAGCCGCCAGTCGTATCGGCTGGACATGCGGCTGGCGGATGGCAGGGGCGGGGGCGGAACGCCGGTCAGCGGGCGGTTATGCTTTCAAGTCGGACGTGCACTGTGGGCAGCGGGTGGCCTGCAAGGACACCTTGGAGAGGCAGTAGGGGCACTCCTTGGTGTCGGGCCCAGGCGGCACCGGCTGCCTGTAGAGCTTGTTGACGCCTTTGATCAAGAAGAAGAGCACCAACGTGACGATCAGGAAGTTGATCACACCGTTGACGAACACACCGTAATTGATCGAGACGACGCCGGCTTGCTGGGCCGCAGCCAGCGTGGCAAACTGTACGCCCTGTGGCCCCTTCAGGATCAGGAAATAGTTGCTGAAGTCGGCCCCACCAAGGATGTAGCCGATGATAGGCATCAGCAAGTCCTTGACAAAGGAATTGACGACCGCCGTGAATGCAGCGCCGATGACGATGCCGACCGCCAGGTCAAACACGTTGCCTCGGGCGATGAACTCCTTGAACTCCTTCCACATGGTGAGCTCCTTTCCACATTTGGTGGAGGGAAATGCGACCCGCTTGCGCTCACGAACGCAGCTCCGCCTGCCCGATGATAGATTCTAGCACAATCCGGCGCACGCGTCACAACTCAGTGGGATCGTCGGCAATCGCGAAGGTGACAAAGAAGGCGGCGCCGCGGTCGATGTCGCTTTCCAGCCAGACGCGGCCGCCGTGCAGCTCGACGAGCGAGCGGACGATGTGCAGGCCGAGGCCGGCGCCGCTCGCACCAAGCGCGACGGCGTTGCTGGCACGATAGAAGCGCTCGAAGACCTTGTCGTGCTCCGCCTGCGGGACGCCAATGCCGCTGTCGGTGACAGCCAGCAGCAAGTAGCCGTCCTCCGGGGCGCGGGCGAGACGGATCACGATACTGCCTCCCGCCGGGGTGAACTTGATGGCGTTGCTGAGGAGATGATGCACGATCTGCGCAGCGCGCGGGAGATCGCAAAGGGCCGAAGGCAGGCCCGGCGTCAGGTCCAGAATGACCTGCAGCTCCTGCGCGCTGAACTCGCTGGCGTGCTCGGCTGCAGCCGTTTCGATCAGAGCCCCCAGATTCGTCGGGCGCAAGTTCAGGGCGATGCGCCCGGACTCGAGCCGCGTCACATCCAGCAGATCGCTGATGATCGACGCCAGGCGCCGCGCTCCCCCTTCGACGATCGACAGGTACTCCCTCTGGCGGTCGGTCAGATTGCTGATGTCGCCATCCCGGAGCAGCTCGAGGTAACCCGCCATCGCCGTGAGAGGGCTGCGCAGCTCGTGTGCGGCCGTGGAGATGAACTGGGCTTTCATCTGGCTAAGGCTCTGCAGCTCAGCCTGGGCAGCCGCCAGCTCCAGGGTGCGCTGCTGCAGGTCGACCTGCAGCAGACGCAGCGCTTCTTCCTGCGCCGTCCGGCGTGGTTCGTCCGGAGCCGCCTCGCCCGCAGCCTGCACCACGTGAATCAGCCCCGTGATCAGACCGCTTGCGTCGCGATGGGGCAGGTCCACGATCACCCGGACGGGCGCGACACCGCCGCCGGAACGGGGCGAAAGGGGCGGTTCCAGACGCAGCCGCTTGCCGCTCAGGAGATCAGCGAGCGCGGCGGTGCTGCCGGCCAGCTCCGGCGCCAGGTCGAGCACGGATGCGCCCACGGCCCGCCGAAGATCGCGAGCGATCGCCGCGTAGCCGCCGACCTGCGTGATCTTGAGGGCGCGATCGGTGATACAGTATGCAATCTTGAGGGCGTCCAGGATCGATTCTGCGGATGTGGCCACCACAATGCCCCCGGTCAGTTCACCAAGGCGCGGCCCAGGTCGCGAA
>CAYRFV010000133.1:0-14264 GCA_964423545.1 uncultured Anaerolineales bacterium | reverse complement strand
CTGTGGAACCACTGCCAGCCGGAAGATCATTTCGCGCGCATACAGGCTGAAACCGGTGTCCTTCAAGCACTCCTCTTCCGGACCGCCATCCGAGATGCTGGCAAAGATGCGCTGAAGGCCATGTCCAGCCGCCGATGAGACACAGTGCGAGAGCAGCTTGTGCCAGATGTCTTCCGACGCAGGATCTCGTGTGGCGCCTGCCGGCAGCGCCGGCGCCAGGTGAAGCACATCGGCCTCGGGCCGCGTCGCCCGCTTCATCAACTGCGCGAAGCCGCAGAGTCTATTGCCCACGTCCCATTCGTTGAGGACATAGGTCGCGATGCCCAATCCGGCCCACGGCCAGGGCGACGTCAGCGCAATCCAGAGAGGGTCGCGCGGATGCGTCAGAGTGTGCTCAATCGCCAGGGTGGCGCTCCGCCGCTGGAGGTTTCGCATCAGCAGAATGTCGGTCAGGCCGAACGCACGAATCACCGGAGACTCCTGCAGATGCTCATCCCCGTTCACCCAGGCTGCCCCGTAAACTATGAAACGGACGCATTGTACATGCAAACCCGGGCGTTGGCAAGTGATTTTGGCAGCAACCAAAAAGCCCCCAGCGCGCGGCTGGGGGCTTCCGATGCCACCTCAAGGACGCCTGGATCAGATCACGGTGACGTTGACGGCTTGAGGCCCCTTGGGGGAATCCTCGATCACAAAGCGTACGCGCACGCCCTCTTCCAGGTTCCGGAAACCCTCTCCGACGATGTTGGAGTAGTGGACAAAAACATCCTTCTGCGCTTCGCCATCGGGCGAGATGAAGCCGTAGCCCTTGCTCCGGCTGAACCACTTGACAACCCCCGTAATCTCCATCTTCGCAATGCCTCCCGCACGTGATCCGAATGTTGCTCTGTGAGCCAACGCCAGGCGCGCAGACGCCCACCTGTAGAAAAGCCACTAGGCCAGACTTCAGGCGCTGGTGGCGTGATCGGAACGATCCCTGAGAACCTCTGAACCCCCAATGAAGCGGAGGGATGCTATCACACCGGGCGAAGGGTGTCAAATCGGCCTGCGCGCTCGCCTCGGCCTGCGCGCTCGCCGGCCAACGCGTTGGCCTCAGTTCGGCATCAGCCAGCCGCTCGGACCGAACTGAACTTGGGCCGGCCAATCCTTGGTGCGCGTCATCCAGGTAAGCAGGGCATTCTCGCGATTCAGCAGTGTCTTCTCTGCAGCGAGAATTTCCGACAGGAGCGGAAGATCGAGCAGGCTCTGCTTCTCCCGGTTGTCGATCTGCATGGCCACTGCGGCAAGGTAACCGACTCGCTGCGGCGCATCCGGCACTGTGTCGATCTGAATCCGCAGCCCAGCCGCTTCGGCGATCAACTCGATATACCGGACCACCTGCTCACGGACCCGGCGAGCCAGGGCGGCAATCACATCGGCGTCCCCTGTCTCGACCATCGGGAAAGCCTCCACTTCGCCGCGCAGATAGGGTTGATCATGGATCAGGCGGATGATGCGAAATCGCTCCATGCCGACCACCACGATGTTCATCGTCCCATCGGGCAAATGGCTGCTCTCCACGATGCGGGCAGACGTGCCAACCAGGTGCGGCTCCGCTGTCTCTCCGACCTCCTCGCCTCGGCGGATCAGAACGACGCCGAACGGTTTTTCCTCGGCCAGGCACTGGCGAACCATCAACCGATACCGATCCTCGAAAATGTGCAGTGGCAGGACCTGCCTCGGAAAAAGCACCGTATTGAGAGGGAACAGGGCCATTTCGATTGTGCCGACAGCATCTTCCATCAGAGGCACTCCATCCGCCGAGCAGTGCGCAACCCTGACCCTATTCTACATGCAAAACTCAGATCCGCGTAAGCAGCAGGCCCTTTAAAGACGAACCTGGGAAGTCCAGCCGGCAAAGGCCTGCTTCCCAGGCGCTGACTTCGCTCTCGCGCTGCTTGGCAACCGCCTACACGTCAACTCATCCCTCGACGGCGCCCGCTGCAAGCCGCAACCCCCGAACGTCGCGCAGCTCGATCTTCCGGTAACCCAGCTCAACCAACCCATCGTCCTTGAAGCCGCGCAGGATTGCGCTGATCGTCTCTCGATAGGTGCCCAACATGTCGGCCAGCGATTGATGGCTGGTGCCGCGAATCCAACGGCCGCCGTTCGCCAGCTCGAGGAGCAAGCCAGCCAGACGCTCAGGCAGACGCTTGTAGGCAACCTCCTCCATCCGGTTTTCGACCTGCGCCAATCGATGGCCAACCGTTTGAAGGAGCCCCCAACTCAGAACCGGATAGCGGAGCGTAAGGGCCTCAGCCTGCGGCGCCGGCAGCATCCAACAGATGCAGTCGGTCAGGGCGACGGCCTTGACACACGGATCGGTCGCACCAAGCATGGCTCCCTCACCGAAGAGGGAGCCGGGGCCAAGCGTGGCGATCGCCAGCCGGCGGCCGTTAGGCCCTTCACGAATCAACTGCACCCGGCCCTTCATCAGGGTGAAGAGATTGCAGCTCAGCATCTCCGGATCAGCCACGATCTGCCCTGCTCGAAACGAATGCGCCACGAGCGCTCGCTTGAACTCCGGATCATCTTCTCGCAACTCAATCAAGACCTCAGGCACTGACTTCTGTTTTCCCCGGTAAGACACCTGACCCTCCTCTATCCTTTGCCACAACCTGCGTGCTGCCTAAGCCACGTCACGCATAATCCTTCCATTTGCATTACGATTATAATCTAAATACTCCGCCACGTCAAGCGTTTTTTCGGCTCTTAATCTGATTCTAAACAACGCCTGCGTGAGATCACGCGTGATCTCACGCGTGATCTCACGCGCGCAGTTGGGCAAGCGGGCCCGCGGGCGCCGAAACTCGCTCCGCCAGCAACGACTCGGTCGTGACCACCGCATCCTGGAGGCGCTCGCCCAAGAAGATTCCCGGCACCGCATCTCGCAGCTCAGGACGCCGGTTGAAGATGCCGCCGGCAAATCCGAAGACCAGTCGAGGCTGCTGAAGTGTCTGAACTGCGTGCGCCAGCTCGATCAAACCCGACACCGTTTCCTCGGTGGCGGCCGAGATGATGATCATTGCCGGGCGAAGACGCCGCATCTCATCGGCGAACTCGGTGACCGGCACGTTCTGTCCGAGATACAGCACACGATGTCCCCGACGGCGGAGGAGCAAGTGGAACAACAGCACTCCGAGTTCGTGCCAATCGTTCGGCGCACAGCCAAGGACGATGAGCGGGCCTTCCTCGCGGCGCGGCACGGCATTGATGAGCGCATCCAGCTTGCGACGCAGATAACTGCTGGCAAAATGCTCCGTCGCTACGGAGATCTTGCCACGATGCCAGCGCTCGCCAACCTGCGCCAGCACCGGCGCGATCAAGTGCTCACCCACCTCCTCCGGCCCGTGCATGGCATAGGCCTCGCTAATGATGCGATCTGCCGCCGCTTCGTTGAATTGGGCCAGGGAGTCGAGCAGCGCACGCCTCTGCGCCGAGAAGCCGGCCCCGTCCATTTCCATATGACGTGGAGGCTGCGCCGGTCCTGGCTTCTGCATCTGGGCCCTGAGCTCGATCGCCTGGCTGATGCTCATGCCCTCATCGACGCGGCCCTTCAGCCAACGTAGTACAGCGATGTCCTGACCGGTGTATAGCCGATACCCTTTGTTGTTACGCGACGGTGACAGGGCGTGATAGCGACGCTCCCATGCGCGCAGGGTGGCTGGCGAGAGCCCCGTTGCTGCAGCAACAGCCTTGATGTTGTACACCGGCTGTCCTTCCAGTTCCGACTTCGTGCCTGCCAAGTTGTGCTGCGCTATCTCCACTTCCCTATCCTCAATATCCTCGCTGGGGCTATCATCACCCATCCAATGGCATTATAGCACGGAGTGGTCAGTTTGTCAATAGTCTGTTTATGCTTTGTAGTGAAGTGGGTAGAAAGCCAACAGAACAACCCGAGGCGCTTCGGCGAGGCCTCTGAGTTGTTCGGCTGAGCGATTGCAGAAACTGAGCGGTCAGCCCAACTGGGCGATGAGGTCGCGAGCGGAGGTCACAATGCGAGCACGCGGGAAGCGCGCCCGCACTTCCTCGTGGGTATTCAGGATCCGCCCGCCCAAGATGAAGCGCGGTTTGGGATCGGGGAGGGCGTCGATGGCATGGGACAGATCCACGAGTCCATCGATCCCTTCCGCCGTCGTTGCCGAAAAGCAGATCATGTCGGGCGCCAGGGAGCGAACCTCCTGGATCAGCTGTGAAACGGGCACATTCTGTCCCAGATAGATCACCCGCCAGCCATGTCGCCGCAGGGCGAGGGAGACAAGCAGAATGCCCACATCGTGCCACTCGCCTGGCGCCGCGCCGGTGACAGCGAGCGGCCCTGTCGCGGGTTGATCATAGGCGTGAAACAGGGTCGAAAGACGCCGGCGCAGGAACGCGGTCGCGAAGTGCTCCTGGACAACTGATGTCTCCCCGCGATGCCAGCGCTCCCCGATCTCCACCAGCACCGGCGCAATGACATCCTCAGCAACGCTCTCGACCGAATAGAGCGCGAACGCCTCGGCCAGGATCGCTTCGGCATCCGCTTCGCGGTAGCAGAGCAGCGCGTCCAACAGCTCGTCAACGACGGTGGCGACGTGACGCGGCCCTGTCGCCGGCTCTCGAATGGCGGACAACGCAGAGAGAAGCTCCTGCTCCGGATGCTCGCCGGCGCGGTGTTGCAGCTCCAACAACGCTACCGCGCTCGAAATCGCCACACCAGCGTCTATGTGCGACTTCAGCCATCGTAAGATCGCAATATCACGCTCCGAATAGAGACGGTATCCTCCATCGCTCCGGCCAGGAGAGAGCACACCGTAGCGCCGCTCCCAGGCGCGCAGAGTGGCGGTCGGGATCCCGGTCTGCTGAACAACCGTCTTGATGGTGTACACCGGCGTGTCGATTGCGCTACTGTGGCGCTCTGATTCTGCCATGGTTCGGGCCTTCTTTCGTGCAGTCAGTCACGCGCTCAGGCGATCGGCGATGCGCTCCGCCGCCGAGACGAGATCGGGCGCCTGGTCGAAGACCGCCCGGCCGGCCTGATCGGCAACCAGTGCGGCGGGCGAGAACGGCAGACTGCCCAGAAATGGAAGGCCGCCGGCGTGCTGCTGGACGAACTCATCATCCTGCGGGCCGCGTGCCTTGTTCGCCACCAGATAGAAGCGCTGTATGCCGATCTCCGTCGCCAGAGTGCGGATCTGTTGGGCGGTGCCCAGGCTGCGGAGTCCCGGTTCGACCACAATGACGAATGCGTCCACAGCGCCTGCCGTGCCGCGGCCCAGGTGCTCGACCCCAGCCTCCATGTCGAGGATGAGCGTCTGATTGCGGCGCAGAAGCATGTGAGTCACCAAAGCCTTGAGCAGCGCACTTTCCGGGCAGATGCAACCGGCGCCTCCGCCGCGCACCGTGCCGAGGCGCAACAGTCGCACCCCACGCTGTGTTACGCTGAAGGTCTCAGGGATATCGTCGACCTTAGGATTCAATCGAAACACCCCGCCGATCGTGCCTTTCTGCGCGCCCGTGCGCTCGTAGATGAGATCCTCCATCTCAGCAATCGGCTTGAGCTCGGCATCCAGGTTGGCAGGCAAACCGAAGGCCAGACCGAGATTGCCGGCCGGATCGGCGTCGATGGCGATGACATCCTGTCCGCGCCCTGTGAAGACATAGGCCAGAAGAGCGGTCAGCGTCGTCTTGCCCACCCCGCCTTTTCCAGTAATCGCAATCTTGGGCATAGGTCGCCTCCTATCGCCTGGCGCACAGTCCTGCGGAACGAGCGCCGATCCGCCAGGCTCACGCTGTGATGGGTTGGCGCATCGGCCGGATGCCCTAGCCCAGCGCGCCTGCATTGACACACATACTCTGCAAGTATAGCACAGAGCGGGCATTACAATAGCATGAAGCCCCCGACTTTGCAAGACCACCGCGCTCCAGAAAGGGAACGAGGGCGCCGCCTGAGCCAAGGCATCAGACATTGTACAGCCACTCACGGACTTCTGTTAGCCGGATCGCTATGCTGGATGTATAATGCGCGACAAGCGAAACACGAGAGACGTGATTGTAGTGGCGTAGTTCCTGCCCCCTCCGTTGGCTCTCGGCTGCACAGAGGACATCAAGCATGAAACACGAAACGGCCCTGGAATCCAACGCCTGGTATTCACTGAGCCAACCGGATGTGCTGGCGCGACTGCACGTCGATGCATCGCAAGGTCTGACCCTTACGGAAGCCGAGACGCGGCGCCAACGCTACGGACTGAACCAGATCATCGAACGCGGGGGGAAGAGCCCGCTGCAACTCATCTTGAGCCAGCTCACGGGTCTCCTGGTGGTCATCCTGATCGTTGCCGCCATCGTTTCCATCCTGATAGGCGACCTCAAGGACGCGATCGCCATTCTTACAATCGTTGTACTCAATGCCATCCTGGGCTTCGTTCAGGAATACCGCGCCGAACGAGCCATGGCCGCACTCAAGAAGCTGGCGGTGCCCGTCGTGCGGGTGCGGCGCGAGGGCGAAGTGCGCGAGATCACGGCCACGGCGCTGGTGCCGGGCGACATCGTTCTGCTGGAGGCCGGCAACCTCGTGCCGGCCGACGGTCGTCTCCTGGAGAGCGCCAACCTGCGCATCCAGGAGGCCATCCTCACAGGCGAATCGGAGCCCATCGAGAAGATCACCGCAGCAGTCCCTGGCGCCGACCTACCCCTGGGCGATCAGCGCAACCTGGCCTTCATGGGCACGACTGTCACCTACGGCCGAGGTTCGATGGCGGTCGTCGCAATCGGCATGAACACGCAACTCGGCCGCGTCGCTGACATGATCCAGGGCGTCGAGTCTTCCACGACGCCGCTCCAGCGCCGCCTCGATCAGCTCGGGCGCGGCCTGGCGTTGGCCGCGCTTCTGCTTGTGGGACTGATCTTCGGCCTGGGAGTGCTGCGCGGCGAGGACTTCAGCCTGATGGTGATGACTTCCATCAGTATGGCCGTTGCCATCGTGCCGGAAGGCCTGCCTGCCGTCGTCACCATCACCCTGGCGCTGGGCGCTCAGCGCATGCTTAAGCGGCGAGCGCTCATCCGCAAACTGCCGGCGGTCGAGACCCTCGGCTCGGTGACCGTCATCTGCTCTGACAAAACGGGCACCCTGACCGAGAATCGCATGACTGTCACGGTGCTCGATCTGGCCGGCCATCGCGTGGACCTGGTCGAGACGTATCAACATCGCGAGGCAGTGGTCTTGCCTGAAGAGCCACGGCCGGACGACTGCGAGCAGCCGCCGCTCAACCTCCTGATGACCGCCGGGGCGCTCTGCAACGATGCCAGCCTGCGTCGGGATCCGAGCCGGCCGGGGTTCTACCACGCTCTAGGGGACCCCACCGAGGGCGCGCTGGTCGTTGCGGCCGCGCGCTTCGGGCTGTGGAAATCGGCGTTGGAGCAGGCATTTGTGCGCATCAGCGAGCTGCCGTTCGACTCGGAGCGCAAGCGCATGACTACGGTGCACTCGGTCGACAGGGAGCCGCGCATGCCGGACGGCAAGGCTGCTGCCGGATTCGTGCTCTCCACCTGCCTGGCCGGACATCTGACGACCCCGTTTGTCGCGTTCACCAAGGGCTCCGTTGATGGCCTGGTGGAGATATCGAGCACGGTCTGGGTGACGGACCACGCTGAGCCGCTCGACGCAGCGTGGCGCGCTCGGATTGCGGCCGCCAACGAGCAGTTGGCCAGCCAGGGGATGCGCGTGCTCGGGATTGCATTCAAACCGGTCGAGAAGGAGCCTGACGACTCACTTGACTACTGGACCGGCGCCGCCAAGACACTGCCGAAGCCGACACCGGCCGGGATCACGCAGCGTGAGCTGGAGCGCGACCTGGTCTTCATCGGTCTGATCGGCATGATCGATCCTCCGCGCGCCGAGGTCAGGGCAGCCGTCAGCGAGTGCAAGACCGCCGGCATCCGGCCTGTTATGATCACCGGTGACCATCCGCTCACCGCACGCCAGATTGCGCGCGAACTGGGCATCACCGACAACGGGCGCCTCCTGACCGGACAGGAGGTGGCGCGGATGTCGGTGCAAGACCTGGAACGGGTGGTCGAGGATGTATCCGTCTTCGCGCGCGTTTCGCCGGAGCACAAGCTCAATATCGTTGAGGCGTTGCAGCATCGCGGTCATGTCGTGGCCATGACCGGGGATGGCGTCAACGATGCGCCTGCGCTGAAGCGCGCCAACATCGGCGTTGCGATGGGCATCACCGGCACCGATGTGTCGAAGGAAGCCGCCTCAATGGTGCTGCTCGACGACAACTTCACGACGATTGTGTCTGCCGTGGAGGAAGGTCGCGGCATCTACGACAACATCCGGAAGTTCGTGAAGTTTTCGTTGGCCGGCAACCTGGGCAAGGTACTGATCGTACTGGTGGCGCCGCTTCTGGGGCTTCCGCTGCCGCTCAGTCCGTTTCAGGTGCTCTACATGAACCTGGTGACAGACGGCATCCTGGGGCTGGGCATGAGCGTCGAGCCGGTCGAGCGCGGCGTCATGCGCCGTCCACCCTATCGGCCCAACGAGAGCATCTTCAGTCGCGGGTTAGGCATCCAGATCCTCTGGGTCGGTGCGCTCATCGGGCTGATCGGCCTCGGTGTCGGCCTGCTTGCCGCCTTCCAGGGCATGCACGAGATCAATTGGGACACCTTAATCCTGACCACGATCATCTTCGCGCAGGTTTTCCAGGCGTTTGCGATTCGTTCCAGTCGCGAATCGTCGTTCCGCATCGGAATACTCTCCAATAAGCCGCTGCTGCTTGCCGCATTGTCGATCGTCGGGCTGCAGTTGGTGATCATCTATGCGCCATTCCTGCGCGGCCTGTTCAACGTGGCGCCGCTTTCCGCCGGGGAGCTAGCCCTGGCCGTGGGCGCCAGTTCGCTGGTGTTGTGGGCCATCGAGCTCGAGAAGTGGCTGGTACGGCGCAAAGAGGGCCGCCAATCAGCCGACAGCTTTCAGCGCTCGACCTGAAGGCTTTGACCGGAGGCCGGTTTCGTGGTACAAGAACCCGGCTTCGATCGCGAGCTCGCGCTTCATTTGCATCCGGTTCAGAGGAGGGATCGCCATGCGCGTCGTCGCCCTCATCCTCGCCGGCGGGGCCGGCACCCGGCTTGGCGTGCTTTCAGAACAACGCGCCAAGCCGGCGGTGCCCTTCGCTGGACGGTTTCGGATCATCGATTTCACCCTTTCGAACTGCGTCAACTCTGGAATCTACGATGTCGGCGTCTTGACGCAATACCTACCACGCTCACTCAATGACCATATCGGCATCGGCCGGCCATGGGATCTTGACCGGGGACGCGGCGGCGTGCGACTGCTCCAGCCGTACCAGGGCCGCGGCCATCAGGATTGGTACGGCGGCACGGCAGACGCGGTGTTGCAGAATCTTGACTATCTGCGTGACCGGCGCGCTGACACTGTGCTGATCCTCTCCGGCGACCACATCTACAAGATGGATTACCGGCCCATGCTGCGCCTCCACGAGGAGCGACGAGCCGATCTGACGGTGGCGGTGATGAACGTCGCACTGGAGGAGACTGCCCGGTTCGGGATCGTGCTGACCGACGAATCAGGTCGCGTGACCCGCTTTCTTGAGAAGCCCAAAGAGGCGCCGAGCACGCTTGCGAACATGGGGGTCTACGTGTTCAACACCAACGCGCTCGCCGAACGGCTGCAGACGTTGGCGTCACAACATGCCGACCTGGATTTCGGCAAGCATGTCATTCCCAGCATGGTCGAAAGCCATGCCATCTACACCTATCCGTTTGAAGGCTATTGGGTGGATGTCGGCACCGTGGATGCCTACTGGCAGACCAGCATGGAACTCACTTCCGGCCAATCGAGGCTCGACCTGTACGATCCAACCTGGGTGATCCACACCAAAAGCGAGGAGCGGCCGCCAGCCAAGATCGGCCCGCAGGGCTCGGCACAGGACAGCCTGATCTGCAACGGCTGCAATGTACGGGGCCAGGTCATCCGGTCGGTGCTTTCTCCTGGCGTGTACGTCTCGCCCGGGGCAGTGGTGCGCGACAGCGTGATCATGAACGATTGCTGGATCGGGCCGGGCTGCGTCGTGGACCGCTGCATCATCGACAAAGAGGCCACGGTGGGCCCGGGCACGCATCTGGGTTGGGGCGACGATCTCACCGTGCCCAACCAGCGGTTCCCAGATCGCTTCTACACTGGTCCGACCATTGTCGGAAGGGGTGCGCACATTCCGGGTCACCGCAAGATCGGCCGCAATGTGGTGATCGAGGCGGAAGTCGACGAGGATGCATTCGGCGCGTTCGGCGAAGTGGTGCCGAGCGGTGCGACCGTGGAGTAACGGAGGGGCGACCATGTCTACCCAGGCCATGATCCTTGCCGGCGGTGAAGGGCCGGCGCTCAGCGTGCTGACTGCGTTGCGGTCAGAAGCGGCTGTACCGTTCGGCGGCAAGTATCGGATTATCGACTTCTCCCTCTCCAATTGCGTCAACTCGGATATCTTCGATGTCGCTGTGCTGACTCAGTACCAACCTCGCTCGTTGAACGACCATATCGGAGTGGGCCGGCCGTGGGACCTCGACCGCACCAGCGGTGGTGTGCGGCTGCTGCAGCCGTATCAGAGAACGAAAGGGGAGCGCGGCGCGTGGCAAGAAGGCACCGCGGACGCGTTACGCTTCAACCTGGATGCGTTGTCTGCGTCGGTGGATGATGTGCTGATCCTGGCCGGGGACCACATCTATACGATGGACTATCGGCCGCTGCTGCGCTTCCATCGCGACCGTGGGGCCGACGTAACGCTCGCGGTGCGGCAGGCCCCGGCTTACGAGGCGCATCGCTATGGCATGGTCGAGGCCAATCCCGATGGCCAGATCGTGGATTACGAAGAGAAGCCCAAGCGCACGCGCAGCACGCTGGCAAGCATGGGGATCTATGTCTTCAAGCGCAAAGTGCTGATCGAGGCGTTGACGACCGGTCCTGGCCGCCGGCATCACAACCTGGGCGGTGAGGTCATCCCGACGTTGGTGCACTCAGAGAAAGTCTACGCCTATCTGTTCCGCAGCTATTGGGCCGACGTAGGCACACTGCAGGCGTACTATGAGGCCAACATGGCGCTCGTGGGCGAGACTCCGGCGCTCGATCTGCACAATCCCGAGATGGTGATCCATACACGCAGCGAGGAGCGGCCCGCCGCGCGGTTGGGCCCCGACGCGCGCGTCGAGGGGAGCCTGCTATGCGACGGGTGCCGGGTGGAGGGCACGGTGATCAGCTCGGTGATCTCCCCGGGCGTGACCATTGCGGCCGGAGCCACCGTGCGTGATTCGATCCTGATGACGGATGCCAGGGTCGAAGCCGGCGCGGTCGTCGATCGGGCCATCGTGGACAAGCGGGTGACAGTCGGCGCTAACGCGCGGCTGGGCGCCGACGGGGCCAACACGCCGAACCTGAAGTGGCCGGAGCGCCTCAACACGGGCATCACCGTCGTGGGCAAGCGCGCTGCCATCCCGCCGGGCGCTACGATCGGCCGCAATGTAGTGATCTTCCCGCGCGCCGCGGCGAAGGACTTTCCCGGCCTTGAAGTGGCGAGCGGTGAAACGATCGGCGGCTAAGCCCGAGCCGGGTGCGGTCAGGGGACCGATGCTCCAGCACATCCCTGCAAGGCGAAACACGAGCGATGGTCGCGACCGTCGCTCGTGTCTTGAGCTGTTGAGCGATCTTGTCCACAGGTCGATGCTGAAGCCAACCCAGCGGTCGTTCCGCTTGATGACGAAGGGTTCCAGCGGTTTGGTGGCCACGCGCAGCGGCCGATCTGCCTGTATGAGCCAATCTGCCGCCACCGGGCGGGCCAGGCCGCCCAAGAGACCGAATACGCCCAACAGAAAGATCGGCGGAATGAGCGAGGGAGGTTTCATCGTGGTAGCTTCCTTCCGATCAACCCGCAGACAGACAAGTGGTAATCACATAGAGGATGCCGGGCCAAGGATCGCACCGGCGACCTGGACGATGATGTAGCCCGGCAACTCCCGGGCCTTGAGGCGGCCGCCGCTCCACAATCGCCATGACACCTCGGGATTGAGGTGACAGCCAGAGATCGATCCGACAGCATGCGCCATCGTGAGGGCCGCGAGACCGAAAGCCAGGGCAACGCCCAGGATTCCGATATCGACTTGCGGGAAAGCTGCCGTCAGAACAGCGTTACCGCACCCTCCCAACACCAACCAGTCTGCCACCCACCGCATCTTCCCGATCAGGGCCCTTTGACCAACGCGCCGACGAGAACCGCCAACAGGATGATCAGCAGGTAGAAGTTTGAGACGTGAAACAACCGGTACGCGCAGCGCTTTGACGGGTCGATCACCAGCGCGATGCCCGCCCACCAGAGGATGGCTGTCATCGCAAAGGCCGGCACGGCATAGAAGAGGCTCAAACCTGGCAGAAACGCCATGGCCACAGCGCATGCACCGGCGCCCAACCCGTGCAGCAGGCCCCAGACCGCCGCACGGCGGGGCGTCGTCCGCACCGGGAGCATCGGCACCTTGGCCCGTGCGTAGTCTTCCCGGTAGACGAGCGCCAAGCTCCAGAAATGGATGGGCGTCCACAGGAACACCAGCGCGGCCAGCAGCAACGCCCCCGGATCGGACCACGCGCCGGCAGCCGCAGAACCGCTCAGCACGGCACAACTGCCGGCTGCGCCGCCGATGACGATGTTTAGGGAGGTGCGTGGCTTCAGCCACAGGGTGTAAATGACCACATAGATGAACGCGCCCAGGAACAGAAAGAAAGACAGCGCCGGGTTGACCGGCAAGAGGAGTAGCGGCGGCGCGACAACCATGGCGGCCGCCACCCACGGCACCCAGTTCGTACTGCCGAGCCGGCCCGAAACCAACGGCCGATTGCGCGTGCGGTTCATGAGTGCGTCGGTGTCCCGTTCCAGGTACTCGTTGAGCGCTGAGGACCCTGCGGCGCTCAACAGCCCGGCGAGCAACAGGATCACCAGGTTGTTCCGGCCGGGCCACCCGGCAGCGGCCAGGAATGCACCAGCCGTCGCGGCCGCCAGCAGCAGATAGACGATCCGCAGCTTGAACAACACCGTCAACTCGCGGCGCAATTGGGCGAAACTCAGGCGCGTATCAGCGCGTTCACCTAGCATCGAGAAATCTCCCGGCAAACCATCTGCTGGCAGTATACGCGTACGGGGCATCCTGTAAAGTGTTGTGCGTCACGATTCGGAACGACCCCAGCGGTCGTGCCTGAGCCAACACCTGCGTCGCCCGGCAGGGCCGCCGCATTATGTCTTGCCACAGCATCACTGATACGGCCCTGGATGGCCGCGGGCAGCTCACCTGCTCCAGGCGCGGTGCAGCAGCGCCACCCAGTTGCCGTGCATGATCTGCGCGATGTCAGCGGATCCGTAGCCGCGCGCCGCCAGCAGCGGTCCGATTCGCTGCAGATCGGCGATGGTGTCCAGATCGTTCGGCGATTGCTCGCGGCCGTAGCCGCCGTCCAGGTCACTCCCAAGCGCGACGCATCGTGTGTTTCCCGCAAGCTGGCAGATGTGGTCGATATGATCGATCACCTTGACCAGCGGCACGCCGGAATCGTAGCCGGACCCCACGCGCCATCCCAGGTTCAGCATCGCGACATCCAGCATCACCCCGACCACGCCGCCACGAGCGATGACGGCGCGCAACTGCTCGTCACTGAACTGGCGCTGCGCAGACACCAGAGCCCGGCAGTTGTTGTGGCTGGCAAGAATGGGGCCCGGAAACCGCTCCAGCGCCTGCCAAAACGATTCATCGGAGAAGTGCGTCAGGTCGAGGATGACGCCTAGTTGCGCCATCTCATCCAGCAGAGCGACGCCGAGGCTGGTCAGACCGAGCTCGGTGCCCGTACCACCGGCGTAACGGCCGGGACCATAGTGCGCCGGGCCGATAACGCGCACACCAGCATCCCAGAACTCGGCCAGCCGGTCAGGCGATGGGATCGAGTCGGCGCTCTCCATGCTGAGGACGAACCCAAACGGCGTCTTCTCCGGGCGAGTGAAACAGTCTTCGACGTGCAGGGCCAAGTCCTTCTTCGTTCGCAGCATCTTCATCCACCCGGTCTTCTCCATCGCCCGGTAATAGGCCCAATGGGAATAGGCGCTGGCATAGCACGCCTCTGGGGTGGTCCACCCGAATGGGTGGTTGATTTGCTGCTCCTGTCGCGCCAGCAGCGTCGCCACCCCAACATGCACTTCAGC
>CAYRFV010000132.1:2424-14402 GCA_964423545.1 uncultured Anaerolineales bacterium | reverse complement strand
TCAGCCACGCCGACCGCCAGAACCAGGCGGCCGCGAATACTTGACCGGTGCTCTATGCCCTGCTGCGGGTCATCTCCAACCTGGGGATTGCCATCGGGCCGATGGTGGGCGGCTTTCTCAGCGGCGTCTCCTACTCCTACGCGTTTCTGGCTGCGGCCGCGGCCAACCTGGTCTACTTTGTGCTGATCCTGGCGCAGGTTCGAGAAACGTTGCCGCCGCAGCGAGCCGCCCCGGGGCAGACGCAGGCCGGCCGCGGCTATGGGCCGGTGTTGCGAGACCGGGGCTTCCTGGCTTTCTGCGGCGTCTACATTCTGGCGACGATGCCTGCGCCGATGATGATGATGCTCCTGCCGGTGTATGCCAAGGAGAACTTCGGTGTTCCAGAGTATCAGTACGGTTTCGTGATGGCGACCAACGCCGTGATGGTGGTGCTGTTTCAGTATTCGGTCACGCGGCGGGCCGAACGGTATCCGCCGCTGCGCGTGCTGGCGCTCGGTGCGCTGTTGTATGCCGCGGGGGTGGGCAGCGTGGCGCTGGGCCGGAGCGCGCCGGCCTTTATGGTCAGTATGGCGATCCTCACCCTGGGCGAGCTGCTGTTGGTGCCCACGGCGACCGCGTTGGCCGCGAACCTGGCGCCACCGGAGATGCGCGGCCGCTATATGGGAGTGTTCGGGCTGACATGGTCGATCGGGTTCGGCGTCGCGCCCGTGATCGGCGGCGTGCTGAACGATCAGGTGGCGCCGGTGGCGATCTGGGTTGGCGGGCTGGCGCTGGGGTTCGCCGCTGCGCTGGGCCTCACGCTGCTGCAAGGGCGGTTGCGCCCGCAACAAGGCGCGAGGTTGACCGCCGGGGACTTGTGAGCATATAATGACGGCTGTCCAGCCGATCGAGCTTGCGGCGTGGCGCAGGCTGCAATGAAGCAGGGTGATATGACCAGTGATTCTCGTCCCGCATACCCCCATCGACGTCGAGCTCTCTCCCGTCGTGAGTTTCTGAGGACTGTGGGCTTGGCCGCCACTGGCGCGCTGGTCGCCGGGTGTGCGCCCCAGGCAGCCGCCCCAAGCCCGTTGGTCGCCGGCAGATCCACGGTTGCCGTCACACAGGCGGCCAGCTATGATCCTCAGCTGATCCGCCAGCAGGTCCAGTCGGCTCTGGACCGGGTTGGCGGCATTGCCGACGTGCTCAAGCACGGCAACCGGGCCGCCATTAAGGTGAATATTACCGGCAGCAAGCAGATGCAGCAGTTGAACAGGCTGCCGGAGATCGAGACCTACCACACCCACCCTGAGGTCGTTCGGGCCGTGGGGCAACTGCTGCGCGATGCTGGCATCACCAAGCTCTACATC
Organism: uncultured Anaerolineales bacterium; assembly: GCA_964423545.1. Lineage (GTDB taxonomy): Bacteria > Chloroflexota > Anaerolineae > CG2-30-64-16 > CG2-30-64-16 > JALOOE01. Next base: position 13,056 of record CAYRFV010000132.1, on the reverse strand, counting down.
GTGGAAGCCGTCTACGCCAAAGCCCACTGGCACGATTATGGCTGGGACGAGGTCGCTCAGTCGCTGGGCGCGACGCTGGTGGATCTCAACGATGCGGCGCCTTACGGCGATTTCGCCGCCACGCCCGTGCCAGCCGCGCCGCGCATCTACGAAAAGTTGATGCTGAACCATCTCCTCGGCGAGATCGATGCCTTCGTCTCGATCCCCAAAATGAAGTGCCACAACACCTGCGGCGTCACTCATTCGGTCAAGAACCTGGTCGGCCTGGTTCCCTATCGCTTCTACACGATGAACGAGAAGGACGAATACCGCTCAGGGTTTCACGGCAGGGCCGAAGAGACCCCTAAGCGGCTGCCCGGCGTGATCATGGATCTCAACCGGGCGCGGCCGGTTAACCTGGCGGTGATCGACGGCGTGATGACGGTGGAGGGCGGGGAAGGCCCCTGGGTGAAGGGGTTGAATCAGCTTAGGCCGGGGGTCCTCATCGCCGGCAAGGATCCGGTCGCCGCGGACGCTATTGCCACTGCGGTCATGGGGTTCGATCCGCAGGCGGAATACCCCAACGAGCCCTTCGTGCACGCGCAGAACCATCTGAACATGGCGCGACAGCTAGGGTTGGGTACGAATGTGCTGGGCGAGATCAAAGTGGTCGGGACGCCCATTGCTGATGTGCGCACCCGTTTCAAGGTGAGCTATTAGGCAGCCGCCTGGCATGGGGACGTGAATCCGGTCTTCTCATCAACCGGAGCAGCCCCGAGCATCTCGATCCCTACCACCCGACATACCAGAAGGCGCACGAGCCGAAGGCCAGCGCAAACAGCGCCCCAAAGAGCGCCGCGTAGAGTATCTGCTCGCGGCGGCCGCCTTCGCTGGGCAAGCGGCCGCCGACGAGGCCACCTATCAGCGCAAAGGGCGTGATCAGCGCAAGCGCAACGAGGAAGACTTTCCAGGAACCGGGCATGGCGTTAGCGCCGCCGGCCAGCGGGATGACCCTCGGCCACAGGACACTCCAAACCGCCAGGGTCACAATTCCGGATGCCCACCCTGTCAGCGCCGTCAGTATCATCTGAGATGCTTTCACAGGATTTTCTCTCGTTCTGGCCTCACGACGTTGCCTCCGCCTGCCCGGACGGGCCCTGTGGTAGCCTCGCGCAGGGCGCCGCGCTCACGCCAGCCCGCATCTGGCTGTCCGAAAAGTGATTGTTGACTTGTGGTACAACCTATGTTAGCATCCCACCATGCTTTAAGTCCCATTGTGTTCCTGCAAGCACTTTAGCAAAGGACGTGCAAAAAAACAAGTTCCCGCCCCGACACGGTCGGAGTCCGATTCGACACCCGGGGCGAGCAGCCACCCATACCAACGACGGCCTACCCTAAGCCTTCTGCCGGTGCATCGCGGCGGATGCGGGGCCAGGAGAGGAGGCGCTATGTAAGGATGCATGCCAGTGGTTTGAAGCTGTCAGTGAGGTCAGTTCATCAAATTCACGGAGGGGAGTGCTACCATGTCTAGACTGAAGCTACTCTGCATCCTGGCCGCGATCGCAGTGGTCGTGACCGCATGTACGCAGCCTGCGCCGGCGCAGCCTGCTCCTGCCGCGCCAGCGGCCAAGGCCACGGAAGCTCCCAAGGCCGCGGAACCCACGAAGGCGCCTGCCGCCACAGCCGCCCCGGCTGCCACGAAGGCGCCATCCCTCTCGGCCGGGCCCCTGAAGAACGTGCCGCGCAACCAGACATTGAACCTCGCCTGGAGCATCAGCTCGCCGATCGGCGTGACCAACCCCTGGGCTTCTCCTGGCTACACCCACCAGGAAGCAAACGCCATGATGTGGGAAGGTCTCGCCTACTACCTCATCTACGCCAACAAGGAGCTTCCCTGGCTGGCGGAGAGCATGACGTACACCAAGCCGGATTTCACGGAGCTGACCATCAAGGTCCGCAAGGACGCGAAGTGGAGCGACGGCACGCCATTGACCGGCAAGGACGTGGCCTTCACGTTCAACGGACAGCTGAAGAACGAGAAGCTGCCCTATCACGCCCAGTTCAAGAACTTCGTGAAAGAGGTGAAGCTGGTTGACGACTACACGGTCGTGCTGGTCTTCAACCAGGCCGCCCCGCGCTTCAAGTTCGAGGTGCTGACCTTGAAGTTCGACACCGGCATTCCGATCGTGCCGGAGCACATCCTGAGCAAGCAAGCCGACGTCAATGCGTTCCAGGGCGGCCTGGACATGCCGCATTCCGGCCCTTACAACACCGTCGTATGGGACCAGAACCAGAAGATCCTCGACTTACGCGACGACTGGTGGGCGATCAAGGCGGGCCTTGCCACGCTGCCGGAGGTCAAGCGGATCGTGATGACCAACATCGGCGGGCAGGTCGGTCAGAACATGGACACCGTCGCCCAGCGCGTGGTGAACAACGAGTATGACGCGACCCTCGACATGCGCAGCTCCGTCATCGGCAACATTCTCAAGCAGAACCCTAAGGTCACGACGCACACCGGCAACAAGCCACCCTACGGCTATCTCGATTGGTGGCCCAACTCGCTGTGGGTCAACACCCAACTCGCGCCTTACAGTGATCCCAAAGTGCGCCGTGCGATGAGCCTGGTGATTGACCGCAACAAGCTCAACGACATGGTGTACGAGGGCGCCAAGGTCTCGACCATCTATCCCTTCCCGCTTTACCCTAACCTGGTCAGGTTCGCCGAGCTGCCGGCGGTGAAGGCGGCGGCGGACAAGAATACGCCGGGCAAGTTCGATCCGACCGAAAGCGCCAAACTCATGACGGAAGCCGGCTTTGCCAAGAACTCGGCCGGCTTGTGGGCCAAGGGCGGCCAGACGGTCAACGCGACCATTCACGGCTTCGAGGGCATCCACAGCGACATCGTCCCGATCCTGGTCGAGATGCTGCGCCAGGGCGGCTTCGATGCCAGCGTCAACTTCGGCACCGATGCCTACAACAACATGGCGGACGGCAAGCCGGGCTTGTACATGTTCGGCCATGGCGCCAGCCTGATTGACCCGCACGCCACCCTGGATCTGTACAACGGCAAGTACAGCGCTGCGGTCGGCACCACGGCGGGCAGCAATCGCTTCTCGCGCTATTCGAACCCGGAATATGACAAGCTCGTCGATGCGATGGCGCCTTTGGCTTCCGATGATCCGAAGTTCCTGGACCTGGGCGCCCAGGCGATGGACATCTACTGGCGGGACGTGATCGACATCCCGGTGATCCAGTGGCTGCATCGCATCCCCTACAACCAGACCTACTGGACCAACTGGCCCACCGAAGCGAACCTGGGCTTCGGCGGTAATGGCGCCTTCTGGCACCATACCGGTATGCTGGTCGTCACCACGCTCAAGGCTGTGCAGAAGTAACCTTGACTTGCGGCAGCGTGGCACACAGGGACGACGTGCCACGCTGCTTGCTATCCAGCCAGGGAGAACCGCCGTGACTCTCAAAAGAATTGTGGGGCGCTTGCTCTTCCTCGTCCTGGTGATTTGGGCCGCTTCCACGATCACCTTTTTTATCCCCCGCCTGTCCACCAGGAATCCGATTCGAGAGCGCTTTGCCGAGCTGGCCCGCATCGGTGGCTTCTCGCCGCAGGATCTGGAGACGATAGTCGCTTCCTATAACACCAAGTTCGGGTTGGACAAGCCGCTTCTGGAGCAGTACGTCGACTATGTTGCCAGCGTCGCCCGCCTGGATTTGGGCGTATCGCTGAACAAGTACCCGAAGACCGTGATCGATTTGATCATGGAGTCGTTGCCCTGGACCATCGCCCTGCTGATGATCACGACGCTGCTTGCGTTTCTGATCGGCAACCTGCTCGGCGCAGCCGCGGCCTGGCCGCGTTCGCCCGGTTGGCTGCGCGCCATCGCACTGCCCTTCGTGCTCTTCATGGGGGTGCCGCCCGTGCTGATGGCGATCTTCCTGCTGTTTTTTGTCGGGTTTCGCCTGAAGCTGCTGCCGTTGGGCAGCGCCTATTCCACCGGCATGATCCCCGATTGGACCTCGCTGGTTTTTATCTGGGATGTGATCAAACATCAGCTCCTGCCTGCCCTGGCGATTCTGCTCGGTTCGGTGGGCGGCTGGGTGCTCTCCATGCGCGGCATGGGCATCACCATCCAGGGTGAAGATTATGTCCTCTTCGCTGAGCACAAAGGGCTGGGCGGAGCCACCATCTTTAAGGACTATTACCTTCGGAATGCCCTGCTGCCCCAGGTGACCGGTCTGGCCCTGGCGTTCGGTACGGTCATCACCTCCGGCATCGTGATCGAAGGCATGTTCGGGCTTCCGGGCCTGGGGCGTGTGCTGCAACAGGCGATCCAGGCCAACGACTTCATGGTCATCTACGGGATCGTCCTGTTTATCACCATTGCAGTAGCGACGCTGATGATGATCGTGGAGCTGTTCTATCCTCTGTTGGATCCGCGCGTGCGGCAAGGCTGAGGAAAGGAGGTGCAATGACTGCGCTGGTTGCTTCTCGACCTCAATCCGATGTGATTCGGCCAGGCCGGCTGACACTTCTGTTCAGGTATCTGCGGCGCAACCCGACCCTCGTGTTGGGCTTGTTCATCGTCGCAGCCCTCTTGGTGTTCACCGTCCACGGCATGTTGACGATCGATCAGAAGAGCGCCTACCCGCTTGCCGTCCGCGCCAAGCTCCCCCCCAGCAGAGAGTATATCTTCGGCACCGACTTTTTTGGCCGCGATCTCTACGCAGCCATGGTGGTTGGCCTGTGGCAAACGGCGCTCATCGGCATCCTGGCCGGCGCGGCCGGCACCGGCATCGGCGTGGTGTTGGGCTTTACCGCAGCTTACTTCGGCGGGGTGTTTGACGCGATCATCAAGGGCATCTGTCAGATCCTGACGCCGATCCCGACCTTCCTGATCCAGGTCATCATCGCCGGTTCGATCGACAAACGGGATGTCACGATCTTCACAATGGCTTTCATCGTGCTGCTGTTCTCCTGGATGCAGCCCACCCTGGTGATCCGTTCACAGGTGCTCTCCATGAAGGAGCGGCAGTTCGTTCTGGTGGCTAAGCTTTCCGGCATGGGGGATATCGGGATCATCTTCAAGGAGATCCTGCCCAATCTGTTGCCGTTCATCGCTGCCGCCTTCGTGGGCCAGGTGTTCGCCTCGATGTTCGCTTCGTTCTACCTGGCCGTGCTCGGCCTGGGGCCGCTGCGCGAGCCGCTGTTGGGCAATATCATCTGGGCCGCCCAGTCCCAGGGCGCGTTCTTCAATGGTTGGTGGTGGTGGCCGCTCACCCCCGCCATCGCTATGGTGCTCATCCTCTTCTCGCTGGCCCTGATCAACATGGGCCTCGATGAGCTGGCTAACCCGCGCATCCGCCGGACAGAGTAGGCGCACATGGATCCGATCCTCAGAGTAGTTGATCTGCAAGTCTCCTACTATACGGACGCCGGGCGGGCGACTGCGCTGGCGGGAGCGACTTTCTCGCTGCTTCCGGGCGAAAAGCTGGGATTGGTGGGAGAGTCGGGTTCCGGGAAAAGCACGATGGCATTGGCGATGGTGCGCATGATCAAGCCGCCCGGCCGCATCGAAGCCGGACAGGTGTTTGTCGACGGCATCAATCTCAGGGATCTCTCTGAGGGAGAGATGCTCCAGGCGCGGCTGAGCAAGATCGCCTATATTCCACAAGGCGCCATGAACTCGCTGAACCCGGTGACGCGCATCGGCGCACAGATGGTCGACGCCATCCAGGCGCACGATCGGAGCGCGTCCAAGCAGAGCATTGACGAGCGTTGTCAGCAGGCGCTTGCATCCGTGGATCTCAAGCCGAGCGTCGCCAAGATGTACGCCCACGAGCTCAGCGGTGGCATGAAGCAGCGCGTTTGCATCGCCATCGGTATTCTGCTCAGGCCTAAGGTCATCATTTGCGACGAGCCGACCAGCGCCCTCGATGTCGTGACACAGCGCCAGGTGATGGAAACGATTGACCGGGTGAAGGATCAGATCGGCGCCGCAGTCATCCTCATCGGCCACGACATGGGGCTGATGGCTCAATTCGTGGACAAAGTGGCGGTCATGTATGCCGGACGGCTGATGGAGGTGAGCACCGTGCGTGAGATGTTCACCGACCCGAAGCACCCGTATGCCAAGGCGTTGATCAGCAGTTTGCCTCGACTGGACAACAAGGGCGTGTTTCAGGGTATTCCCGGCCTGGCGCCCTCCCTGCTCAGGCTGCCGTCGGGATGTCCGTTCCACCCCCGTTGCTCGCAGGCGATGGATATCTGCCGGACTGACATCCCGCCCCTCATGACACTGCCAGGCGCACGCACCGTCTCCTGCCATCTCTTCTCGGGGAAGGTCTAGTCATGGCGCATCTACTGGAATTCAAGAATGTGACCAAGGTCTACTCGCGCGGCCTGCTGACGAAGATCTCGACCACGGCGCTGGCGGACCTTTCTCTCGTATTGGATGATGACAAGTCGACGATTCTGACGGTGGCAGGGGAGAGCGGCAGCGGCAAGACGACGCTGGCGATGCTATTGCTTGGCTTTGTCAAGCCGACTGCGGGCCGTATTCTCTACAAGGGTCAGGATATCAACGAACTGCGTGGCATCGAGCGGATGACCTATCGCCGGGAGGTGCAAGCGGTCTTCCAGGATCCGTTCGCCGTATTCAATCCGTTCTACACCGTGGATCACCTGCTGACCGTGCCCATCGCTCGCTTCAAACTGGCGAAATCCAAGCGCGAGGTGCGCGGGATCATGACCGACACGCTGGAGGCCGTAGGTCTGCATCCCGACGATGTGTTGGGCAAGTTTCCCCACCAGCTTTCAGGCGGTCAGCGCCAGCGCATCAATGTGGCGCGCGCGCTGGTGCTTAAGCCCAGGCTCCTGGTGGCGGATGAGCCGGTTTCGATGGTGGATGCCTCGCTGCGGGCCAGCATCCTGGAGACGCTGCGAGGCCTGCAAAGGGACTACGGCGTGTCGATCATCTATATCACGCATGACCTGACCACGGCGTATCACATTGCGAAATCCATCATCGTGCTCTATCGCGGCAACGTCATGGAAGCCGGCGATGTGGATGCGATCATCAAGGCCCCACGGCATCCCTATACACAACTCTTGATCGATTCGATCCCCTGGCCCGATCTCAATCGCCGTTGGGGCGAGACGGAGATCAAGGCTAAGGAGTCGGAGCTCACGGATCACGGTACGGGCTGCAAATTCCTGGCGCGTTGTCCTTACGCCAGAGACGCCTGCCAGCGTCCTCCGCCACTCTTTCACTTGGGCCAGCATCACGCCGCTTCGTGTTATCAATACGACGAGAACCCAGGGCTGCCGTCGGAGGCCTTGTCAAGCGTCTTGCCGGTGTAGCCGCAGCCACATCGGCAAGCAGCGCGGGGAGCCGGGGACAGGAAGGCCCTAACCCTACAGGCGTTCTGCTTCTTCGCGCGCGATGCGCACCCACTTGACCACCCGGCTGGGGTCGTTGCGGATGGTGTTGTTGTCCTTCATGATCGCCTCGACGCGGCAGCCCCGCGTGGCGCGAAAACCGTCGCGCAGCTTCGTTCGGATCGCGTCCTCGTCCAGCGTATCCATCGCCAGGTCCGCAGGCGCGGGCTTCCAGGAGAAGATGGTGCGGTCGCCCAACATCTCGGCCATGCGCGGGAGGTTGGCCCAGGCCGACACCGACACCCGGCGCAAGCGAGGAATCTGCCGGACCACGTGCCAGCGCTTGTCGAGCGGTTCGCAGCAGCCGTAGCAGTTCAGCCCGAAGCGCTCCAGGATCGGCAGTTGGTAGGGAAAGATGAATTCCGCAAACATCGCGGGTGACACCCCCACCGTCTCCTGGCTCTCGGCAAACCCCCACATATCGCGAGGGCGCACGCGACCGGCGGTTGGGAAGTCGGGCTGCGGCAACTCCCGCGTCCAACCGAAGCCGCCCGAACCCACATAAGTGCCGTCGTTATTCAAGCTCAGCAGGCCGTGTCGCTCTAGAAAATCGAGCTTCGCCAGGTGGCCGTCGCGCAGGAAAGCCATCACCCGGTGCAGCGCGTCCGGCTGATCCACCATGTCGTACATGATCTGGCCCAAACCTCGCAGGCTGACCAAGGTCCAGGTCATCCCCAGCGTCCACCACCAGGAGGTCTTGAGGCGGACCGTCAGGATGTCGCCGAGGGTGTCGTTTGCCAGCGCCACCGCGCGAGCCGTAGCCTCCTCATCAACCACGATGCTCGGGAAGTGGAGTCGGTCGAGGTCGGCATAGCTCTTGAGGGGCGGCTCCCAGCGATACGCGCCGCGATGCTCGCCGCCGATTCTCGTTTCGTGCATGCCCCAGTCGCTCTCGACGTAGACATGGCGCACGTTGAAGGTCGGCTCAATCACCCGGTCGTCGCACATCGTCTCGCCCCAGAAGACCTCTTTGCGCAGCGTCATCTCCCAGCGCCGCGCCAACTCGCCTTCACACGCCAGGTCGGCCGGCGTGATGATCTCATCCCAGCCATTCTCCGGGTCGCAGAAGATAACGGGTCGGGTGGCTTCCAATGCGTTGTGGCGATACCACAGCTCGCGTTTCGCCGCCTCGATGGGACGGGCAGCCAGTTCCGCCACCCGGTTGGCCAGGCGCCGCAAGATCAAGCGATCGGCGATACTGATGCTGGTGCCGGCTGCCTGCGGCGCAGTGTTCAGGGTTGCTTGAGTCTGGTCGGTCACGCCATCTCCTTATCGGCTCTCCAGGTGGATCGGGCCGATCCTCACGTGATCCTGCCCGTCCGGCGCCAACAGGCGCTGTCCGGTGGTCGGGTCATACAGACCGATGCGCAGATGATAGTCGCCTGACGGTGCGGCGGGGTCGATGTTGATCTGGTGTGGGTCGGCCAGGTATTCGCCTGCGAGCCAGCTCGATGTCGGCAGGCTGCCACTGCCCGGCTCGCTGTCGCCGTAGCCGCGAAGGGTCCCTTCCTCGTCCACCAGGTGCACGAAGACGGTATAGGGCCGCTCGGTGGCGCCGGTCGCCTGCCAGTACAAGGTCAACGGCAGCGAACCACCAGGCCGTAGCTCCCCGGAGGGCGGCAGGGCGTCATATCCGACCAGCCGCCCGACCGGGTCGAACGGCGCGTCGATGGAGGTCTGCGGTCGCGGGGGGGTGCGGTTGTGCGGCCGGCTGCGCACCGTGATTTCGCCCAGCGTGACATGGTCCGCGCCGGATGCGGTGCGCAGGCGCGCCTTGTCTGCTGCTCGAAACAGCCCGGCGATCAAGCGGTAGCGGCCGTCGGGCAGATCGGCGCGCGGGCGAACGCCGGCTTGGGTGCGGATGAGGGTTCCCGGTTGCCAGGCGCTTGTGCTGTATGCACCCCCCGGCGGGGCTTCCCACAGTGAGGCGACCTGGCCCGTCGCGTCCAGTAGTTGGACGAACGCCACGACATCCGCGGCCGGTTGGGCCGTTGCCTGCCAGAACAGATTGACGGGCCGCAGCTCGCCCGGCGCCAGAGGCCGGTCGTCGAGCGTATGGCCGAGCAAGCGCAGCCCGTCTGCGAAGTCGGCCGGCTGGCGCGTGCCGATCGGCAGTCGTTCGGGTTCCAGGACGCGATCGGCCGGCGCGACGGTCAGGTCGAACAGCCGCGCGGATGCGCCCAGCGAGCGGCCATCCAGGGCGAACACGTCGAGTGGCCGTACGTCCCCTTTGGGATGCACGGCGACCTCGACGGTGTATTGTCCCGGCGGTGTGCCCACGGGGATCAGCAGTCCCAAGCAATCCGCGACCGGATCGTGGATTGTGGATTGCGGTAATCGGATTGAGCCGGATGCGTTGCGTCCGGACGAGGCATCCGAAGCCCGCAATTCGCAATTCGCGATTCCCAAGGGCTCATAGTCGTGCTGCGCCCAGATGCGGCCGATGGCATCGACCAGCCGCACGCTCACGGCGAGCGCCGGCCGCGAATCGTCTGCGCGCCAGCGCAGCGTGACCGGCACAACGGCGTTGGCTGCTGCGGTCGAATGGCGCGCAGCGTCCACGCCAGCCAACTCTACGGCGCCGCTGACCCCGCGAAAGGCAAACCGCACGGGCGCGACAGCCACCGGCTGAGACGGCTGCGCAACGGACCAACCGCTGAGTCGTGTGCCGGAGCCATACCACTGGTTGGTGAACGGCGTTGCGCGTCGCGTCAGGTAGTCCTCGATCTGATCCTCCAGGATCGCGCCCAGGGTCAGGTGCGCCGGGAACCAGACCTTGCCGCGGGCCAGCGCAGCGTCCAGCGCTGCAGCGATGGCAGGGGACCAATTGCCTTCTGGGGTGAGACGGGCAGTTGGGCCGGCTGGGCTGCCGTAGCTCCGCCAGTAGCCGACCTGCCAGGGGAAGACTGCAAAGACGGTGTCCTCGGGCAAGCCCTGCTCGATCGTGCGATCGATCATCGGCCGGTAGTCTTCACCGGCGTAACGCGGCACGGCGTAGAAGGCAGCCAGGCTCGCGGCGCTCAACGCCACCATCAGGCCCAGCGCCGTGGCGGCGAGCCAGCGCCTGCGCGACCACAAGGCGTCCAGCGCCGCTGCCAGCAGCAGTATGAAGGGGGGCAGCGCCAGCAGCAGCAGTCGCTCGCCGCGCTCGGGGAAAAACGGGTAGCGCAGTCCGACCAGCCAGCCGAGCGCCAGTG
>CAYRFV010000132.1:0-2414 GCA_964423545.1 uncultured Anaerolineales bacterium | reverse complement strand
CGTCGGCCTTGACACGCGCATATCCACTTTACTGGGCGTCCGTGACCGGGCGGCTGGGAGTGTTCGCAGGCCCTGGCGCTCCCTCTCCCCTTGTCTCGCTCGTCTCCGTCCTACGGTTCACGAGCCACAAACCGGCGGCCAGCGGCCCCAGCAGCAGCAACGCCAATGGCCACCACGGCGCCAACGGCCCCTCAAGGTGCCCGGCGAGAAACGCTGACAGGTGACGTGCAAGGTAGGGCGCAAGATCGAGCGGCCGATCCGCATCCTGGATGACTTTCTGAGAGACGTACAGTACCAACCGCGGCGCCGCATAGATTGCCCATGGCAGGTAGAGCAGCGCCACGATCGCCTGCGCCACCAGCCAACGCGCCAACGCCGCCCGATCTTTCCACCAGCGCCAACCGGCGTAGATTGTCAGGCCGATGGGCAGAAAGAGGGCGTAGTATTGGGTGTAGAGCGCCGCAGTGGCGAGGAGGATATAGAGGAGCCAATGCAGCCAGCCCGGATGCCCGACATCGAAATGCCGGGCCGGTTGGGGCGAGGCGACCTCAAGCGGGGGCTTCTCGTCGACCAGAGCCGGGTTGAGCAGATTCTGAGCGGCCGCAGCCTGTTCCAACTGCGCGCGACCACGGCGCGAGCTCGCGCCGCACAGGACTCGCCATGCTGTGGCCAGCACGCCGGTGCTCAGCAGTGCGACCAATCCGTACATGCGCACTTCCTGGCTGTAGTACACGTGCAATGGACTGATGGCCAACAGGAAAGCAGCCAGCAGCGCAGCGCGGCGGCTCAAAAGGCGCAGGCCGGTCCGGTAGATCACGGGGATCGTGACGATGCCGAGCAGGACGGAGAAGAGCCTCAGCGCGACCGGACCGGCCCCGAGCAGGCCGATCCAGCCGTGCAGCAATGCATAGTAGAGCGGAGGATGGATGTCCTGCGCCGTCAGGGCCGCCATCTGCGCCAGGGGATGTGTGGCGAACCAGACGGAATAGCCCTCATCCCACCAGAGGGGCTGAAAATCGAGGCGCAGGATGCGAAGCGCAAGGGCCAGCAGGATACACAGGCTTACCAGCAAGGCGTCGACAGGGGCGCCGGGCCGGGCCGGTCTTGTCCCCTGCGACGCCCATCCGTCGCCGCGACGTTGCGCTAACGTGGCCACCAGGACAGGATCACATCATGCGTGCGATCGAGGAGGGAGCCGGTGATTGGATCGGAGACCTCCTTGCCGCTGCCGTCGACGACCACGGCTCGGAAGCCGCCCGCTCTCTTCGGCGCCTCGAGTTTGGCATTGTAGCGGAACTGAGATTCGAGGCCCGAGTAAGCCCACTGCCACTCGCCGCCAAAGGCTACGTCGCCACCGCCGCTGGGAGCGGTGACCTTCATTCTGTAGCCGCTGATCGGATTGGCGCCGGTCGGCCCCAGACGCCCCCAGAACGTCACCACACCGTCGGGGTTGTCGCTGTTGCGGAACTCCGCATTGCCCTGGAACATGGCGACGGCAACGGGGGCTGGCGCTGCGGTTGGCTGCACGGGCGCCGGCGGTGGCTGCACCGGGCGCGGGGCTGCAGTTGGCGGCACGGGCGCCGGCGGGATGTTGGCCACCACCGCTACGCCTGCCGCGGCGGCATTGGCGGTGACCATGTCGCCCGAAATCCATGCCGGCCGGCCGTCGAAGCTGAACTGCCACCAGTTGCCCGCCTGGTTCTTGCCCGTGACCTCGAAGCTCTGTCCCTGCCGCACTTCGCCGATCCTGGGGTAGCTTGTGCCAGGCCCGGAGCGCACGTTCGTGACGCCGGCGCTGGAGACCGTCATTCTGGGATTCTCCGGCGTCGGACTGGGGGGAAAGGGGGTCGGTGATGGCGCCACGGTCGGCGCGGCCGTCGGCGGCGCGGCGGTGGCTGTCGGAGCGGGCGCCGCCTGCCCGGCAGGAGCAGGCGCTGCCTGCCCGGCAGGAGCAGGCGCTGCCGCACCAATCAGGGTGGCGGAAGGTCTTGGTCTGGCTGGGGTGGCAGTGAAGGTCGGCCGCAGGGTCTTGATCGGGCCAGGCGTCACCGCCGGGCCCCGGCTCGCTCCGCCGGGCGCATTGGCGCAACCGGCCAACGCGGCCAATAGCAGCGCCAGCATGATCAGCGTCCAGAATCGAATCCGCATACCATGATCTCCTTTCAGCGCGCCAGCCAATAGGCGATGTAGGCCACCAAGTTGCGATAGGAATCCCCTTTTGTGGTGAACTTGGTGATTGGCGAGACGCGAGCACCATCTGGCCTGGCCAGGTAGATCTGCCAGTCCGCCTCTGAGGCGTCCGGCAATTCGAACTTCAGGTTGTACAAGTACTGAATCGTGCGCGTGGCGCCGCTGACCGACGCAATCTCGTCGAACCGATCGTCGCGCGTTTGCGTGGTGCTGCTGACATCGAC
>CAYRFV010000131.1:0-14582 GCA_964423545.1 uncultured Anaerolineales bacterium | reverse complement strand
CCCTGCTCATGGCTATGGCCGACGATCAGACGGGCGTGATCGTCTTCCCGGATGACGCCGATGTCGCGACTTGGACGCGGGATGGCCCGGCCAACTTCGTCAGCCACGTGACGTTCGCCCGCGCCGTCGCGGCGCGGGTGGCCGCCGCCGAGCTGCAACCACTAGGCCAGCGGCCGACGAGTTACGCCCTACCCGCTTGGCCGCATTTCCATCATCAGGGGGTGCTCTACCGGCCGCGCAGCTACGTCTGGCTGCGCTGGACGCAATGGCTGGGCAAGAACCGTTGGGGGCCACGCGCCGCGTTGATCGGGCTGTTGGCGCTCCTGGCGCAGGCGCAATTCGACGGTCACACAGCGCAACTCAGCGCGCCGGATGCCCTGGCGATGACGGCCTCGGCCGGGCAAATTCGCGCGGCGGCTGAGAAACTGCTGTCCAAGGCCGGCGTTGGCGGCAAAGTACTGAGCGGCCTCCAGCATCTGGCCGGTCTGGCGGTCATCGAAATGGCTGCCAAGACCCGCAATAACGTCCACTACCGGATGCGGGGCGACGCCCTGGATCTACCACCGACTTGGCCCCTGGCTGAGATTGCGCACCGATGCGGCCTGAGCCAGGAGGCCGATCAGCCGTGGCTAGAGTTGATCCAAGCCTGTTTGCGCCTGACCGGTCAGCCGGTCACGGCCGCTCCCCAGGCCTGGGCGATGCTGCGCCGTTATGATCCGGATCTGGCGACCGAAGCCGATGCGCAAGCTGCGCTGGCGCATATTGAGCGGCAGGCTGCCTATAGCGAGATCGGCCTGCGTCGTACGTTACACGGTTTTGTTGTGACGCGCCGGCGGGATCAACGGGCGGGCTGGGTCTTCGGCAAGTGGTTCACCCTCTTCGTCCAGGAGATGACCAGCGTCGAGCAGGTCTCGATGCCTCAAGTCACGCCGCGCACGTTGCAGGCCACCCAACTGGAGGTGCACTACACGCGCGAACGCCTCTCCCTGGCGGATGCGGCCGCCGTCGCTGCCGAAACCGGGCTGCACATCGTCCAGGATGACCACTGGCTGCCGCTCGTGCCGGCTTTGCAGCCCGACCGGCACGCGCTGCTGGAGCACAGTCGTTTTCGCTGCAATCATTTGCACGGCGGCCACCTGGATTACAGCCGGCCCTTCAGTGTGGTATTGCGCTGCCGCGCCCCGCGGCCTGGGCTGGTATTGCGGTGCCGCTTTCGTGTCTTGCAGCCGGTATCATAGGCCAGCGTGACCCGATCGCGCTACCGCGGTCGAAAAAAGCCACAAAAACGCCATCCTGGCAATGGTCACACCGCCGGACGCTCACCCTGATTCAACGCCACGGCGGCCGCGGCGCGGCGCGCTGGCCGCGCTCACCGCCTGGGAAAAGTCGGCGTCAACATCTCGCGTTTCAGGATTTCCCCCAGATTCGGCAGCTCAGCACCCGTGACCACCACGCTGCGCGCCGAGCGGGCCTGCGCCAGGAATTGCTCCCAGGGATCGGTCTGGTTGGCCGGCGGCGGCTGGCGCACCTGATCGGTGATATAGAGCCGCACGCAGTAATCGCCGCCCAGCTTCTTGCCCACCGCTTCCAACTCATCCAGATGTTGCTTATTGCGGGCATCCTTGCCCGTCTTGCACGATGCAATCAGCGCCATCCCCCGGCGCACGCCGATGAAATCCACCTCGCGCCCGGCGTCCGCCACGTTAAAATGCATGCTGCGCTGACATTCATCAAAGAGCGGCTGACCGGCATGACGCAATGCGCGTGCGATTTGCCACACGTGCTGTTCCAGCCAATGACCACCTGTCTGTCGCGCAGCCAGTCCAGCCGTCTGGTCAAGCGCCAAGCCGTAGAACGCCAGGTAGTCGGCGATCGCGATCCTGACCAGCAGGGGCGCGGCTTCTTCAGGCGCCGTCAGATCGAGGACTTCACTGTCCCTGGTATTGATGTAGTAAGCTGGGCAGCCACAGCGCAATGCTGCCTGATAGCCTGCGATGCTCATCGGCAGGGGCGCGCCGGTCAGGCTGATCGCTGGCGTGAGGTCGGGGCGCTCATCCAGCACCGCCTGGATCGCGTCCGCGGTGGCCGACATGCTGTAGGGCGGCACGATACGGTCGGCGGCCAGTCGCACGGCCGGTAAAAGGCGGCGCAGTCTCTGCTGCACATCGCTCAGGCTCTCCGTTGAATCGCGCGAGGCGATCACGGCAATCACGGCTGGTTGCAAGTGCGCCGCCAAGAAGAACAACGCCGGCGGCCGACCGCCCAACAACAGCACCAGTAAGCCTGACTGCGGCTCACCATCCGCTCTGCGATCTGCCATTTGCCCTCTGCTACCTGTCCACCCGCCGGCACTGCCCCATGCCTGTCGCTGTCTGCACCCCTACGCCGCCGTAGAGCGCGAAATCAGCCAGGATGCTCAGCGCGGCCAACGCATAGCGCTCGCCATCCAGCGCCGTATACGTGACCTGTCCCACGCCGCCGATGCGCAGCGCGCCATTCTTCGTCGGCACGGGCTTGCTCTCCAGCCGATAGCGGCTGATCGCCACTCGCTCGCTGGCGAAACGACGCAAGTCAGGATCTAACGCCACACTGCTGAAGGCGTTCCAGCGCTCCACCAGGCTGCCAAACACCAGCCCCGGCAGCGGCACCGGCATCTGCATCTCCTGCGCTTTGAACGCCGTCGGGCTGATGTAATCCAACGTGATTGCCCGCGGCAGACGGTCGCCGGCCTGCAACGCCTGCGCCGTCAGTTCTTAATAACTGGCCTGGCCGGTCCAGGGATCGCGCGCCGGATCGCAGATGACTTCCAGCACCCGGAACGGCACGCCGTGCAGCGTCCAGCGCAGCGGCGGTTGCTCGACCAACCCGGCGAACAACGCCCCGCTCACCGCCTCGATCAGGCCGGTCAGCCGCACAAAGTAGCGGCTGCCGGGTCGCACCACCACGCTGTCGGCCGGGTGGCGCGCTTCCGGCGTGGGGTCAGCGGCGACGAGACCAGAACACGTTAGCGGCTTCGGCCCGTCACCCGCGTGGAGCGCCTCGGCCAACGCCGGGTCCACCTGGCTCAGCCGCGCCAGCGTCTCGGCCTGCACGGCGCGGCCCAGATCAGGTGGCAGTGTGGCTGTCGATTCGGGGGTGAGGACGAGGAGAACTGAAATGAGCATGTCTAAAAAACCCGAGCTCTTTGTGCGCCTTGGTCAGCCAGCGACTTGGGCGGCTTATTGTTGTCCAGATCAATGACATAAACCTTGCCTTCCAATCGCAGCACTTTTTCGGCCGCGGGCTTCTTCTTGTCTTCCAGCTCCGCAACCAGATCACAGTAGAGTTGGGCGTAGGGGCTCACCACGCCTTTCAGAAATACCGACAGATCGGCTGATTCGGCCAGAATCACTTTCGCCTTCGCGACCGAGATCGGGCGATCGACCTTGGTCTTGAGTTCGCCAGCGCCTGTCTCTGCGTCCAACTCGGTCTTGATGACTTTCACGCTGTATCCGCCATATCGCTTATCGTCAATACGATCCTGAACGAAACGAGTGAACGCGAGGCCAAGCAGCACGGCAATGAAACTGGCGGCGAGGTTCTGCCCGATTGCTTTGATCCACTCCAAGACTGAGTCCAGCATAGCCCCTCCTCTAGCAATAGCATGAGGCGTCTTCAGCGCAGCCGGCGGGCGTCATCGCGCACCGCCTGCAAATTGATCACCTCCACTACCTCGAAGCGCGGCGGCACGCTCTCGGCCACCGGCCGCAGCCGCACGATGGCCGGGAAATAGCCCATGCGGCCATGCAGCTCGGCCAGCAGCACCGCGGTGATGAAATTCAGCGCCGGCGGCACGATCAGCAACGGCGCGGTCTGCCACTCCGCGGCCGTCAGCGGGACCTGGGCCAGCATGGCTGCCACTTGCGGCACGAACGGCCGCCCGGCGTCGAACTGCACCGGTGCGGTGATGACGCGTTCGACCGCCGCGGCGGTCAACTTTTCCACCTGCGCCAATTGCTCAGGGGTCAGAGGGTGGGAAAAGTTGAGCAGAATAGTCACTGTTGATTCCCCCGCTTTCGGTGTAGGCATTGGTTTGCCAGGAACTCGGCCTGGGTTGGATCATCAGTTTCGACGGCGATTTCGACGAAGTTGCGTGGCTCTCTCGTGTCGCCGATCTCTCCGGTGTGCAACGCCTGGGGCAGCCCTCGTGAAAATCGCTGCTCAATTCCACAGCGTTTCTGCTACCCTCATAGTGCCGCTCTGACAATCGTCAGCACCTCATTCTTGTTCAGCAGGGATCCCGCTGACCGCGGGCTGCCGATGCGGTCATCGTGCCCATCCCAACGTTGTTCCGGCGGTGTGCCCCGGCGCCACTCCTCCGCGTTGAGCGCGTCGGCCAGGCCCTCGCGCTTGAGATTGATCGGCGTTGCCCCGCGCACGTTGGCCGCAATGGCGTAGCGGCGCGCTGCCGGGTTGTGCACGATGGCGATGTCCAGCCCCAGGGCGAACATCTCCTCTTTAACGATCGAGACCACAGGCGATGCGCTGACCAGGTAGCCCATCGTCCGTCCTTTGCGCGTCATGCTGCGCTGCATCGCCGGCAGCTCGGCTCCCTGGATCCGACGCAGCTCCGCCTGACCCGTGGCCAGACAGTCCTGCAGATCATCCGGCACAGCGCCGGTAATATCACCGGGCAACTGCCCCGTTTCTTCCAGCCATTGCAGGACCCGGCCCCCGGCCGTCAGGATTGCCCCATCGTGTCCGTTGTGGCGCACCCGCACCCCGATCGTTGCCACCTTGAGCGTGGTCTCGGCCTCCTCCTGGCCTCCTGTGATATCCACCGCATCAATGTACGCCACGATATCCCTCCGCAGCGCGTCGTACTTCTGATTGAACAGGCAAGTGGCGCTGCGGTCGGCATGTCTGTAGTGGTGGTCGAAGTTGTTCAGCGCCGGGCTGTAGCCGATCGCCTCGCAGCCGGGCAGCCCGATATCGCCTACGATGACGGCGGGATCTTCCAGCTCCGCGCGCGTCGGCGGCCGGCACGTCACCGGCGTATCAGATCCGAAGACCTTGCGCGCCGCGCAGACGAAACCGATCGCGTCGAGGTCGGGGGTGGGGTGGGTGAGAAGGAGGGTGGCTGCTCTTGGTGAGATCATGTGTTGCCTATCAACGTCTCTCTTTCTTCTCAATCAACGGCAGGCCCGTTTTCTCTTCAGCCGCGATCTCCAGTACCAGATTCGGCCCTGCCCTGTCGAGCTTTTTCGACTTCCCCTTGTTGCCGACAAACCATTCGAAATTCTTGCCTTCAGGATCGGGGCGCGGCCGCGAGCGTGGGTAGTGGATGTGTTGCGGCAATGACGAACCTGGCTCGCGCAGCAGAGCGAAGAGATCGTGAATGTTCTCAAGCTTGCGCAATGGACGTCCATAGCAGGCGGCCATCGCTCCTTCAAACCGTCTCATCCAGTCATTCATCTCGTCAACCTGCGCTTGCCGCCAGCCGGCGGCCAGATCGAAATCCTCATAACGCGTCGCCATGTCCAACAATCGGACTTCACTCACATGGACCCGCACGCTGCCGAACCCGAGCGGTTTGGCATAGCCCAAGCGGTGACAGCAACCTTCAACCCCCATCGTTTGGAGCACCCATATCAACGCACCCAATTCCACGGGCGCAAGGTTGTGAAAGTCTATTGTGAACTCGAAGACGTTGCCCGGAGCGCGCACGCCGCGCACGCTGCGATTCTGGTGGTCGCGACGGCGTTCGGCGCGTTCGTATTCCTCGCGATCCAAGGCTGCGCCGTGATGCCGATAAACTTTGCGGCCCCGCAACCGGTTGGGGCCATCGTATCCAATGGTCTCGGCCGCGTTTGGTTCTTTCCGCTCCGCTTCGCTCCACGCTCCTTCGGCTTTGTGCAGGTAAAACAAAGTGGTCGTCGGTTTTGGTTCTCCCAAGATGGCGAGCGCCAACTCGTCTTTGTAGACCCCTTTGTCACCGTCGGTGGTCAAAGTGGCGTGTGAGAAGCGCACCCGTCCAGCATAAGCTACGCGGGCCGTGCGGTCATCAGTCGGTGTAGCTTTAACCCAGCCGAAGACACGCGAGGCAACGTCCAATTGATCGTATCGCTCGCTGGGCTTCAGGTGATCTGGCAGGAGGTCGCCGATGGCGTTCCGATAGCGCAGCCGCGCAACGCGCGCCAATGCGATGTTACGGGCCTTGGCTGGATCTTCCGGGTCCCGTTCGACGTAGACCAGATCGCCAACTGTCAAACGTTCGTGTTGCACCTGGCTGTGGAAGTCCTCTCGCCGCTCGTGTAACTGGGCCTGCAAGATGGTATTGAAGTCCTTCTCGCGTTCAACATCGAAGGCGATTGTCTTGGCTTTAGCAGGATCTCCGATGAAATAGAAGAAGCTCTCGTTACGCTTCGTATCTATGGTTTGCCCGGTCACTTTCACCCAACCGTGACGCACTGGCCGGCCATCAGCGGTGAGCTCCCACGGGTCGCGCGCCAGCAACTCGACCTTTGGTATATTGTTCTTGGTCTTGCCAACAATCGCATAAGCTTCTTCCCCGCAAGTCCAGGAATCATCCATCAGATTCGGCATCGAATCATCATTCTGGTAATAAGCGGCGATCTTCGCCTCATCACAGAAGGCGATGGTGCCAGGCTGGTCGTCCTCAGGTAGAGACTGCACGATGCCGGGTTTGAAGCGCCGCGCTTCGGCGGGGTCAAGCCGGTATTCCAGGCGTTCATCCCCGTCAAACACACTGAAGGGCGCATTGGTCACCGCCTCGAACACTGAGCGGATCATCCCGCGCAGGCTGCTGGCTGGAATCGTATCCTTGCCATCGTACTGGAAGAAGCGATAGCTCTTGTGCTCTACCTGCCGGCCGTCGGCCAGGGTGACGGTGGTAACCCGAACGTCGTGTGAGTCGGAAATGAAAAGCGGCGTCACCGCTGCCAACCGGCAAACGACGCGGCCGGTCAGGCCGACGTAGCGGTCGTGGGGCGGCGGCGCGCACCGCGCCAGCAGTTGCGCGTCCGCATCATCCGCTGGTGGATTGGAGGCTGGCAGGTAGCGCACGAAGTTGTAGGGGTTGAGGAAGCGGTATTGGTCGCGCGACTCGGTCGCTTGGTGTGCCGGGGGCCAGAGATGAAACTGTTGGCCTTGTGACTTGGCCTGTTCGGCTACAGCTGTGGTCATGACCGCTTGTTCACGCCGGCGGCGCTTTTCGGCGCGCTCTTGCTTGCGCGCGTCTTTCTGGTCTTGTTTCCAGGGTGGGGTGATCGGTTTGGGCTTCGGCATTGGCGCCACCTTTCACGTATTCGCAGGTTTGGCTCCTACAGATTGGCCATCTATGCAGAGTGTTTTAAACACAGGCTGCATGTCAAGATCGGTCACTAGCGATGGTCCTTCTGGGCTGAGGGGAGATGCTACAAATCTGTCCAATATCTTCCAGGTTTCGACCAGTATCTGTTGAGGATCAATATTCGGTTGAGCATCTCCCTCCTGTGTTCGTCCACGCTTCAGGTGCAGTTCGATGCCGGCAAACAAGTCGAGAAGACTAACATCGTCTTCTCGTGGACTCTGAGGGTTGAAACGCGAGGTGAAGGTGCCCTGTCGGCATTTGTCTACAAAATCAATTAGTGGATCAATTGTGGCAGCATAGTTCGGTTGCATCCGAAAACAGGCTCGAACGCGACGGCTGAGCGACTCGCTGCCCAGAGCTTGAATGCGGCTTGGCCAGAAGTTCGTATTCTCAACCGTAACATCGATCAATTCATCTGCAGTCATTGATGAGTCGAATTCGATATACTCTACGCCAAAAGGAGGCAGCTCAGGATTCCACGCATACAGAAATGACGCGACCGCCGTGTCGAAGTCTGGGTGATCGCTGACCTTGACACGGCACTTGAGTTGAGGTCGCCTTGGCGTCTCCGCTGCCAGAAGGCGAACGGCTGCCCAACAGTCCCTGAAGACGACTTCCGCCTCACTTATGCTTGCGTCTGGTCTTCCAGCTTCGCCATAGGCTCGGCCATGGGCGATAGCGTTGCGATAACGGTCTCTTAACCTATCCAACGTTGCGTGGCAGTGCCTCTGACCAACTACATCGCCGGGCAGCAGCGATGGCTGCTGATCGCGAAGCCAGTTGATCATGGGTCCCCATTCGCGACGGTCGTTCGGACCCCCATGTCGCACATAGAAGAACCGGATGGTTGCTTCTACTGCCTGCAATGACATGGAGATTGCTGCACCTGGCAAGCCATATACCAAACACCTGCCTGCATCCCTAAATCCCTGTTGGACTATTCGGGGCAGGAACTGGAAATGCTGTCTGTCTGTTTCGCTGTGAAGAAACTTGTTTGGGGAAGAGAACTCGAGCAGACTCAGTCGATCAGGCGAGATGAACACGACACGAGTTTCCACTTCTTCACGAAAGACTTGTTCGAATGCACCAACAAGGTCCTTGAGCTTGCGATGCCGTTCTCGTCCCAGAGCCACGTCCTGCAGTGGATTACTGTCCTCGCCCAAACTCTCATTGAGTACCTGATAAAACTCGAAGAAGTCTTTTTGAAAGAGTCGGAGTTGGGGAAAGGGACGAAGACCGGCCAGGTCCTGATCATTTGTCGACTCACCAAGAAGTTTCTGGATAAGCCAAAGCATATCCATCAGGGTATCTTCACCCTCGGCATCGATCCGCGTGTTGGCGCGGACATCCTTTAGCTGCTGTATCGTCCTGGCCACACTCAGATAGAAGCCAAGTTTGTCATGCTCCATGGCTCACTCTCCAACACGCGGACAACAGATAACCCCGGCATCAGAGTTTAACAGCGCCTGTCTTGTCAATCAGCGGCAGTCCCTTCTCTTCACCTGGCATTTCCAGCGCGAAGCGTGCGTCACGATTGCGGTTGTTGCCCATGAACCACTCGAAGTTCTTGCCTTGCTCGACCGGCCTGACGTCAGTGCGCGGGTAATGAATGGGAAGATTCGGCTGCGGATCGCTCAACAGGACGAGCAGATCTTTGATGTGAGCCTGTTTGTCGAACTCACCACCATATGCTCTGCCCATTGCAATCTTGAATTGACTGAGCCATTGGGCTCGCATGTTGCTGCTGCTGGGATCTCCTTCGATCTTTGAAAGATTCGCATATCGCTGGTCACAATCGGTTACGAACAGATCAGCGATGCTCAGTTTCACACTCCCGAACCCCAACGGCTTGCCAAATCCCAACCGATGATAATGAGCGCCATTCATTTCAAGCGTCCACAGCAAGGCTCCCAATTCAATGGGCGCTAGATTGGAGAAGTGAACAGTGAACTCGAATTTCGCTCCAGGCAACAGTGCGCCTTCAACGGTTCGATTCTGGTCCGATTTCTCCGTTGTTCGAAATTCGCGGCCATTGCTAGCCCAGAATTCACTATCGCCCGAATGTCCTTGATGCCGATACACTTTGCGGCCACGCAGTACGTTGTCCTGATTGTCGTAACCTGCCTGGAAGTCATCCATTCCATTTCGGGGCCGACTACTGCTCGGCTTGAGATAGAAGCGCGTCGTGGTGGGCTTGGGCGTAGACAAGATTGCTAGAGTCGTTGGCGGCAATGTAGGCGGCTGCTGTCTTTGCTCCAGAATCAACCTCCCAACCTCAAGCCGAACACGACCAGCATAGGCAGTTCGACGCTCGATCGGCAAATCTGGCGCGTCCTCATGCCCATGCACCCAGCCAAATGTGCGACACGCCGGGCAAAGATGATCGTAGTCATCACATTTGTGTAAGTGCTTTGGCAGGAGCTGTGCCACCTTTCGGTTGTAGCCCACGCGCGGCACGGCCACAGGGACGATGAATTCGACCTGTGGCGCTTGCAGGCTGCCCGACAGCATGGCATAGACCAAGTCACCATCCTGCAATTCCTTGGGGCCGCCGATAACAAAACGGCTGAACGCAGCCTCCTTCCTAATCGTCCGGCCTTCCCGATCTCTTTCGATCCACGGTTGGTCAGGAGCATGTCCCTTGTCTCGCCATTTCTTGATGGTGTCTCTGTGGCGCTCCTGGTAGTCCTTGAGCAGATCGGCGTACTTAGTCCGAACATCCTCAGGCAAGGGCACAAACTCCGGCCCCGTCGTATTCTTGCTGTCGCGAAAGAAGAAGCGTTCGAACCGCTTGGACTCGATGTTCTGATTGTTGGTGCTCAGATAGCCTTCGATGATTCTTTCGCCCGCCCCAGGTCGCAATTGGTCGCGATCTTTGCCAATCGCTACGACGTTCCAAACCGGCGGGAACTGAAGCTCTTGCACCACAGCAAGACACCTCTCACCATTTCTGAAACCATCTGTCTTAACTGGGCGGAACTCCGGAGTTCCGCCAGGCCCCTTCTTGCGTCGTCCGGGCGATAGAGCGCGATATCTTTCCACGCGCGCTGCGTACAGCTTGTCGCGTGGACGATCGTTAATGACCAGACGCGCCGTGCCAGGAAGCAAGCGCAATTGCCAGCGGCCTTGTGCATCTCGTTCTGCTCGTCCGGGAACTAGCTTCAACGACTCGGCGGCGGCCAGGTGAAAGCTCAAACGAGATCCGTAATCGAAATGTGCATAGCATGAATTGGTCACGGCTTCGAAGGCGCTGCGGATCATGCCACGCAGACTTGAGGCTGGCAGCGCTGGTTCATCTCCATCCCCGAAGTTGTAATGAAAGAAACGGTAGGTTTTGTGTCCAGCTTTCTTGTCTTCTTCGTTGGGATCCGGTAGATCAGAATCAGAGATAAACAGAGGTGACATTGCCTCAAGTTGACAAACAATTCTACCGCTTAGGCCGATGTAGCGATCGTGTGGCGGTGGTGGGCAACGTCCCAGCAACTGGGTCTCGGCATCATCGAATATCTGTGGCGGCCGTAACCAGCGCACAAAGTTGTACGGGTTGAGAAAACGGTATGTCGTGGGGGCCGGGGCCGGTCTTACTATCGGTGTCGGCCGGGGTGGTAAGCCGGACTGAGACGCGGGTGTCCCCACGCCGGCCGATGAGGTCGTAGGGAGTGGAAGCACTGTGGATCTGGGTGCTGGTTTGGCTATCTCCACAACCGCGTCCAGCAGTACCACCTCGCGTGCCCGCTCGCCATCCACTTCAAACCGCACGCGGCGGCCTGGGACGGCCTGCGCATCGCTACCCTCAACAATGGCCTTGCGGTTGAAGTCGTATGCTTTACCATCATCGCCCTTGATCTGGCCGGCGATGTTTTTGTAGCTGATGATCGTGCCCTCGCTCATTGCCCACCCCCTATACCAGGTCGCGATACCACACGAAGACCGTGCGGCCAGCTTCAGTGAAGCGCCAAAAGACCAGATGCACGCGGTCGCGACCCTTGAGCTGAGTTGGATAGTCCAGCCGCGCAGCAGCAACGCGATCCTCCCACCAGTGGCCGGTGGGTTGCTTATTGGCATCCAGAACTTGCTCGCCCCACAACAGCACCCGTTCCTCGTAGCAACGCAGGACTACGTCCTTGTTCGGATCGGCAGTCCAAAAATCCTCGCATTCCGGTGCCTCCTCAAAGCCTTCTGGCATTGGCTGATCGGCCGGACCGATATAGCGCCAGTACCATCGGTTGCGATCGCGACGCAACGACAGGTGTCCGCCTCCGCCGAAGACTTCACCGCGCTGGAGCAGATCTAGATCCTTCGGTCCGTCCGCGAACCCGATTTCGCTGATATGTTCCCAGATGCGCCAGGGCATTGCCTCCCACCGCCCCTGCCAGGCCGCGAGAAACGCCGTCCGCCGTTCTGGCTTGAACTGGCCGCCCAGGATAGTGAGGCGATTCGGCCCATTTCTCCCGTAACGCGGCGCGGCGTCCATCTTCTTGATCAGTTCGCTGAAGTCAATGTTATTCTCGCTCATCGGGTCACCCTCGCTGGATAGAGATCGGGCAGCCAATAGCCGCTTTTCTGGGTGAAGTAGCTATCGTCTTTCAGACCGAAGCTGTGTTTGAAGCCATGATCGGGATCCCTGACCAACTCATTGAACACCTTGACCCAACCGTTGGCCAGTGCCAGCCAGTCAGCAGCCGTGGCAGCATCATAGGCAACGGTCTTGTACACGCCGCTGATCGCGATGGAGGCATTGCGCAGTCGCTCACCGGCCGCACTTGCCGCCTGAACCGTGGTATCTATCTTGCCTGACTTGAGTTGCGGCAAGGGGAAGTCATCGGGGTGCAAGATGCCGATCGTTAGCTTGCGATCCTCGACCGTACACTGCCCGAATCCCTTGGCGCGGCCGAAGCCGACCGTCACCAGGCCATCCTGCAGGTCGCGCAGCGTCAGCGCCAGCCAGCCCAGTTCCCATGGCTCGGGGTTGTCCAGGAAGAACCGCACACTGAACTGCGGCTGCCACAGCGCCAGCGCGTCGAACTTGGCGCTGTCGCGGCCGCCGCCGGTGAAACGGTCAATCGCCAGGAAATCGAGCACCTTGTACTCGATCTTGACGCCCTCTTTGAACGGCGCGTCCTCCACGCGCAGGCGGCTGCCGTTCCATGTGCTGCCGAAGAGCCGGCACGCCAGGCATAGCTTGTCTTCTGCTCCTGCCTGCTCCAGTTTCTCGCGGTCTTTCTTTGGCAGGGTTTTGATGAAGCTGTTGCAGCTTGCCCCCTCGTCTGACGTCTGCGCCGTCAACGGATTGCAGGCCGGGCAACGCGCGAGAAAAGCGCTTCTCCTCTGATCGTGATCGGCACCTGCGACCCATGCGTCCAGCGTCGCGAGAGTCCGGGCAATGCGCTCGGCCTGGCTGCGCAGCACCCCGCGCAGGCTGGAACCGGGCAGCACAGGTTTCTCACGCAGGGCGTAGGCCGCCAACACCGGCGCATGGTCGAAGCCGCCGCGGCCAGCCTGGGTCAGATCGTGGGTAAGAAACGGACCGGTGGCTGCCAGTGTGAACTCCGCCAGCGCCCAGGCACGCGCCACGGGATCTTTGGCCTGGCCATCCCACTTCGGGATCGCCGGTACAGTTTGCAGCTTCTCGGCGATCCAGCCGGTCTTACCATCCTTAGCGTCCCACGGCGGCCCATCTCGCAACAAGGTCAGCAATGCGTCCGGTTTGTCCAGGTCGCGCTCAATGAACTGGATGTCAGCCAGATCGAATGCGCCCAGGCCGCGCGACACACGGCCGCCCACCGCGCCGCGACCGGCCTGCCATTCGGCCAGCGTCACGGCCAGCAGCCGCACGGCTGCCTCATCAGTCAAACGGCGGTCCAACTCGATCCGCAGCTTGAAGGTCGTTCCGGCCGGCAGCACTTCCATGTCGAACTTGATGCGTTCGCGGCGGGCGGCCGCGCCGGTCGTGCGGTCAATGCCCACGCCATCCCGGATCTGGAGCTTTGGGGTGGCGTCAAGCACGGCGTCATAGAATATGACACGAGCCGCGTTGCCCGTTTCATCATCTTCTTGTGGATTGACATCGCCGAACAACTGGCAAACCAGGCAGCCGCAGGCCTTTTTGGGATCTTTGGCTTTCAGAGCATAGCATAACCCTGTGCCAGAGAAACGCGGGGCCAGGCGCGTGGCGATGCTGCGCAGCGCGCCGGCCAGCGCCGTGCCAGGGATAAGCAGCCGGCCACGGGCATCGCGGCGCAGCAGATCATCGGCTGTCTCGGTGCCAGCGCCGGTTCCCACGTGCAATGACGTGCGCAACTTCAGGGTGGCCGTGATAGCTCGAAACTTCATGGTTACCTCCCCTCCTGGGCCTTGCGGCGGGCGGGCTCTGCGATGCGATCGGCGAGCATCTGCAAACCGATACGCCATAGTTTCTGCTCCACCGAGGCATCAACTTTCTTTTCGGCAATCAGTGTTCCCAGGTCATCCAGCAGCTCGAGCACCTTATCTATGCCAGGCCGGCCATCCGTTTCGTAGAAATTCTTCTTATCGCGGCCGGCCAGTGGGTGGAGGAGTAGTTGCTCTTGCTTGCCCAATCCATCCAGCGCTGTAGCCGCAGTTTGTTGCGATGTCGCGCCGGATACGTGCTCCAGTCGCGCAACCGTTTCGAACGGAGGATAGGCGAAAAGCTTCGGGGTGATCTTGTCATCCAACTTCTCGCGCCATTCTTGCTCGAAGCGAGCAACACGTATCTGATCGTGATCTTGTAGTGCGCTACTCAACGCCAGATCGCCGAGCGTCAAGGCGCCATCATTCCAATTGGTGCACTGTTGGTGAATCGGATGATTGAACGCCACCCGGCCGAACCCTTCGTCTCGGCGCAAGCCGATGCCGCGCTGCTCTGCTGTGTCGAGTAAGTTTTGTAGTGCCGGCAGTGCGATGCCCTTGAACATCAGGCGCACGCCCGATCCGGCGACCAGCGCCACATCGCGCGAGCGCGGCAATCCCAGCTTGGCGTTGAATGCATCCACTGTGCGCACGACGCTGAAGCGTCGCTGCTGCTGGTCCTCAGGCGCAGTTTCCACCGCTACGCCCTTCGGCAGGCCTAATTCGCGCGTTAGCCAATCCGCCTCGAAGCCCTGCTCGAAGCGGCCCCACGGATCGGTCACAATCGCGTCGCTGAGCAGGGTGAGGATGACCTTGTCGGGGTCGATCACCCGGCTGGCGATGGCTGGTCCTTGCCAGGGCG